>CAZJEK010000051.1:0-22923 GCA_964545005.1 uncultured Pirellulaceae bacterium
TGTCGCGCCAGCGACAATGGAAACCCGAAGCGTCAGCGAGGGAGCTTGTCGCGCCTGCGACAATGGAAACCCGAAGCGTCAGCGAGGGATCCTGTCGCGCCAGCGACATTGGAAACCCGAAGCGTCAGCGAGGGAGCTTGTCGCGCCAGCGACAATGGAAACCCGAAGCGTCAGCGAGGGAGCTTGTCGCGCCAGCGACAATGGAAACCCGAAGCGTCAGCGAGGAAAATCAGTACTTTACCTCCTCCCGCAACAGGTGTACATTTGCACCAGTGACGTCTTTTATTCTATTTTTCGCGAGATAGTCTCTGTAGATGAAATACAGGAGTTTGGTCGATGGACGACCCGATGGCTTTTTTTATCACGATTTCAACTTACGGAACCTGGCTTCCAGGAGATCAACGAGGCTGGGTTGAATATCAGCGGGGCTGGAAGATGCCGGACCCTATTCGCGAACTGGAAGCAGCCGCGATCATTTCTGAAGACGCAAATATACTAAACCTCCATCAACGTAAAATTGTGGAGAGTCAAATTTGCGAAACTTGCAGGTTTCGAAAATGGTTTTGCCACGCAGTCAATTGCAGATCGAACCACTTACACGCGGTCGTGAGTGCTTTTGAAACGCGGCCCAAGAAAGTACGGGGCGATCTGAAAGCATGGTGTACTCGTAAGCTGAAAGAAGATTCACTACCGGTTGAAACGGAGAACTGGTGGGCAGAACGGGGTAGCATTCGCTGGGTATTTAACGACGAAGGGTTGCGAAGCGTAATCAACTACACCATCAATGGGCAGGACCGATTTCGAGCCCACTGACGCGTCGGGTTTCCATTCTGCGCGACGTCGCCGCGCGCCCTCGCTCACGCGTCGGGTTTCCATTTTGCGCGACGTCGCCGCGCGCCCTCGCTCACGCGTCGGGTTTCCAGTTCGCTGTTTACTCTAGCGGAACGAACTTCCCGTTTTCCAATCGAACCGTTTGCTCGAACGTGGCAGCCAGCTCCCGGCTGTGGGTGACGCAGATCAGGATCGAATCGCGTTCGGCCTGCAACTCCAGCAACAGCGAACCCACGACGTCGGCACTGCCGGGATCGAGACTACCGGTGGGCTCATCGGCGAGGATCAAAACGGGATCATTGATTAACGCACGAGCCACGGCGACGCGCTGGCGTTCACCCCCGGATAATTCGGCTGGGCGGTGCGAGGCTCGCTCGGCCAATCCGACTCGCTGCAGCAATTCCGTTGCCCGCTCAACGGCCGCTTGATCAGCGGAATGCTGGGCCACGGCGGGCACCAGCACATTTTCCAGTGCCGACAACTGAGGCAATAAATGGTGGTCCTGAAAAATGAACCCCAGGTTGTGATTGCGAAACTCGGCCAACTGACGGCTTTTAAGCTCGTTCAAACGCTGACCAAGCAACTCGATCGTCCCGGAAGTCGGCTGGTCCAGCGTTCCCGCAATCTGCAGGAAGGTACTTTTACCGCTCCCGCTGGGGCCGACCACGGCCAGGCTTTGGCCGCGATTCAGCGAAACATTGACCCCGTCCAGAATCACCAACGGCTCCGTTGGCGTGGGGAATTGTTTGACAATCTCGGTGGCGACGAAGTCACCCATGGACAACCCTTTTCAAAACTACTTCAACGGTTTCAACTCAATTTTGCGAAACTCGGTCGGATGACTTTCGGACTGAATCGAAATCGTTCCGTGATCGAGCAACAAGTTGTCACCCTGGATCAATTTTTTGGCGTCGCCATCATTAGGATCGTATTGCGGTTGAGTGTACTCCAGCACGGTTTTACCGTTGACTTTGTGACGAACGACTTCGCTGCCACGAACTTCGATTTCAACGGTGACCCATTGATCCCCCTTGAACGTTGGAGCTTTGCAAACCCCTCGCGGCATGCAATGGGCGGTCGTCAGTTTGCCATTGAGCACCACGTTGGTTCCTGGAGTGCACAGGTTCAACGTAGGTCGGGAATCATCGGCAGCGTCGGCTGTCGCTCCCAGCAGTTGGACTTCAATGCTGACCGGAAAACTCTGATTAAGGCCCATCTTCGCCGGGTCTTGACCGTGCAGCATCAGGCCATTGTTGCGAAATGCCCAACCAGGACCGTTTTTGACCTGATCGCCGACAAACCGATACTCGGCCCTCAAAATGTAGTGAGAAAACGTGTCTTTGTAGAACAAATGACCAAACTTTTCCCACCTGGGCTTGTTCTGACCGTCCATCGAAACCATGTCCTGGTCGGTATAGTCTTCGTAACTGACGACCAGTTTGCCATCGACGACACGGAAGGTATCGGCGTAGTTGTCCCCCAGCTCATGGCCCCGGATTTTGGCGGTCCAACCGGTCAAATCCTTGCCATTGAACAGTTGAATCCAGCCCTCGGCGTCCTGTTCGGCCGGTTGGCTGGCGGGTTCCGCCTTGGTTTCCTGAGCCAACAGTGGGCTGCAATCCGCCGAAACAACGAAAAAGCCTGCAAAAACAACCGCCAACGCATATCTGGTCAAAAAGTGGTAACTCATGGAGCCTCCTCGAATCATCAAAATGAAGCTTTGATTATAGCGGATCGGCGATTCGGGTTCGGAAACGGTATCTGGCGGAAGGAATAATTTATAGCCTTGCTAAAAAACAGCCGATTTGCATAATAGCGGGACTACGGACGGGGTTGGACAGACTCCGTCCTGTTTTGTTGTTGGAACTGTCGATTTATCAGGAAACCGATTGAGGCTTCGAGTTCATTGGCCAAATTTCGTAGAAAAACCAGTCGCCGTAAGGCAAAAACCAAAACCCGGACTCCACGCAAAGACCCGTTGTACGTCGATGGCGTACGTCCGCGTCCGATGTATGTGGACTATAAAGATATTGAGTTGTTGAAAGAACAAACCAATCGTCACGGCAAAATCAAAGGCCGCCGTAAAAGCGGTTGCTCGGCGGTCAGCCAGCATGCCTTGACCGCGGCGATCAAACGAGCACGCTTCATGGCTCTGTTGCCTTACAAAGGCGACTAAGTCTGTGCCGGATGCCAGAGGTTTTTCAAACCAGCCGCCGCGTCGAGTTTCGTGACACCGACGCGGCCGGAATCGTGCACTTCTCCAACTTCTTCATCTACATGGAGCAGGCCGAGCATGCGTTCTTGCGCTCACTGGGGCTGGGAGTAATGTGCGATATCGATGGCACGCAGGTCAGTTGGCCGCGGGTCCACGCCGAATGCAACTATCGCAACGCGATCCGGTTTGAAGAAATGATCGAAGTCGCAGTTTCCGTCAGTCGCATCGGATCGTCAAGCGTGACGTATCGGTTTCAGTTTTCCCGGGACTCAACATCGGTGGCGGATGGATCGATCACCGCTGTTTGCTGCCAGCTGCAACACGGACAAAAGCCACAATCGATTCCCATTCCGTCGATGTTCGTCGACGCCCTGACTCCGTTTCTGGCCGAGACTAGCTAGTCGTGTCGGCCTATCTGCAAGAGTTGACGATTCGACTGGCCGCTGGTGTTGGTCGTCTGTCAGATTCAACGCGGCAGCAGCACACGCGATATTTTCTTGACGCGCAAAAGCCGGATGGTGGCTTCGGTGGTCGCGAAGGGGACAGCGACTTGTACTATACCGCGTTCGCCTTACGGGCTCTCTCGATCCTGGGAGAGCTATACGGAGATGTGGCTGAACGGGCCGAGCAATTCCTGAAACCGCAACTGGCCTCACACCAGACGATCGTCGATTTCTTTTCGCTGTTCTATGCCGCCAACTTGCTGAAGGTTGCCTCGGGCAAAGATATCTTTGCCGATTCCGACCCCAACTGGCCCGACCAGGTGGCTGGCTTTCTGGAATCACTGAGACGGCCCGACGGCGGATACGCCAAAGCACCGGAAGGGCATGCCGGAAGTACTTACCATTCCTTTCTGGTTTTGCTGGTACTGCAGCTAATCGATCGGCCAGTCCCAGAGCCCGAAAGGATCATTGCCTTTCTCGACAGCCAACGTCAGGAAGATGGCGGCTGGCGTGAGATTCGGGCGTCCAAGCGTGCCGGCACCAACCCCACCGCGGCTGCCGTTGCCAGCCTGCTGATGCTGGATGCAATGGATGAACGCGAAGATCCGGAACTGGTAGCCACGACCCTCGACTTTCTGGTTGAAATGCAAACGGACGAAGGCGGCTTGCGAGCCAACACACGAATTCCGATCGCCGACCTGCTCAGTACATTTACCGGGATGCTGACCCTGATCGACTTGCAGGCACTGGACGAAATCGACGTTCGCGCAGCCGCCAAGTTTGTTCGGTCGATGGAACGGGACGAAGGTGGTTTTCAGGCGGCCGCCTGGGACCAGGCTCACGACGTGGAGTATTCGTTTTACGGGCTCGGTTGCCTGGCGTTGCTATCGGATCAATGCCCAGATTTGATTTCGTAAACCTGGCCATGGGCGTCGGCCAGTCGATTTACCTGGTCGGAAGGCTTCCAACGCTCATCCTGATCGGCGAGGTGCAGCAGCGTTTGACGGACCGTCGCCCAACCGGTCTGATCAGCCCAGAACAGGATTCCACCTCGATGTTTGGGGAACGAGAATCCGTGAATCACACACAAGTCGATATCTCGATAATCGGCGACCAGCGCCTCATCCATGATTCTTAGGGCTTCCATCGCCATCGGGCACAAAATCTGTTTGACGATCAGTTTGTCATCCATCGATGGCAACCTTTCGTCGGCCGGCACACGATAGCCATCGAGCAACTGGTCGACTTCCGGGTCCAGCTGACCTTGCGGCGTATCTTCGGGGTACTGATAGAAGCCACTCCCTTTTTTTCGCCCCAGCCGGCCCAGCTTCATCAGCCGAGGCAGGATTGGCGAAACCGAAACGCATTGCAAACCGGCTTCCCACATCGTCCTCCCGGCATACATGCACGTGTCGACGCCAATCACGTCGACGATCTGAAAGGGCCCCCCCAGGAACCCAAACTCTCGCAGCGCATGATCAATTTGCTTGATCGAGATTCCGTGTTTGTACAACCGCAAGGCTTGATCCAGCATCGTCGCCAGCAGTCGGTTGACCACAAACCCAGGCCCATCGTTGATGGCGACTGGCATTTTTCGCAATCCGCGCAACCAGTTGACCGACGCGGCCACGGTGGGCTCACTGGACTGCGGTCCACAGGCCACCTCTACCAGCGACATCAGTTCGGGATGACAAAAATGGATCCCACAAAACCGTTCCGGTCCGGCAATCGCCGCGGCCAGTTGTTCAATCGGAATGGCCGATGTGTTGGAGGCGATCACGGTCGAGTCCGGAACAGCAGCAGAGATCTTTTCCAACACCAGACGCTTGACATCTAAGGTTTCCACCACGGACTCGATAACCAGGTTTCGATCAACCAAATCGGAATAGGATTCAGCGACCTCGATGGTACCACCAGATTTTTCGCCCGCAGGTTGCATTGCCGAAGCAACGCGGCGGGCGACTTCTCGATCGGCATCAAGCAGTCGAACGTGCTGCCCGGCAGCGACACAGGTTTCGGCGATCGCGGCTCCCATCACCCCAGCGCCGACGATTCCGACCGCGTCCAGGACCGGCGATTGAATGGACAGATCGACCAGCCCCGGGCTTTTCTTATTGCGATCGACCAGAAAGAAATGGTTCAGCAGACCACGGCTGGCGGGGCTACCCCAGACCTGGGCCATCGCCATCGACTCCGAATCCCAGGCCTGCTTAATGCCGGTCGCGGCGGTACGCGTCATGTGCTCAAGCACGACGGTGGGGGCGTAAAGAAAAATATCGCGATTGGAAACAATGCGTTCGCCCACGGTTTCCACCACCGACTTGATCGTGTCAATGGCCGATTCAGAATCATCAGGATCAATACCGGGAACTGGCCCCATGATCGACTTGCGATCCGTCACAAAAGCCCGGGAAGTATGCGTGCGCCCGATCATCGCAATCGCTGATTCGACCAGCCGATCCTCGGAGACAACCTCGTCGACAAATCCCATTGTTTTCGCTTCCGCACCGTCAACCAGGCGACCGCTGGTGACGAGGTCGGCCGCATGTTCCAGCCCCGCGATCCGTGGCAAACGCGCAGTGCCGGCCCACCCCGGAACGAGCCCCAATTTGACTTCGGGCAACCCCAGCACGGTGCGGCGATGATCGGTGGCGATCCGATGATCGCACCACAACGCCAATTCCAAACCACCCCCCACACAAGCTCCGTGAATGGCGGCCACCGATGGAAACGGGCACCGACTGAACCGAGCCATCACGGCGCGGCCGCGTTCACAGAACCTGATAATCTCTTTGTCGGACCAATCCAGGTGAGCGACGATATTGTTCAGGTCAGCACCGGCCACAAAAATATTCGGTTTGGCCGATAGCAGGATCACGCCAATCAGATCATCACGCTGAGCCAATGATTCCATCGCCTGGTCCAATTCGGCAAACAGCTGATCGTTGAGGATATTGGCCCCGGTTCCCGGCAGGTCCATGGTCAGCAAGGCAATATCGTCGGTAGCCATGGAAACGGCGACGGCAGCTTCCGGAGTCGAAGGTGAAGTCATGGACTGAGTTTTGAAGTAAGGGCGAAACAGGCGCGGGCGGAAATGATCAGTGTAAACCAATCCTCGCCGTTTCAAAATCGAGCGACTCCCCGTTCTCTGGATCTCTGCGGTTTTGGAACTCTCAAGTCTCGGCATTGATCTGATAAACGATGGCCCTTGCAGGGTTTTAAAACGCTTACCGATGCTGGTGTGCGAACGAAGCTGGTCGACTATGATGGTGGCCACGGGTGGCGCGGCGATATCTCTGGAGACTTCCAACAGGGATTCCAATGGCTGGACGCTACTGATCAGGAAACGTCGTCAGACACCGTCGGTCATCAAGCTCCGTTGCCCGTCGCCTTGATAGCCAATGGATTTTGAGACCAAACACAAATGACAGCTAAACACATAATCCTTCCCATTCGATGGTCGCATTTGGCGATACTGTTGACTTGCCTGGCCCTGGGATGCGAACAAAGTCAGGCTCCGTCCTCGGGTTCGACGTCAACGGAGTCTACTGGAACGGTTGATCTGGCGATCAATTTCCGTGATCGCGAAGACATTCAGGTTGCGATTCCCTGTTCGAGTGATTCGACAGTGCTGTCGATCATGCAACGCGCCCAGAATATTGGCGACCTGTCGTTTACCAGTCGCGGTGCGGGTGAGACTGCGTTTCTGACCGCTATTGAAGGCGTCGAAAACGAAGGCGGTAGCGGCGACAATTGGGTCTTCCGAGTCAACGGGAAATTGGGAGACCGGAGCTGTGGCGTTTTCCCAGTCAGTCCCCGCGACGAAATCGAATGGCGATTTGGGGCTTACGATCAGGAAGACGACTAGGTTTTGAAGTTGCACACTTACGGAAACCCGACGCCTCAGGGCCTGTTGATTTAATGGAAACCCGAAACGTAAGTGAGGAGAAGCCGCCCTTCGGGCGGCACTTGTGTAGCCCTCGCTCACGCTTCGGGTTTTCATGCCCAAGCAAAAACTGCGTTAGTGTAACTTCAAAACCCACGTCAATCGTTACGAAGCGCTAATCATAAATGGGTTGAGGAAAATCGGGCTCGGCAATTCGTCGGTCTTTAAATTGCCGTTCCAATTGCTGGACGCGTTCTGGAAACTGTTTCGCCAGGTCCTTGGATTCCTGGGGATCGTTCGCCAAGTTGTATAATTGCCAGTCGCCAGGCTGGTTGCGTTTGGTTCCCAGTCGAATGGCTTTCCAATCTCCATCGCGAATGGCGATGATGCCGCCGTATCCGGCAAACTCCCAGACCATGGGATGGTTTCGCTCGACGTGAGCCGCGCCACCGAGTACGCCAGACAAGTCGACTCCATCCAATTCGGCCGGACTTGGCGGTTGAATATCGGCAATGGCGCACAAGGTCGGGAACCAGTCCGGGAAAAAGCTGGGAACGTTCGTCGTTGAACCGGGCTTAACCTGGCCCGGCCACCGAACGATACACGGCATCCGAATCCCGCCTTCGAAACAGCTGCCCTTAAATCCTCGCAATCCGCCATTGGAATTGAAAAACGTACAGGCCGCACCACCGACGTGAAACCGAGGATCACTGGCCCCATGAGTCGGACCGTTGTCCGATGTAAAGATTACGATGGTGTTGTCCGTCAGACCGTGGTGTTCAATCCGTTTCAAGATCGTGCCCACATGTTCATCCAGATCTGAGATCATCGCGGCATAGCCGGCCCGCGGTCGCGGATGGGGCAGGTAACCATTCTGGCCTCGATAGGGTCCATTTTCCCGATCCCATTCTTCCGGGTATTGATCGATCCATTCCTGAGGCGGTTGCATCGCGACATGGGGTTCGACAAACGGCAGATACAGGAAGAACGGACGATCCTTGTTCTGGTCAATGAACTTGACCGCCTCATTCAAGATCAGGTCTGGGGCATAGTTGGCAGCTCGATAGTCGTCGGCCGAGACTTCGCCTTCCGGTTTTCGGTCGTGCCCAGGGATCGGATATTTATTGATCTGAACTTCCTGTTCATCACTATCGAGAAACAGCGGATAGTAACTATGAGCGTTGCGTTGACAGTTGTATCCGTAAAACCGATCGAATCCGTGTTTCATTGGTGAGCCGGTCGAATTGGACGGACCGAGCCCCCATTTTCCAAACGCGCCGTTGGTGTATCCGGCCTGTTTAAGAACTTCCGCAATCGTGATCGCATCAGCCGTAATTGGCCATTGGCCACAAAAAACCCGCCCGTTACCGGAACGTTTATTGCCCCGGATTTCGGCGCGAGACAGATCGCGACCGGTCATCAAAACGCAGCGGGCCGGAGCACAAACGGGAGCACCGGTATAGTGTTGCGTAAAACGCATTCCCTGTGTCGCCAGTTGATCGATATTGGGCGTTTTTATCTTCTCCTGCCCATAACATCCCAATTCACCGTATCCCAGATCGTCGGCGAGAATGAACACAATGTTCGGTTTTTGATTGGAATTTTGCGCGAACAGGGAATCGGCTGGCAGGATCAGCAGCGCCAACAGGGCAACCAATAATCCCGATAAAAACGCTTGACGCATGAGTGAAGCTCGTGGTGAGGGGGGAATCAAAATCAGGCAAGGTGCCCAACTCGATTATAGCAGGACGAACGTAGCATGGCCGATTCGACCGTGAAAGTTGTCTGCGGCAAAGCATGAGCCGTGACAGGGATTAACGGCCGGAAATAGAAAAGGCTTTGGACGACAGGGGCTCGAATCCCGTCCTCCAAAGCCAGCGAGGAAATCGATTAGATTGTTAGCCGCTGGTCTTCCCAATGCGGTGCCGGCGGTGAATCGATTAGTAGTTGTAGAAATAGTCGTACTGGGATGCCATCTCGACGGCACTAGCCACCAGTACCCAGATACTCCATAAAAAACCAAGTAATAGAACTGGCAGAACCAGAGAATCGCAGAACCGCCAAATGGTGTTCCGCATTGAATATTGATCGCTGTACCGTTGGTGATATTTCATGACCTGTCCCGCGGAATTGCTGATACGTGCTTTTATTAGTGGTCGAAGCCGTGGGCACCTTCTTGCCACGAAGTTTGCAGAATTTCAGAATTCGTTGCCGCCGGCAAGCCTTGCTGGATCAGACAATCACAGATTTCGTGGGTCGCGAACTTGAGAATCGACGTCGGCGACATTTTTCGAATCTCGCGTTCGTACTCCTGCACCGCCGATTTGCGCCAGAAGCTTTCGAACGCGCGTTGAGTTTGCGGATTAGCCAGGTCCCAGACGCCATCGACGCTACATCTCACTACCGCCTGATCGCAATCGACCATCGCAATCGTCAAACTGATCCGCATCGGCGCAACGGTGCGAATCTCGTTGACCTTGATCAGGGCGATCGTATCGGCGTTGTACTGGCGACCCAAGCGCGATAATTCGCGTTCATCAAACTTGCCCTGCAGAATGTTATCCTGGTGGCCGAGCATTCGTTCACTCGCTGGAGCAACCGTTTCCATCATCCCGCGAGCACGAATCTGGGACGCCAACTCAGCCATCAAACTTTGCTCGGCATCCAGACTACCGCCCGTTTGTCCCGAAGCAATCAAGACCATCCGCGACGGCAGTCGGTTTTGCCAGGCTGGACTGACAAACACGTGGAATTGATTGGAGGGTGGATAAACGGTTTCGACTTCTTCCACTTCACCAAACAGCATCGCCAAGCCCGGAAACTTGCACATCAATTGGCAGCCAGTCAGGGGAACCAGCAGGGTCGTCAGCATCATGAAAACAGTGAGGTTACGGATGATGCTCGTGTTCGATTTGTCCATCTTCGAATCCGGATTCATGTTCACTTAATTGTTCTTAATCGTTTTTGAGATCGAACTCATGATCGCCGAATCCAGCTTGGTCTCGATCTGACGCAAGGCATCATCGGCCCGTCGTTTGATATCGGCCTTTTCGCGCGCCAGTCGTTCGTTCTGGGCACTCAACTGAGCAGCCATGCGTTTCAATTCCGCATTCAACTGATTTGCATCGGACAATTTCTGATCCGTTTCCAATCGCAATTGATGCTCAGCATCATATTTCTCCTGGAGCGCGTTCAGCTTTTCCTTCAATTCATAAATCTCGGATTGAAGCTGTCCGTTGATTTGACGCAGCTGCAGTGAAACTTCGTTGGCAGTGACTTGCGGATGACGCAATTGATCACCGCGAAGATTAACGGCCCCCGGTGCGTAACCGTTGTAGTTGGGGATCTCCACTTGGACCCCCGGTCCACGGGTATCGGGGAAGGGCATGGACGGGGCCGGTGGCTGTTCCATTTCAACCCCGCCCATTGGTTGCTGCAACGGCATCTGATTTGGCACCGCGTGCTGTACAACCGTTGCCTGGGAAAATCCTTGCCCGGCGACGGAGGCCCCGTAACCTGGAATAAACAAATTCGCATTGACATTCATCGGTGGAGCGCCCGGCTGCGGAAAACGGCCGTGCTGACGTTGACCGGGAAAGCCAAAGTTGCCGGGCTGATGCCGCCCCTGGCCACCAAATCCTGGCTGGCCACGAGAATCGGAAAACCCGGATCCAACTTGATCTCCGCCCCCGAATCCCTGCTCAAACCCCTGTGGAGATTTCGGCTGGGAAGCCACTTGAACCTCGGCAGCCGGGTCGACCTCTTGCTGGTAGGACACCTGACCAATCGTCGCGTTGTCAATTTCCGGCATGTCACCGAATGAATGCTGCTCCAAATCCAAACCCATCGCCTTTGCCATGGCATCAGCTGCTTCCTCAGTCATCGCGGTTTCGGATTCTGGCGTTGCTACCGCGGACGTCGCCAGGGATTCGGGAATCGTTTCCGTCAACGTTTCAGAAGAAGTCAAGTTGGGGCTGGCACATCCACCCAAGCAGCTGGCAGCGACAGCCAGCAAGATCAGGTAGCAGTTGATACTATTCATAGTTACACCTCAACAGAATCCGCTGGCCACAATCGCAAACGATCTCGATCGTTTCGATCGCACCTTCGCTGTTGTGTTGCACGTTGACCTGATGACCATTTCCTGTGTGAGCTTGAACGCTGGGCGGCCCGATCATCTTTTTGCCGCGCGGTGCAACATTGGCAACCGAGTTTCGCAAGATGGACGATGCTGGGTGGGATGAATTGGTCACAATGAGTTTCCTGGAATCGTCTGGGGGAAGTTGGACACGCTGGCTGGCTACAGAGAAGCCTTAACCAGTTCTTTCAACCGGAACTTGGCGGCGGCCAGGATTCTGGAAACGCGAGATTCCGATACATCAATCACGGTTCCAATCTCGGCCAGATTCAGGTCCTCGGTAAAATACAGGGTCAACACCAACCGTTCACGTTCAGGCAAGCGTTCGATACAGTCGGCGACCAGCGATTTCAGTTCTCTGGTTTCCATTGCCGAATCGGGGGCATCTTCCCCTGTGCGCCAGCCTGAATGCACCGTGCAGTACAGGTCGTCCCAGTGCTGTGGCCGGGAGAATCGCATTGCTTCGAGCACTTGCAACGTCTTGTCGAGCCCCAGCCCGGTTGCCTCCGCCAACGCTTCGGGAGTTACGGGCGGATCGAGCAACTGGTAGGCAGCAGTCACTTGCTTGATATAGCCCATCATCTGCTGGGGGACCGGCGAGTTTTTCCGCATCTCGTCAACGATCGCACCTCGGATCCGAGGAAAGCAGAACGTGCGAAACGAAACGCCCCTTGACGGATCAAAGCTGTTGGCAGTTTCCACCAGCGCAACGATGCCCGATTGCTCCAGATTCTCGCGATCGTAGTTGGGCGGCAAATTGACCGTCAACGTGCTGAGGATTTTGCGCACGTAGTCGACGTTGTCGAGAATCAATTGTTCTCGAACCTGTTCGACGGATGCTTGTTTGTATGCTTGAATTGCCGGTTCCATGGCGTCCTGATGGTGTGCAAAAATATTTGTATCACCGAGGCTTCCTGCCTCGTTCAAGTTCATCGTACTGATCTCCTCGCCCCATTTTGTTCGTTTAGTTGCGCCGCTGATTGGCCACTTGCACGACGCTGATTCCAAAGGCCACCAGGGTGCCCACCAGCATGGATGCAATTGACGCTCGCAGCAGAATGACTTCCGGTGCCAGACCGTTGACCAGTCCAATCAATACCACCAGACTGGCGGTCAACAGGCCAGCAACCCGGCCCAGCGGACCGATCCGCTTAATACGTCGATTAACAATTTGACTTTCCAGGCTCATGCCACTTGCTCCTGCGGTTGACGATCAGCCGCGGCGGTCCGTTGCCCCGTGGGTAAACCAGGTTGAGTTGTTGCGGATGGCGGTTGCACGTTGCCGCCATTGCCAGTTCCTGGTTGCGATACTGCCGGCGGGGCATTCATTTCTCCAGGCACGGTGAAGACTTCTTCGTGCTTGACCATCGCCACCGGATTGATCATCAAATCGCCAGGGATTTCGTTGTAGGAAATGATGGCGACCTGCGGCAGTGAACGGAAAATGGTCTTCCGCAATGGCAACCGCAGTGAAGTGTCGACCAGGACGGCGTTAGCCCCGGTCTGCATCGATGCCAGTTCCCAGGCGGACTTGATTCGTGTCACCAGGTTGGCCAAAGCATCCGCCTGCATGCTGATCATTTCGCCGTTGAGCGAGTGCCGGAACTGGTTTTCCAGTTTGGGCTCCATCAAAATCACACTGACTTTTCCGTCTTCGCCACGGAACGGTTCGACAATGATTGGTCCCAGGTCCCCTCGAACCCTTTCGGTCAATTCGCTCACCGGTCGTCCAGGTTGGAAATGATGGGCACAACTTTCGATGATGCGTTCCAACGATGAAATTGAAACCGACTCTCGCAACAAGTGAATCAGCACCTGGTGCAGGACGATTGGCGTCAAGCCCTCGGGCTTCAGCTCCTCCACCAGGGTTGGCGAAACCTCCTTCAGCCGTTCAAGCATTTTTTGCAGATCCTCGCGGCTCAGCAGCTCCTGGGCGTGTCGTTTCAGGCATTCGCTCAAATGTGTCATCAGCACAGTAGGCGCATCGACGACCGTAAACCCAGCTAGTTCCGCTCGTCGCCGATTGGCTTCGGTCACCCATTTGGCTTCCAGTCCAAACGCCGGCTCGACCGTTTCCCGACCGTCAACTTGTGCCTGCACTCCCCCTGGATTGATCGCCAGGTACTCGTTGGGCTGAATCTCACCTTTACCCACCAACCGGCCTCCGACCTTGATCCGGTACTCCAGGACGTTGATTTTCAGGTTGTCATGGATCCGCACGTGAGGGATCCAGAACCCGAATTGCCCTCCCAGGTCCTTTCTCATCGTGGCCACTCGATCGACAATGCTTTTGCCGCTGGCAGGTTCGACGAGATTGATCAATCCGGCCCCGATTTCGACAACGATTCGGTGATGCTGGAGGAAGTCATCAAGGTTCTTCTGATCCGAGACCTCTCCCGCATCGGCTTCCGGTTCGGGCGTTTCAAGTTCTGGTTTTTCCGGAACTTCCGCTTTTTGTTTGGCTAGGCGAGTCATCCAGAAAATCGTTCCGGCGATCCCCAGAAACGGCAGTTTGGGCAGACCGGGCACCATCGCGACGAACAGCAAGATCACTCCGCCGGTAAAGATCGCCTTGTATCCGGTCATTACCTGCCGACCAATCTCCTGTCCCAGGTTGGCATCGGACGATGATTTTGTGACCAGTACACCAGCACTGGAGGCAATGATCAAGGCTGGAATCTGGGATACCAAACCGTCGCCAATGGTCAGGATGGTGTACAGCTGAACGGCTTCGGCTAAAGCCTGGCCATTGGTCAGCGCCAGGATCACGCCACCAAGAACATTGACGGCCATGATCACCAGGCCGGCGATTGCATCACCACGAACGTATTTACTGGCACCGTCCATGGCCCCGAAAAATTCGGATTCGGCCGCGAGGTCTTCCCGGCGGCGACGGGCTTCTTTTTCGTCGATCGCACCAATGTTCAGTTCCGCATCGATCGCCATCTGCTTACCCGGCATCGAATCCAGCGTAAACCTGGCATTGACTTCACTGATCCGCGTGGCACCCTTGGTGATCACGATAAACTGAATCGTTACCAGAATCAGGAACACGACACAGCCGACGATCAAGTTGCCACCGACCACCAGGTTTCCGAACGTATCGACAATTTTGCCTGCATCACCGTCGAGCAAAATCAGCCGTGTCGTCGCCACATTCAAGGCCAACCGAAACAGCGTCATCAACAACAGTAATGATGGAAACACCGAAACGTCCAACGGACGCCGGGCATTCAAGGTGATCAACAATAGCAGGATCGCAATCGCCAGGTTGGTTGCCAGGAACATGTCCAGCAAGAACGTCGGCAGCGGTACGATCAAGACCGCCAACGTCAGCAGGAATGTCGCAGACAACCACGTTTCGCTTTGTTGAGCAAACGAAAAGTTGATCGACGAATTGGATGAACTATCTGCCATAACGCTTCAAAGGGTTTCCCGTCACACAACAAAACTACTGACCAACGCTTTAGAAATCAGGTGCCAGCCATCGACCAGCACGAACAACAGCAACTTGCACGGCGTGGACACGATCACCGGCGGCATCATCATCATTCCCAGCGACATCAGTACGGTGGAAATCACCAGGTCGATCAACAGGAACGGGATGTAGATGCAGAATCCCATGATGAAGGCGGTCTTCAATTCACTGATGATGAAAGCTGGAATCAGGATTTTCAGCGGCACCTGATCGGCTGCTGCCGAAGATTCAAGCGTATCGATCGTGTCGATTTCGTTTTCCCCCAAAGGTGACTCGGCTTCCGTTGCTTCACGGTACGGCTCCTGGCTGGCCAACTCCTGAAACAACGCCAAGTCGCTTTCCCGGGTGTGCACGATCATGAACTTGTAGATCTCAGCCCGAACGACACCCAGCAACTGGTCCAACTTAAAGCTGTCCGGATCGTCGCTCTGCTGGGCAGCCATGTACTCGTCGATCCCGTTCTTCTGAATCGCTTCCATCGTGGGAGCCATCACGAACAGGGTCAGAAAAAAGGACAGCCCCAGAATGACCTGGTTAGGCGGAATCTCGGTCGTAGAAAGAGCTCGACGAACAAACGACAACACGATGATGATGCGAGTGAACGCCGTCAGGCTGACCAGCGCCGCGGTCGCAAAGCTGAGCGCACCGAGTAACAATGCGATCTGCATCGGCGGTGCCAGGTCACCGAATGACTCGGTGACTTCCATTTGTGCTAACAGATTGGGGGGTAACATGAGGTTGGCCTCCTTGCCAACGGTGGTTCAGGTCAGGACGCTTCTCGCAGTGACTTCAGGATTAACTCTTTCAATCCTGACTCCGTCAGCGCGGATTCCATCTCTGACTGAACTTGTTGACGTGTTTTGGATTCGGCCGATCGAGCCTGCCGTCGTTTGCCGATCGTCCCCAACGAATAGGTCATGTCCTTGGGCTCAACACCGGTATCAGCCGGATCATCGCTGGCGGAATCGACCGCGGTGACTGACAAACGATCAGTGAATGGTTGTTGCGGTTCGCCATCAGACTCGAAAGCAGCCAACCGATTGGCAAACGATTCACTCAAGGGCACGACCGATTTGATCCCGGTCGGATCAGCCGCAATCACCAACCGCTGAGAATCAACCTCGACCAGCGTCAAGCAGGATTTTCCCGCCAGCTTGAGCTCCGTGACCACTTCGAATTGATTCGAAGGCGTTGTCGGTTGAGTAGCCTTGCTGTTGAAACTGGTCCAGACTTTCGCAATCACGATGAATCCGACCCCGAAAAAGAGTACAAACAACGTGCTGAATCCCAGCTGTTTGACGAGATCTTGCAGGCTTTCCTGGCTTACCTCGGACTCCGTCACGATTGAGCCAGGTCCCGTCGTTTTCGGTTGCGTTGATGCCGCCGGTTGTTCTCGGGGCAGCGGAGGAAACGCTTGCCAATCGGTCATCTCATCACGAGCGGGTGCGTCCACTTGTCGAGCGTTGGAGATCGTCGGTGTGTTTGATTCGTTGCGAATCTGTCCCAACGCTTGCGACATCAGCTCCAGATTGGATGCACGCTCGATACCGCCACCGCCGATTGCCGGATTCGTTGCGTGCGCCGCTGGCATCACCGAAGGATCACGATAGACCGGTGAACCGGACCCCATCGGCGGCGCCGTGACCGGAACAGAATTGCGCTGGTCAACCTGCAGCGACGGATTCGTCTTGGCCTGGAGCCGCGCCGTCGCCTGGCCGAACGGGTCACTGTCGCCACCAAGCGGACTTGGTGGGCGTAGCTGATTTTGTGCTGCGGCGGATTGGATTCCCAAACATGTCAGGAAACCCAACAACGCCAGCGTCAGACTGAATGCGGGGAATATGCGGGGGGGCAGTCGCATTGAATTCCTCCTATTTGTTGTCGTATACGTTTAAAATTCGAATGGCAAAATGACCGTCAACCACCAACACCTCACCGGACGCCAGGGCAACACCCTGAGCGTACAGCTCGACGGGGCTATCAATGTCTCGATCCAACTCGACGATCGATCCTTCGGCCAAACTCATCAACTGTTGAATGGGCACCTCTGCTCGGCCCAATTCAGCCGAGACGGTGATCTGTATTTTCTGAATTCGTTTCAAGTCGCCGGGCCCATTACCGGCCACCGTGTCCGCGAACTCCTGGAACTCGGGCGACTCGATATCCGGTTGGTCGCCGCCTTCAGCCTGGGATTCGACAGCGTCATCAGCTGGCTCCTGACCTTGCTGGTCTTCGATAGGTTGATCCGTTTCGGTGCTCATGGTGGTTCTGTCTAGTCCAGGGTTTCGACGCGAAGTACCTGCTGATGAAGACGCTTGCCAGGCCAGGCCGTGCACAACGGTTGGCCATTGGCAGTAACTTGAACGGGTTGATCGATGGTCTGATGCAGGACGACGACATCGCCAGGAGCCAGCGAAACCAGGTCGGGCATGTTGACCATCGCGGTTCCCAGCTGGGCCTGGAGGTTGACTTCGATCAATGCAATCTGATGTTCGGGGATCCGTTTACCACTGGCCGATACGGTCGAATCAGCTGCCTCAACGCGAAGCACTTGCACAGATTCGTCTTTGGCCAGGACCAACTGCAAATTGGCGAGCTGTTCGGAAAATTCAACTTGCAAACCGCAAATCAGCAACTCCCGATCTGCTGCGAACTGACGACTCCGATTGGGTTGATCCTCGAATCGCCCTAATTTGAAGGGCAACGGGTCCTGCTCAAACCAGCCTTCACTAAAACTGACGGCGACCAGTTCAAATACCATCTCAGCCAGGCTGACCTCAACCGAAGTCAGATCCTTGTCGGTGATGTCCTCCACATCGCCGCCCAGAATATCCATTAGCAGCAATCGAATCTGACGATTCTCCGCGACCAGGATTCCGTTCAGTGCCCCGTCGCGGAACCCGATCGGGACTCCGCAACTCGGTTCGGTCCAGGACTCCTGAACCTGACTGAACGATTTGGCGTCGACATTGGCGCTCCGGGTGCTGATGGCAGTTGCGGAAACTCCCGCCCATTGCTCGTTGAACAGTTCGGCGGACTTGCGACTCCAGGCGTTCAGCTTTTGGCGCAGCGGCAATGCGACGCGGGCCGCGGCAGCAAAGTCATATCGTTGGTGAACATCCGCAGTCATTGGACATGAAACTCATCAAACAGCACGTCTTGAATTCGTTCAACGCCGTCATCAAACAAGGTCTTGTTAAAAAAATCCTGCATCTCGCGTCGAATGCGATTGCGGTTGAAACTGCCGACCAGATCTTCGGTCTTCTTTTCGGACAGGTGAATTTGCATCCAGTTTTTGAAGATCGCGGCTTTGGCTTCGACCTGTTTTTCGATTTCGACCTTTTGCGACTTGGCCACTTGCAGCGAAAAATTCAATCGCAAGAACCGACTGAACCGCGCCTGGTCCAGGTTGACCGTCACCTCATCGAAGGGAATGAAATCCACTTCCTCTTCCGGTTCGGGCTCGGGTAGCGTTTCGACCTCTTCGGGGGTATCCGCCGAAGCGGTGATTTTCTCGAAGACAAACGGCACCGAAATCCCACCGGCAATCGCAGCCAACGCCACGATCAACGTCACGATCAAGCCACCTTTACCAGCTGACTTTTGTACGTTCTCACCGTCCTGGTTTTCCTGCTCTGCCATGCCTCGATTCCGATTTGAATTCCAGCGTCTCGTGATTCTCACGATGACGGCCAACTGCCGGTGAAGTCTCCGTAACCGGCAATCTTTACCTAATCATTTCTGTCATCGACGTGATCACTTCGCTCCGACAACCATAATCCAACGCAGGTTTTGGTTTGCGGCATCCCGCAGGAAATCTTGCCCAACCGTCAATCCTTTCCCAGCCAGCAGAAATCCTTGCCCAATCTTGCGGCTATCCGCATTCGATGCATTCCGATCCGTTATCGCTAGAGCTGACGTTTTTCCGGAACAGATAAACAATTCCGGTGACGCAGTCTGTGCGGAACCTGCCGATTCATCCAGCCAGCGGTAACCAACGGAATGCTTACAGGAATTTACAGCGGTGCTTCGGCACTCGAGAATTTCACGAAACAGCAGGAGGTGATCGCTTCCAATCTGGCTCACGTGAGCACGCCAGGCTACCGCCGCCAATTGCTGTCCTTTCAGGAAAACCTGAAACAGGTCGAAACCGGCGCCGTGGCTGCCCCGGGGGCCGGCATTCGCGACCTGGCGACGGACTTCACTCCCGGCACCAAAGAACACACCGGTCGACCATTGGATCTGTCGCTCACCGGCGATGGCTTTTTCGTGTTTCAGGGCGAACAGGGCGAACTGTATTCACGCTCGGGCATTCTGTTTCGTTCCCCCCAGGGGACACTGGTCAATAGCGATGGCTTGCCCGTGATGGGGCAGGGCGGACCGATCCAGGTTCCGCGCGATGTCAACGACGAGAACATCATCATCGATGCCGAGGGACGGATATCGGCTGGTGAAACCCAAGTTGGTCGGTTGCGATTGGTCACGTTCGACAATCCGCAACAGCTTGGTACGGCCAGCCAGATTTATTTCACACGCGGGAACGCTGTTGCTCAGGATGCGGCCAACGTGAGTGTTCTGCAGGGCTCCCGTGAACTGTCCAATTCGCAACCCGTTTCCGAGTTGATCGGGTTGATTGTCGGGACGAGAAGCTTTGAGTCTGCCCAACGTGCAATTCGCGCGATCTCGGATGCGGTCCAGGAAAGCATTCGAGCCTGATTTGGCGCTCTGAAAATTTAATCGAGGAACTGACAATGCTGAAAGCTTTTTTCACCAGCGCGACGGGGATGCGGGCCCAGGAGTTGTTGATCGATAACACGGCCAACAATCTCGCCAACGTTAACAGTACCGGGTTCAAAAAGAACCACATGGAGTTTGCTGACCTGTTGTACGATGCCACCAAGCTACCAGGGGCACCGATCGCCAACGGACAGGCAGCGCCGATTGGACTGCAAATTGGCAGCGGGGTGCGCCCTGTGGGGACCACGACGATGTTTGGTCAGGGAGTGCCAATCGAAAGTGACTCGCCGTTGCACATGGCAATCGAAGGCAACGGCTTTTTTCGTGTCCAGCTGACCGATGGATCGTTTGCCTACACCCGTGATGGTTCGTTTCATCGCAATGCCGAAGGCACGATCGTCAACGGTGATGGGCTGGCCCTGGACCCCAATATCGTCGTACCCACCACCGCCGAGAATATCACCATCTCGCCGTCGGGCGAAGTCAGCTACAGCGAAAATGGTGTCAACTCGACCGCTGGGACCATCAACCTGTACCGCTTTTCCAACCGTGAAGGTTTGCGGCAGTTGGGTGGAAACCTGTACGCGGCGACTGATGCCTCCGGGCCGGAATTGATTGGAACGCCCGGCCAGAATGGCTACGGGAAGCTTCGGCAAAATGCCCTGGAAGGTTCCAACGTGCAAGTCGTGGCTGAAATGGTCTCTTTGATTACGGCTCAACGAGCCTACGAAATCAATTCGCGAGCCATTCGAGCCGGTGACGAGATGCTGTCCAACACCAGTCAGATCGTGAGGTAATTCGATGATTAAATTACAGACATGGCTCTTGATTGGCGGACTGTTGCTGGGCCTGCGCACTGCTCCAGTGTCTGGACAGATGCTGATCGCCCTGCATGAGGATCCGGTCCAAGTGGTTGGCCCACAGGTCAAGCTGGGGCAAATCGCAACAATCTCCAGCATCACTCCCGAGACGGCCCAGGCAGCGCGAAACATCGAAGTTGATTCTTTCGAGTCGCACGAACGCAAACTTTCGATATCCAAACAACAGATTCTGATGCGGTGTCGTTTGGCAGGGTTCAAAATTGAATCACGCGACTTGTTCGGACCTGACAAAGCCTATGTGATTCGGACGGCTGACGGCAAACCTCAGGATTTTCCCGCTCAAATCGAAGCCGCGATCCTGCGACACGTAGCGTCTCAGTACACCGTTCCCGAATCCGATTTGCATGTTTCGGTGACTGGCAATGTACGCTTCCCGGCCGGCGTCACTTCGGTTGAATCGATGCGTCTGTCACCGCTGGAACGAGTCGAGCTGCCCTTGGGCCGGCAGACTTTTGAAGCCACGGTTCCTTCCGCCGATGGCGGTCTGGCGGCAGTCAATATCACCGCCACCGTTTCCATTTTCCGGGACCTGGCCATTGCCCAACGTGATATTCCGGCTGGCACCAAGTTGTCTTCGTCGGATATCAAAGTCGTTCGCCGTCCGGTGGCTACCGCCAATCATACGCTGCTGACCGCCAACCATGCGATCGGTAAAACGACAACCTCGGATATTCCCATGTACACCTTGATCAAGCCAACCAACGTGGTAATGGACCATCAAGGTGTCATGATGATTAAACGGAACAGCCTGGTCACGGCTGAAATTCAGCGTGGCACGCTGAAGGTCAAAATTCGCAATGTCAAAGCACTCACGTCCGCTGGAGAAGGCGAACCGATCCAGATTCAAAACCCGTTTACTCAACAGCGGATGATGGCCCGGGTCGTCGACAAGATGACGGTCCGAGTTTACTAGCGTCGCATCAACGGTCGCTTTCCTCTTCAACCATCGAACTCAACAAGAAATGGATTTGATCATGACTCGTCACTACTCCAGCCTGGCCTGGCTATTTGCCGTGGGCGTCGTTTGCCTTATCAATGTCGTTGCTTCTCAACCGGTTGCCGCCCAAAGCAATGCCATGTGGAATCGACGTGACTCGCGTTTCGTCAACCTGGTCGCCGATGTCAAAGCTCACCAGCCTGGCGATCTGTTGTTCATTCTGATCCAGGAACAATCGGACATTGAGAACCGGGCGCAGCGAACAATGCGAAAACAGAATAACTCCAAATCGGAAGGGCAAGCCAGCTATTCGCTCGGCGGGGACGTCGGCACCGCGTCGGCCAATGGAAATTTTGACCAGGAGTCGGCTGCCAGTCGCGACTTTACAGGGAATACTCAGCTGCTTGTCGAGCAGGAATTCAATGACCAATTTACCGTCAAGGTGATTGACATTCTTCCCAACGGCAACCTGCTTGTCGGTGGCACACGCCGGGTGTTGATCGAAGGCGACACGCGAATCCTGATGCTGACGGGCGAAGTACGGGGCGTCGACGTTTCATCGCGAAACTCCATTCCGTCAAATCTGGTTTCTGAACTGAAACTCTCCTATGCCACCGCGGAAGACGATGGTGCCGAGCGCCGTTTTCTCAACCAGGGTTGGCTGGGTAAAAAGTTGAACAAACTCTGGCCACACTAGAGGATTCATGGCCGATCTGCAGCGTATCCGCCCCGGGTGCAACGTAGCATGGCCGATCCGGCCGTGAACCGGAACCCGATAAATCCCGGTAAACCAAGCAGTCTCGGGCCAATGGCCCAAGCTACAAAATAAAGCTCTCGGGCCGATGGCCCAAGCTACAAAATAAAGCTCTCGGGCCGATGGCCCAAGCTACAAAATAAAGCTCTCGGGCCATTGGCCCAAGCTACAAACGACCACCCACGCATCAATTCATGGATGAACCATGCGAACATTCTTTTCTTCCATCGCCTTGCTGTTTTGCTTGACGCTGCCTGCGGTCAGTCAGAACCAGGTCACGCCGTTGACGCCTGGCATGTTACCGCAAAACCTGCCTCAAACCACCGCTCCAGGTGTACCCAACGCCGGACTCCAACCGGGCACGGCGCCGCAGATGCCCGTTGGAATTCCCCAGGGAGCCAACTTTTCACAGGTGGGACAGACTTTCAACGGCGGCTACACCCCAGCCCTCAGCTCAGCCAGCCGTTTCCCCACCCAACGAGTCCGAATCAAGGACATCACTACGATTGAAGGTCATCGCTCCAATCATCTAGCTGGAACAGGGTTGGAGACTGGTTTGAAGGGAACAGGTGGTGTTGATGTCTTTACAGAAGGCCATTGCTGGACCGTAGCCGAGAGTATTC
>CAZJEK010000052.1:0-22897 GCA_964545005.1 uncultured Pirellulaceae bacterium
CCCCGGTCACACAACAGGGTTCGGTCTGGATACAACGCGGTGTGAACGTCTTCCAGTTGGCGTTGGACATGGTAGATCGCTACTTGAGCCGCTTCTTTGGGCAGTTGGTCGGCGTGGCGGGGGAACCCGCCAGAAAACAACATCGTGGCTGCTTCGGGAACGACCACGATCTGATCGCCAACTTCGCGGCGCATCAAGTCCGCGGCGGTTGTCTTGCCTCCACCGGGACCGCCGGTCAAGACGATCCGGCGTCCGCGATTGGGTGAGTCATCGGACATGATGATTACCGCTGGAATTTGGCACTGGCAATGTTCTATTGGTCAGACGATGGCCGGTCTTGATTTCCATCACCACGCTTGTTTTTTAGCGGGACTTGCAAATCCTTGGGATTGTCACGCACGTACTTGTGGCAACGCACGCAATTAAGAGTGACCTCGAAGTAAGCCAGCGTTGCCCCATCCAGATTTTCCTGGTTGCCGGCATCGCGCAAGCGAATGGCACTGTTGCGAAATTCAGAACTCATTCGGCTGTACGTTTCACTTTGCATCACTTTCCATTCCGACTCATGGCTTAGCAGTGCCAGGCTTTGCGCGCTTTTGGAGATCATGTCAAAGTCCTCGATCGCCAGTCCTTCCACGATTTCGCGGGCTCGATCGAGTTTCCGTTCCATGAACGTGCTCGAGTTCTGCCGCACTTCGGCGGGGTCCTGGTCCTGCATCGAAAGCCAAGTTCCTCCTACGGCAATGGCAGCCAACGGCACCACGGCAATCAGTTTCGCAATCATTTTTATTTTCCTTTTGAATGTGATCGAACCGTGTCCAGCGATGATTGCTAGCAACAGGCCCCAGCCGCCAGTGGGAGACAAAAGCACTGGTTTTTGGTGTATTTCATCGGGTGCAGAGATTGTGCCAAACGAGCACATCGACGGCGGAAATTTTTCGCGTGGTCACGGTCGAGGCGTAAAAAACCGAGTCAAACGCTAACACTGCAGTGTTCTTGCAGCGGAGCAAGAATGGGATCAGCGGTGTGCGGTTTCGCATGGTCAACTGGTCGCGCGACAAGCTTTAACGATCAGGAAAGCCGCGCAGACTTTACGGTTCGCGAAAAGCACAACGGTCGAGCCCAATGTCGCTTAGCTGTGTTTCCGAAAGCACCGATTGTGATGACATCACGACCGTCGAAATACCAAACTTCGTTACAAAACCATTATCGCCGAGAGATCTCACAAATGAGAAAATCAAACTTTATCTCGCATGCCCTCGCTTGCCTGTTGGCAGTCGTCGGCGTATCCGTTGTCAACGGGCAAACGACCGCACCGCGGGCCAACCCAGTTCCGGTCGTACAACCTCAAGCTGTCGCTCAACCTGCCATGCCGGGAGGAGCAACCTACTTTGATTCAGCTGCAGGATGTGGAACCACCAGTTGCACAACTGGTTGCACTGACTCCTGCTTGTCCGATTCCGGCCTGTTTGGTCGTGGCATCATCAAGCGGAGTGACCATGCGTTCAGCGACTTCATCAGTCCCATGACCAACCCGGTCTTTTTCGAGGATCCGCGAAACAACACGGAAATTCGTGGCATCTTCTTTAACCACAAAGTTCCGTTGGCCGCCGGTGGTGGCGACGTTCAACTGTATGCCGCCCAGATTCGTGCTCGACTGAGCGAAAACGTATCGTTGATCGCGACCAAGGATGGCTACGTCACTTCTTCCAACCCGTTGATCAATGACGGTTGGGCGGACACTGCATTTGGTTTCAAATTCAACTTGATCCGCGACGTTGCCACTCAAACTTTGTTGAGTACCGGTTTCACTTACGAGCTGCCTTCTGGCGAAGCCGATGCCTTCCAAGGCAATGGAAATGGTGAGTTGAACCTGTTCCTGTCCGGTGGTAAGCAGATCGGTTGCAAGTCGCACTTCTTGACCGCCATGGGTCTGCGTGCACCGTTGAATAACACGGACGAATCGACCAGCACTTACCTGTCGATGCACTATGACTACAAGTTCCGCCCACGTGCTTACTTCCTGACCGAACTGAACTGGTACCACTGGTTGGAAGCTGGTCGAGATGGCCCTATTCCAGGGATCGAAGGTCTGGATGTGATCAACTTTGGTAACCCAGGCGTGGCTGGCAATGACATTGTAACTTCGGCTGTCGGTATGAAGTTCAAGCCTCATCGTCATCAGGAAATCGGTGTCGCATTCGAATTTCCGATGACCGAGCGTGAAGATATCCTGGACAATCGCCTGACGGTTGACTGGATCTTCCGCTTCTAGAAAAAGTCTCGAAAACTCGTGACGTTCCGACTCAGGCCGCCCTTTCGGGGTGGCCTGTTGTCGTTAGTCGAGGTTGAAAAATCGGCGCGCATTCCTGGTGGTCTGCTCCGCGAGCTGTTCCACCGTGACTCCTCGGACCTCTGCCAGACAAGCGGCGGTGTGCTGCACCATCGACGGCTGGTTGGGCCGCTGGCCCCGGTGCGGATGAGGAGTTAGATAAGGCGAGTCGGTTTCAATCAGCAGGCGATCGTCGGGGATCCTGGCGGCGATGGCCCGCAAGTCGCCGGCGTTCTTAAACGTCACCATACCGGCAAAACTGATTGCCATTCCCCAGTCCAGGCATTGTTTGGCGGTTTCCCAGCTGCCGGCGAAGGAATGCATGATCCCCAGAATCTGCCCGTCGCGTTGGTGCTGCTGCAGCATGTCGAGAATGTCTGCTTCGCATTCGCGCATGTGAATCACCAGCGGTTTCCGGCGCTCAAACGATAATTCGATATGACGAGCGAACCACGTCCGCTGAATGTCAATTGGGCAATCATCCCAGTAGCGATCCAGGCCCGTTTCTCCAATGGCAACGACCTCCGGCTGGGTCGCCAGGTGAACGATCTGATCCCAGTCTGAGTCGGTAGCCTGGTGGCTGACGTTGGGGTGAATCCCGACCGCAGCATGGACGGCCGGGTGTTCCCGGGCCAGGTCGACGCAGTTTTGGCTGCTGGGTAAGTCGGTTCCGATGGCCGCAATGCCGACCAGCCCCGTATCGGCCGCATTCTCCAGAAGTTCATCCAATCGCGGCAGTAGCTGCGGGTCATCCAGGTGAGCGTGAGTGTCGAACAGCATCGATTGTAAATCTGTGTCGGTAGGGTAGGTCAGTGTTTGGGAGGGTTGAGGTGCGTTTGCAGCGCGGTTTCGACTTGGGCGACCGAAACGCCGGCGACGACAAAACGTTTGTTGGCTTGGGTACTGCCAGCAACCAGCGCAATGTTGCTGGGCGCGACCGGCAGGCACTTGGCCAACAGTTTGATAATCGCGAGATTGGCTTTACCTTTTTCGGCAACTTGCGTAACGGTAACTTTTAACGCTCCATCGTGGAAGCCGACGATCCGATTTGCATTGGCGCCGGCCCGAGCCTTGACAGGCAAGATGACGCCCTGC
Organism: uncultured Pirellulaceae bacterium; assembly: GCA_964545005.1. Taxonomy (GTDB): domain Bacteria; phylum Planctomycetota; class Planctomycetia; order Pirellulales; family Pirellulaceae; genus Mariniblastus. Next base: position 3,428 of record CAZJEK010000052.1, read on the forward strand.
TCGTTCGATTCAAGTTGGAATGAACTCATGGTTTTATTTGACCGAGACCAACAACTCGCCACGCCCCCCATGGAGCGGGTCGCCGTGAAAAATCTGAAATTCCTGGTCGAGTGGCTGGAGAGACTGAGGTCCAAAAATGGAACCGCTCAGCTGGTGTTTGAGTAAGCGTAGGATCTGGATAGAGCGGCGATCGCCCTTGGTGAATGTCGGCAGGACTTGCCGGAACGGTTCTGCGTATCCGAATGGTAAGGTATCGACAATCGTTCCTCGTCGCATTTCAACCCCGGCCAATCCGGTGATTCCACCGAGCACGATAATTGTCCCCGCGACCATGTTCCAGCCGCACGAATCTCCGCAAGCTCCGCCAACCACAATCGTTCCGCGGCGCATCAATTGTCCAACCCCCGGTCCAGCGCTTTCAGCGACATAGATTGTGCCGCGATTCATTCCATGTTTGGCCCCGGGCAGGCAGCCCCCCAAATGTCTTCCGGCTGACCCGTGAACCGTCAGTTGTCCGCCTGTCATCGCAGTGCCGGCAAAATCCCGAACATCGCCTTGGACTTCGATCGTACCGCCAGACATTTGAGAACCAACATGGTCGCCAGCCGAGCCCTGCACCATTACCTGCCCCGATTCCAGGCCTTGGCCAATCCGATTCACCGATCGCAAGGGACCTTTCCAGACGATCGTGCAATCGTTTTCCAGGCTGCCTTCGATGTCAAAAAAATCGCTCAAGCAGTGTTTCCGTCTGCCACGCCAGATGGAATGATTGGCGACAGCGGAGCCTGGTTTGGTTAGCCTGTGGGGCAAAATCGACTCGACTTCCAATGGAACTCGATCGTCGTAACGTGAAGTCAGTGTTAAGGGCATGCAGGCAACGCAAATCGAAGAAGGCACAAACGCGACTTATTGTAGGTTAACCAATTGCCAGAATAAAATGGTGCTGCACCCATTCTACGTTCGCGGAAACCCGAGACGCTCATGACAACCAAATCCAGCCAGGTAATTCGGGGTTTGGGAGCAGTGATCCTCGCCGGCGGAGCCAGTCGGAGGTTGGGGCGCGACAAGGCCACGCTGGTCTTCGAAGGTCGCAGTTTTTTGCAAATCATTACTGAAGCCGTGGCGACCGTTTGCGATCCGGTAATTGTTTCCGTGCGAGCTGGGCAGCAGTTGCCGACCGGTTTTACGGCGGTGACCGATCAACGGGAAGCACAAGGTCCGCTGGAGGGAATTCGCGTTGGACTGAAAGCGTTGGCTGGTGACTGCGATCGTGCATTCGTCACCGGTTGCGATTCCCCATTGCTGCAACCTGAAGTCATCCGGTGGTTGGATTCCAGGATCGGCGATCATCAAGCCATCGTGCCCTTTGATCAAACCCATCGCTACGGGCTGACTGCGATCTACCGAACTGCAGTGCATACAAAAATTGAGCAGATGCTGGCCCGACAACAACGGCGAGTCGTTGATTTGGTGGCAGCATTGGATACGCGGCTGGAACCGGTTCAGTCGCTGCGAAACGTCGATGCCGAATTAAAATCGCTGTTCAACATTAACACGCTTGGTCAATATGCCATGCTGCAGGAGAAAAACTGATGCGAAACGGGTGCGGTGATCGTTGGATGGCAGTCGGCTGGCTGCTGGTGGTGCTGTTGTGCCTGACGCCGACAGGGCACGCGCAGATCATTCAACAGTCGGTCGGGTTGCAGGGGGCGAATCAGTCTGAAGATGTTGCAGCGATTCAAAAGCGGCTGAATGAAGTACCCTCACGCTGCGGTGGGCCGGTGAAGCCGCTGGACGTGGATGGGGTTTATGGTCCCAACACCTTGGAAGCAATCCGGCGGTTTCAAAAGATTCAGCTGGGGTTTGACGACGGGTTGATCGAGCCCAAACTCGCGACGGAAATCCGATTATTGGAATTTGAAAATTTTGCGCAGCAAACGCGAGCCGGGGATCCTGTCGCCTGGGGGACTCAAGTCACTGGAAAATTCAAGCAACGACTGTTGGAGGTTGCCCGGGACGTCGAGGTAAATCCTGATTACTTGATGGCAGCCATGGCGTTTGAGTCGGCGGAAACGTTTAGCCCGGCGATCAAGAATGCGGCTGGCAGTGGCGCCACGGGACTGATCCAATTCATGCCGAAAACCGCAACCGGTCTGGGGACGAGTACCGATCAGCTGGCCAAAATGAACGCCGTGGAACAGCTGGGATTTGTCAAGAAATATTTTCTGCCCTATCGCGGGCGCTGCAAGTCACTGTCGGATGTCTACATGGCAATCCTGTGGCCGGCAGCGATCGGTAAGCCGGAGTCGTACGTGCTGTTTGATCAGAAGAAGCAACCGAAAACTTACCAGCAGAATCGAGGGCTGGACCAGGACCGTGATGGCACCATTACCAAGTCAGAAGCGGCAGCCAAAGTGCAGGCCAAGCTGGAAGTCGGCCAAAAGTTGGCGGGATAATTCGACTGGTTGTAACCCTGCGGTACAAAGAAGAGTAGGACAGGCCGGTCAACAGGTCCTGTCCATTGTCACAAGCATCATTGAGTCATCAGACAGCCGTCGACTATTGCTGGTTTAGCACTTCCCCACCGTTGCGAGTTGCCAGCTGTTCCAGCAACGTTGGGGCATACCCGTTGCTGCCATTGTTACCCTGGTCCACATTGTATGCCAGGAAGTGAACACTGCCGTCCCCATAAGCCCAGGTTCCTCCACCCGGGTGATTGCTCCAATAGTGAAATCGGTGGAGGTTGTCAGGATCGTTGTATTCCCCAGGGCGGAAAAAGTCAGTTTCCACCGTGCTGGGGTCTCCGCCAGAAGGAACAGCGATCCGTTCGTGGACACCCAATACGACATCGCATTGCCCCAGTTCATTGTCGGGGCGACCAGCCCATTGCCAGCCATATTCCAGGTCCGCCGAAGCCGTCCGTTCTCCCAGCAACAACGTGTTGCTGGACCCGTCGGTGATCCCGCCAAAGGTGGTTCGTGAGTTGCAGAACACGATTCCGTCCTGCCCCAGTGATTCCCGGTAGCTGTCTCGCCCACTAACGGCCAGGTAGGACGTGATGGCGACTTGATTGTTCGGATTGGAAGAATCGACCCAGGTCTGGTCGCCGCGGGATTCCGATGGGCACACGGCGTTTTCAACCGTGATGCCGACGATCGCGATACCGTTGGGTTGATACTGCCAATAAGGTTCACCAGCCGCTGAGCCCGAAAGGTTGGCCATGTTGTAAACGTTTCCCTGTTCAATGAATGGTGCGACATGCATCATCCAGCTCCAGTAGGGAGGGGCAGCAGGGTAGTTCGTGGTGGGGTCAACGCCACCCGGCGGCGTCGCCACGCTGAATGCTGTCCAGGTCGGGCTGATGCAAAGGCCCGGTGGGAATCTCATGTTGGAGCTTTCGTAATTGTGCATCGCCAGGGCAAATTGCCTCATGTTGTTGGCACAGGTGATTCTCCTGGCAGCCTCTCGAACCTGCTGCACCGCTGGCAACAACATTCCGATCAGGATGCCAATGATGGCAATCACTACCAACAGTTCAACAAGCGTAAATCCTTGTCGAATTGAACTAAACCGTTTCATCTCGCCTCCAAGTAAGGAATTGGGTAAGTCGAGCTTGACGTTAGCCAAAATGGGAAACCTGGCAAAATGACGCTTGTCCGTTAAGGTGAAGCAGGGCCCCCTTGCGGTCGTTTAAGGGGATTGTTGGGTTGAGGTTTCTGGTTTATTTTCGGCAAAATTAAAATTTTGAAAATTTTTATTCAATAATTTTGCCTGCTTGAGTAGGTGTTGGGGATCTAACCGGCAAGGCAGGCTGGTTGGCCGAAAGAAAAGTGAGTGGCCTGTTCCCGAAGCTGATCAGCGTCAACGACTGCTGGCCGATGGATTGCGCGATGCATCCCGCCGGCCCGGTGCTCAGCGTTTGGCGGTCAATGGCACCGGTGTTCATAGAAAGAACAACGTCGATTCGCCTGGTTTATCTACAGCTCGTTGTCGGGAACCGAAACACGAGGCCTCCGCGAAAGAGAGTAGCATGGCCGATTCGGCCGTGTTCGCAATGGAAAATTTGCGTGGGGCGAGACCTTGCCGACTCGGGCCAATGGCCCAAGCTACCTCGCTCGCCAAAAAATGTCAGGCTCTCCGCGAAAACCGCAAAGCCGACGCTTTTCCAGCGGTTGTGGCGATCGCGGGAATTCCTTATTCGCGCATTCAACGACGGCCCCTCTGGGGCGATTTGAGTGCGACATTCCTCGTCGGCAAATCTATTTGCTGAGCGAAAGGCGATAATGGAGCCACTTCTAAACCTAAGCGCGCGAGTCGATCTCCGCTGGCTGGTAGATGAGAATGGCCAATTCGTGTCCAGCGTGTGCGGCGACGCTGGACAGGAATTGTTGCCAATTGGGGTGGGTCTGGGTGGGGTCTAAGGCCCAGATTTTTTTCAGGCCCTGCCATGAGGGCTGGGCAATTTCTGCTATTTGCCTGTTTCTTGGTGGTTTGCAAGCTGTGCCAACCTGCAAGTTCAGGGTTTCATAGCGGGTTAGTCGATTTTGCCTGGGGCGCTACCACCACTGCTATCGGGAGCTGGGGGGCCACCGACTCCGCCCTCAGAACTTCTTGAGGAAGGTGGGACGTTAGGAATGCGGTCCAGATCTTCTGGCTTGGGATCGCTGGGGCCGCAACCAGTTGCCAGCGATAGGTTAATCGCGAACACAAACATCATCAAAGCGATCGCAATTCGGCGACCAGCGGAAAACAATTTACTCATTTCGCACCTGAAAGTGGATTGGATAAAAAAAATGGACAGAACCGAAAAATTCAGTTCTGTCCAGAATTATAAAAACCAAATTAGCTTTGGTCTACGATTTTACTCTTCGTTCAGGACTTCGCCGCCCTTGCGTGTGGAAAGCTGTTCCAGCAAGGTTGGAGCGTAGCCGTTGCTGCCGTTGTTTCCGCGGTCTACGTTGTAAGCCAGGAAGTGAACACTTCCGTCGCCGTAGGCCCAGGAACCGCCACCGGGGTGGTTGCTCCAGTAGTGGAAACGGTGCAGGTTTTGTGGGTCAACAATCGTTCCGGGACGGAAGAAGTCGGTTTCCACGGTGCTTGGATCGCCACCCCATGGAACAGCGATTCGCTCGTGAACACCCAGGACAACGTCAGCTTCGCCTTGAGCGTTGTCGCCAGCACCGGCCCATTGCCAACCGTACAACAGGTCAGCAGCTGCGGTTCGTTCACCCAGCAGGATGGTGTTGGAAGAACCGTCGGTGCAAGAACCGAAGGTGACTTTCGAGTTGACGTAGATCATACCGTCTTGACCGCCAGAATCGCGGTAGCTGTCGCGACCGCTGCAGCCGAGGTAAGACGTGATAGCGGCTTGGTTGTTGGCGTTAGCCGAATCAACCCAAGTTGCGGCGCCACGAGATTCCGATGGGCAAACCGAGTTCTCAACGCTGATTCCGATAATCGCAACACCGTTGGGCTGGTATTGCCACCAAGGCCAGCTGGCTGGGCCACTCTCGAAGACTGCCATTTTTTGAACGTTGGCTTGCTCGATGAAGGGAGCAATGTGCATCATCCAGCTCCAGAATGGAGGAGCTGCAGGGTACGAAGAGTTGGGAGCCAAGCCTCCGGGAGGAGTCTCAACATTGAACGGGTACCATGAAGGACCAATGCAGTGTCCTGGTGGGAACCGCATGTTGGAGCTTTCATAGTTGTGCATAGCCAGGGCGAATTGCCGCAGGTTATTGGCACACGTGATTCTCCTGGCTGCTTCTCGAACCTGCTGAACGGCAGGTAAGAGCATACCGATCAAAATACCAATAATGGCAATTACGACCAGGAGTTCGACGAGCGTAAAAGCTCGACGAGGAGAGTTAGAGCGTTTCATACGCACCTCCAAGTAAGAAAAAATTATTGACTTCGCGAAATAATAACAATCCTCGGACCCAACGTCAAACAATTTGTTGGTCAACTCGCATTAAAACCTTCCCTTAGGGTGGAGAAGGACGCCGTTAAGGGTGGGTTTGTGAATTTTTTGTCCGATTATTGGATGGTTCGGCGTTTTTTTGCGTTTTGCCAGTTTTTTTCACAATATTTATCTTTGTAAAGATTGGGGAAGGCTTCAGCCAGTTTGACCGCTGATTTGAGGTGGCAGTAATGTGAACAGGTCCACACCGTTAACGCGGTTCATTTTGGGCCATCGCGCCACTTTGAATGCTGCTCGCCAAGCCTCAGCCGACGCTCAAAAATAGAAGTTCCTGAACAAAACAAATTCTGCGTTTTATGGGGGTCCAGCGGGGGGGTAAACTTCTGGTTTTGATTCTACGATCTAGAATAGATCCAATGCTTGCTCGAACTCTGCGCTCAGTATTGCAAGCGACCATCCAATAACGCCCACGGAAAACAGCTGAGGTCCCATGCCTGTTCGCATTGCTTGCCCAAAATGTCACCAGCAGTACCAGGTTGCGGACAGTGCGATTGGAAAGCCAGTTTCCTGCAAGAAGTGCGGGACCCAGTTTAAAGCGGCGACCCCAGCAGCGTCAGCGGCCGTATCGAGCGGAGTCGAACAGCCGGCTTATCGGCAAGCGAGTACCGCGGCACTGGCAAGTTTCGGAGTCGACGGTCCGTTAGCTCCCCCGCCACAGATTTTTACCGATCAGCTCCCCAACGGCATGCTGCGAAATCAGTTCGAGGACCCTGGGTTTGGCGAACCTGGCTCCAGCGTCGCAGCGGCGGAAGAGGAAGTGCCTGTTGGTGACAAAGCGATGGCATCGATCGTCAACAATCCTTACGCCAAGCCTCGCGTTGGTAAGAAAACAGTCGTCACTCAAGATCGCGGCAATGGTCGGTCGAAAAAGCGAAACCGGAGTGCCAACGGTGGCAATGAGGGAACCAGTGGCAGCGCCATTGGCTTGATCTTGGGTGGGTTAGCTGCGTTAGCCTTTGCGGGCTTTCTCGCATTTCGGTTTTACCTTGATACGCAAGGTGAGATTGAATTGCTGCGTCCTGGACGGGTGCTTGGCGGTGCCATTGTCACTGCGATCTCTGGCTTTGGCATGATTGCACGGGGCGCGGTTAGTTTATCCAATGATTAGTGGCTCATTAATGCTGATTTGACTGGCTACCGTCAGTTGGGAAATCACCGAGCGCTGCCCAATTTTTTTCGCTCGTAATGTGAATTCAGCGGGCGCGCGGTGTAAACTAATCGAACGTATTCACTGCTGCAACGCATTCGTCATCGCTTCCTCCGAGCCTCCATGAACTTTCTGCGCCCTCGCCTTGCTGTCCGGACTGCCCTGTTGTTGTACGTCGTGACAGCAGGCATACAGCTGCATGCTGATATCTCGCTGCCCAAGATCTTCACCGATAACATGGTGCTGCAACAAAAGTCGGAGATTGAGATCTACGGTACGGCGGAACCTGGTCAAACGTTGATCGTACAGCTGGCCAATCAGTCGAAACAGGCAACTGCTGGTCCGGATGGTAAATGGCGGACCGTTCTCAAAACCGGAACGGCTGGTGGACCCCATGAGTTGACCGTCACCGCCGAAGCTGGCCAGCCTCAAGTCAAAGTTTCCAACGTGATGTTCGGTGAAGTCTGGTTATGCTCGGGGCAGTCCAACATGGAGTGGCCGGTCGCCAAGTCTTTGAATTCAAAAACCGAAATCGAACAGTCTATCAACTATCCCAACATTCGATTGTTTACGGTTGAGCGAAACGCGTCGATGCACCCGCTGGATCAGTTCGACAAAGTTTCTGGGTGGAAGGTTTGCAGCCCTGACTCGGTAGGCAGTTTTTCCGGCGTCGGATATTTCTTCGCTCGGGAATTAAGCAAGAAGTTTCCCGACGTGCCGATCGGTTTGATCAATGCATCCTGGGGTGGGACGTCGGCCGAAGCGTGGACGCAACGCAGTGCCCTGGAAGCAGTTGATTCGCTTAAGCCGATGATCGAGCATTGGGATGCGATTGTGTCCGAAGGTGACAAGAATCGTCCCAGTGTTTTGTTCAACGGCATGATCAGTCCGCTTTCTCGATATTCATTCCGCGGGGTGCTGTGGTATCAGGGGGAGCGAAACAATGGCCGCGGCCAGCAGTACGCGACGCTGTTCCCTGCCTTGATTGCGAATTGGCGGGAGTATTTTGGGCAACCCGAAATGCCGTTCTACTTTGTTCAATTAGCTCCGTTTCGATATGGAAATCATCCTCCCGAGGCGCTCGCCGAAATCTGGGAAGCGCAGGCAAAGACCCATCGAGAAACGCCTCATACCGGGATGGTGGTAACGACAGATATCGCCAATATCAATGACATCCACCCCAAGAACAAACAGGAAGTGGGTCGGCGGTTATCGCTGATTGCTCAGGCCAACGTTTATAACCAATGGCTTCCAGAGGGTCAGCGGGAGGTGGCGTTCAGTGGGCCGGTGTTCGAAAAGATGTCGACCAATGGCCAGCGTGTGCGATTGACTTTCAAGCATGCTGAGGGGTTAAGCATCCGATCCAATGAGGAGGCATTGAGTTGTTTCGAAGTCGCTGGTGCCGATGGTAAATTCTATCCAGCCAAGGCCGAAATTGTTGGCCAGACCGTCGAATTGGAGTCCGCCGATGTGACTCAGCCCCAAGCGGTTCGGTTTGGTTGGAACGATACTGCTCAACCGAACTTGGTCAATGGCGTCGGTTTGCCGGCCGCTCCATTTCGCACCGATGACCAGCCGTTGATATCTGCCGGGCGGGATTTTTAACGCCAGCCCAATTTGCCCGCTGCAATTCATGCTAAAACTGGTAAAGTACACCCCAGCAAGCGAGTCCCAGAAGAAGTGGTTCACGACCTCCCACTGCTCGCTGTTTCAAGGTTTCCAGCTCGCTAACGATAGTGGGCGTCTCTGTATTGTTCCTGTCTACGATTCATGAACACTGAAAATTCATCGCCTGATCCTGTCGAATCTGCTGCCAACAACGCGTCCGAGCAAACCCCGGATGTGGGGTCCCCAACTGCAGCGGAATCAGCCGCTCAATCTTCCTCCGAAATGACGCCGGCCACTGAATCCAAGCCCGCCGATTCGCAGCCCGCCGATGCCGGTCAACTCCAGGCCGGATCTTCCGAACCGACAGCTGCCAATGAAGGTGCCGACTCGGCAGCTCGAATCGCGATTGGTTCGCAACGCGACGCTGCCGATAAATCGCTGGCGCCATCCCAGCCTAAAGCAGTGCAGGCGGCGTTGTCCAACCCAATCGACTTGCGGGCTGCCGAAGAAAAACCACCCGCAGTTGAACTCCCGGAAATCAAATCCAACGACGGGTTTTCCGATAACATTGACGCCGAAATCGAAGCCGCTTTGGGCGGTCTGTCGATGGACGAGATTGTTTCGTCGGCACAAACGTCCGATCGCGAACTCGCCGCTGGAACTCGTTGCAAAGGGCCAGTCCAGAAGATTCACGGCGACCATGTTTTCGTTACACTCGAGGGTAGTGGAGAAGGGGTGGCTGCGTTGCACCACTTTAAAGAACCGCCCCAGGAAGGCGATCTGGTCGAAGTCATCATTCGCGGAATGAACAAAGAGGACGGATTGTATGAACTGGCTGTTCCCGGCGCTGCTATCGGAGCCGCTGACTGGGAAGATCTGAACGAAGGCGATGTCGTCGAGGCGCGAGTCACGGGATCCAATACCGGGGGCCTGGAGGCAGCCGTCAATGCCATTAAGGGATTCATCCCGGCCAGCCAGATTGACCGCTTCCGGGTCGAAGACTTCAGTACCTATGTCAACCAAAAGTTGCCGTGCGTCGTCATGGAAGTCAATCCTGACAAACGGCGTCTGGTGTTGAGCCATCGCGCGGTCCTGGAACGTGAAAACGAAGTCAAACGAAAGCAGTTGCTGGAGGAACTGGAAGCAGGTCAGATCCGCGAAGGGATTGTGACCAAGCTGATGGACTTTGGCGCTTTCGTTGACCTGGGTGGCGTCGAAGGCCTGATTCATATCAGCAAACTCAGCTGGTCGCGAATCAAACATCCATCCGAAGTGGTTCAGGCTGGCGACAGCGTCAAAGTCAAAGTCGAAAGCGTCGACAAGGAAGCCAACCGGATCTCGTTGTCACATCGAGACACCATTGAGCACCCTTGGGAAAACGTGAATGACCAGTTCCACACCGACGACATTGTTAAGGGGACGGTGACTCGCATCGCTGATTTTGGAGCGTTTGTTAAATTGGCTCCGGGAGTCGAAGGCCTGGTTCACATTTCGGAAATTGACTATCGCCGAGTGATGAAGGTCAGCAACTACATGAAGACCGGCGAGGAAGTTGAAGTCAAGATTCTGTCGATCGACAAAGACAAACAGAAAATTTCGTTGTCTCGCAAAGCTTGCTTGACCCCGCCGCCACCCAAAGCTGGGGACAAGAAAGATCAAGAGGTGGAGGAATTGCCAGCCCGCGATTTGGCCGTCAAGGAATCCGAAGAACCGCTCAGAGGCGGGACGGATCGAAAAACTGGCGGTGAATCCATCGGCTTGAACTGGTAACCGGAAAACCTACCTGATTGCCCAATTCAGATTTGTTGCCTCCAACCCCAACGGCTGAATGTTCTGGCGTTACCTAGCCCGTCCGATTTTATTTCGACTTCCAGCGGAACGAATCCACCATCTCTCGATGGGAGCGTTCAACTCATTGTTGGCTGCTCGAGCGATTGCCGCTCAGTTTCGTCGTCACTACGCGGTCAACGATGCTCGTTTGCATAGCAGGTTGTTCGGAATTGACTTTCGTAATCCGGTCGGCTTGGCGGCCGGGTTTGATAAAGATGCCAAGTGGTTTCCCCGGCTGGCGTGCTTGGGGTTCAGCCACGTAGAAGTCGGAACGATCACTGGCCAGCCCCAACCCGGTAATCCCCAGCCTCGGTTGTTCCGATTGCCTGCCGATCAGGCACTGGTCAATCGGATGGGATTCAATAACGGAGGGAGCGATGCTGCCGCCAAACGCCTGGCGACCACGTCCCGGTTTTCACCGGACGACGTGTTGGGAGTCAACATTGGGAAAACCAAAGTTGTTCCCGTGGAGCAAGCGACCGACGACTACCTGTTCAGTTTCGAGCGGCTGTACCTGTTTGCGGACTATTTTACGATCAACGTCAGTTCACCCAACACGCCGGGTTTGCGAACGTTGCAAAATCGGGAGCCGTTGATCGAGTTGCTGACACGAATCGCGGAACTGAATCAAACACTGGCTGCGGATCATGAGATTGATCCCAAACCGGTGTTGCTGAAGATTGCGCCCGATGTTACCGAAGGACAGCTGGACGATATCGTGCAAATTGTGCGTGAAACATCGCTGTCGGGAATTATTGCGACGAACACGACCCTGTCCCGAGATGGGCTCACGACGCCCCGGGCAAAGGTGGAAGCAATCGGTGCCGGAGGGCTGTCAGGTGCACCGCTGTCCACTCGAAGCCGCGAAGTTGTTGCCCAGTTGTACGCTCAGCTGGAAGGTCAGGTGCCCATCATCGGCGTCGGGGGAATCATGACTCCTGCCGATGCGTGGAAGATGATCCTGGCCGGTGCTTCGATGGTTCAGTTATACACCGGGTTCGTATATGGTGGACCCGGGATTGTTCGCAACGTCAATCGTTACCTGGTGCAACAGCTGGACCGCCATGGGCTGGAGACGATAACACAAGCGGTGGGGCAGGCAGATCGACTGGCCGACGCTGCTGGCTGATTGATGGGAGTTTGCGTTGCTGAACATTGACCCCAATTTGACACTGCTGTCCATCGAGTTGCTGGAACCGGTTTTCGATCAGCTTGGCGATGTCGTGTTTTGTGTCAAGGATCGAGATGGATGCTACCGTTCGGTCAACCAGGCATTTGTCGAACGGTTGGGAGTCAACGACAAGCAGGATTTAATCGGGCGCGTGGCCGGCGATTTTTTTGAACCTCAGCTGGCTTCCATTTATGAGAACCAGGATCGGCAAGTGTTCGAAGCCGGTCGAACGATTGTGGATCAACTGGAACGGATTGCTCACGTCGATGGATCGATGAACTGGTTTTTGGCCAGCAAGTTTCCGATCAACGATGCCCACGGTGCGGTGGTCGGGTTGGTCGGTGTTTCCCAGGATTTGAATTGGCCCAGCGACAGTAATCTGGAGTTGGCCAACCTGCGACGTCTGGTGGAATACATCAAGGAAAATCTGGACCAGCCCTTGCGGACCGATCAGTTAGCCCGGCAAATCGAGTTGTCGGCGATTCAGTTGGATCGTCGCATGAAACGCGTGTTTCGTTTGTCGACCAAGAAGTTCATCATGAAATGTCGGCTGGAGAAAGCGATGCGACAGTTGGAAGCCACCGACTTGCCGCTATCAGCGATTGCACTGGCTTGCGGGTTTACGGATCAGAGTTCGTTCACCCGTCACTTTCGCAACGCGACTTCGAACACGCCCGGAAACTATCGCAAGTCGATACGCAACAAAAAATAGGCCCCCCGTTTGTCTTTAGACATTGCACACTTTTGGAAACCCGACGCTAAGCGCGGGGAGGGGGTTTCCAAACCCCTCTCCGGCCCTGACAGGCCGACTTTCCCGAGGGAGAGTATCTGCTTCCAGCGGCTTTGGCGCTAGCCACCGACTCTGCAAAATTTACGCGCCAACTAGTTTTGTCCGGGGCTAGCTAGCGCCCAATCGGCTGGACAAAAAATGTCAGCCTCTCCGCGAAAGTTTGCAACCTCTCGGCTTGTCTGCGAAGTTGTGTTTCCGCTATCCGCGAAAGGCCCACTGGAAGATCTCCCACAGCCGTGGGGACTTTCCCTGCCACAGGATCCCGACTCGGAAAATTCTGGCTGCGATGTAGACGATCAGCAGCGTGCTGACGGCTGTCAGAATCGCGCCCAGGATCGGTTGCCAGGTGGGAATCGACTGCCCGGTTGCCAGTCGCAGCATCATGGCCGTTGGCGTTGCCGGAGGGAACAGCGAAAACCAGGTCGCCATCGAATCGAGCGGGTTGCGAACCAGCATCAGCCAGACAAACATCGGACTCATCATCAGCATCCAGACCGGCAGCAGCATGGACTGGGCTTCCTTCAATTGAGAAACCGAGGCTCCAATGGCCATGAAGATCGAAGCATAAAACAGAACGCCCAGGATCTGGAACAGGATGAACCAGGGAGCCAATTCAAATGGAATCTGATCCAGATAACCCTTGTAAGAAGCAAATCCGTATAGTCCCGCGAAGTAGATTCCGAACACCGTCAACGACCCGGCCACGGTTCCCAGTAATTTTCCACTCATCAATTGAAACGAATTCGCGCTTCCCAGCAGCACTTCCGCGATGCGTTGTGATTTTTCTTCCAGCACCGATTCCAGCATCGGTTGAGCGGCCATGAAGATGACCATGAACATCAGCATCATCACTCCCATCGGCAGAAAAATGGCGGTCATCGGATTGTCATCCTCCAGTGATTCAACGCTGCCGTCTTCCTTGCGTTCCACCAATCCCATCCCGACCAGTTTGACTCGCTGGGAGGCCTGCGCCACGATCGCGGGATCGATATTGGCGTCCTGCAAACGCTGGTTGCGGACTTTGGCGTTGATCACTTGAGCCAGCCAGTCTTTGGCATCGGAGAGGCTTGCGTCCTGGGCGAAAAAACGGACCGGCTTATCCGCGTCCACCGCGCTGGCTTGAGCCGGGATCTCCAGGAACGCATACAGGTCCTGCTGGCGAACTCGATCGGACAACTTCAAACGCAATTCATCGTCGACACTGTCAGCTGGGATTGATTCGATCACATAGTTGTCCTGAGCAATTCGGGACATCCCTGATCCATCTCCATTTCCTCCGGCCGCTGACAACGCCGCTGCGCGGGACTCGGCCGCCGATTCAATCGCGTCCAGGAAGTCTCCGGAATGATCAATCACCGCAATGGTGCGGTCTTGAACGTCTCCCGAGTCGCGCAATAGCTCCATGACCAGCAAGCTGCCCAGCATCAGGACTGGCATCATGATGATCGAGATCAAAAAAGCTTTGGTGCCGACCATCGCTTTGTATTCGCGAGCGGCAATTGTCAAAATCTTTCTCATGGCACTAATTTAATCGACAACTCGGGCGCAGCAACGCGGTATCGGGCTGGACGGCGCTGTGGCCGCGAAATCACCAGGCAACGAACCGGTATGACTCGGTTTATAATGATTTCCTGGTGCAGACAAACTCAGGAGAGCAACATGCGAACTTGGACCAATCTTGCGGCCCTGGTAATGGCTGTCAACTCGGCCATCGGATTGAACGCTGAACAGCCCGCCAGTCAACCTGCTGAGCGGAATATCGTGTTCTTTATTACCGACGATGAAAGCCCGACTCTCGGATGCTACGGTGACCCCGTTGCCGCGACACCCCACGCGGATGCATTGGCTAGAGACGGCGTTCGATTCACTCACGCCTTCGCGACCACGGCCAGTTGCAGTGCCAGTCGATCGGTCGTTATGTCCGGACTGCACAATCACAAAAACGGCCAATATGGGCATCAGCATCACTTTCACAAATTCAGCGCTTATCCGGACGTTGTTAGTTTGGCCTTGCCTCGGGTGCTGGCCAACGCAGGTTACCGCACGGCCCAGATCGGTAAATACCACGTCGGTCCGGAAAAGGTTTTTCGGTTTCAAACTTATTTGAAAGGTAACTCGCGGAATCCGGTCCAGATGGCCGATGCCTGCCGGACGTTTATCAACGACGCGACAGATTCGCGCCCTTTCTTCTTGTACTTTGGAACTTCCGACCCTCATCGCGGTGGCGGCATCGATCAGACATCTGAGCTGGAGCTGAAACCGGATTTGTTCGGAAATCGTCCTAATCGGGAATCTCGAACAGGGGTGGAGGAGGTGTTCTTTGACCCCGGCGACGTGCCCGTACCGAAATTCCTGACCGATACACCGGAAACGCGATCTGAGTTGGCTCAGTACTATCAATCCTGTGCCCGAATCGACCAGGGCTTGGGCAGACTGATTGCGATTTTGAAAGAGGCCGGCGTCTACGACAAGACCTTGATCGTGTTTACTTCCGATCACGGGATGGCATTCGCTGGAGGTAAAACGACGGTCTATGAACCGGGCTTGCAGGTGCCTTTTATTGTTCGCGATCCCTACCAGGCAAAGCGTGGCCTCGTGAGTGATGGACTGATCAGCCACGTCGATATCACGCCATCATTACTGGACTTTGCCGGCGGGCTTGATCGGTCAATCAACGGACCGAAGCAATGGGTTGATCCAGCGCAATTCTGGAAACAGGAAAACCAGTATGCTCGAGACAACCGCAATGGTCGCAATCAATTTCGGTCCTATCAAGGGAAGTCATGGTTGCCATTGTTGGCTAACCCAGATGCCGAACACCACCAGCAGATTTTTGCGTCACACACCTTCCATGAGATCACCATGTATTATCCGATGCGGGTGATTCGCGACCGCAGGATGAAGCTGATCTGGAACATTGCCCATCAGTTGGACTATCCGTTCGCCACCGATTTATGGGCGGCATCCAGCTGGCAGGCGCAGTATCGAAAAGGAACCGCTGCGATGTACGGCTTGAAGACCGTCGACGATTATATTCATCGACCAGAATTTGAGCTCTACGATCTGGCTAACGACCCTAACGAGTCGTTGAATCTGGCTACCGATCCCAGCTATGCCAGCGTGCTCAAAGAGTACCAGGAGAAATTAAAGGCGATGCAAAAACGCCTGGAAGACCCCTGGATCATGAAGTGGGACTACGAATAGTACGCTAAACGTTGTCCAGTTTGGCCGTTCCAGCTTCCTGGGCTGCTGACTGTTGAGCTCGTTCGCACAGCATGTGGAAATCGCTGAGCACTTCCTCGTCGGTCAGGCTGGCCTGGGTTCGCGAAATCGCTTCAAATTCTTCTTCGTGTCGCAAGAACGCGTCGACGACTTCAGGGTCGAACTGGGACCCCGAACCGGCCAGGATAATTCCCTTGCTTTCGATATGCGACAGTGGCTGCTTGTAAGGACGTTTGGAGGTTAATGCATCGTAGACGTCGGCGACCGCGACAATTCGCGCGACCAAAGGAATGTCTTCGCCTTCCAAACCGTGTGGATAGCCTTTTCCGTCCCATCGTTCGTGATGGTAATAGGCGATCTGTTTGGCAATCTGCATGAAGATGTTGTCATCGCCCAATCGATTTTGAATCGCTTCCAGGCATTCCCCACCGATCAGGGTGTGGAGTTCCATGACCTCGCGTTCTTCCCGGGTTAATCGACCGGGTTTCAATAGGATTGAGTCAGGGATGCCGACCTTGCCAACATCGTGCAGTGATGAAGCCAGTGCAATCGTATTGACGAACTCTTCATCGATCAGATCGAAGCGACCGCGAAGGTCTTCGCTGAGAATCATCACGTAGCTACGAATTCGATCGAGGTGTTCTCCGGTATCGTTGTCACGTGATTCTGCCAGTTTCGCCAAACCAAAGATCACTGCGTTCTGAGTACGAACAATCTGTTTTTCACGCTGCGTCAATCGACGCTCCAGGCCTTGACTGTGGTCGTCCACCTTGGCCGTCATGCGGTTCAAGATCGCGACGATCAGGCACATGCAGGCCAATCCGACCAACAGGGTGGCGGCGAAGGCAATTTTTCTGGCCGACTGAATCGTATCCGAAACCGAAGCAAACGAATGACTTTGTTGTTGGGCTGCTACCAAATGGTATTTTCCATCGAGGATGCCGCGAGCAAACACAAAATGAGGACGGCCTTCGAGAACAATGGATCCGGTCACCGAAGAAGCTTGTTGAGCGGCGTCATGCAAACGCTGTCCGGCCAGGGGGCCGCGATCGAATTTAGCGTTGGCCAGTTGGTCGTTCTTCAGCGTCAGGTAATTCGGGTTGCTGGCAACGGCGTTGCCCGTCTGAGCATCCATGACGCAGACAAACCCATAGTTGGGCATATGGACCTGGTTAAGCACCGGTTGCAGTGACTCGGCGTCCAACGATTCTTCGAAGTCCTCTTCGATGGTCGTAATTAACTGTTGGCTGATCACCATGTTATCGGTGCAAGCCTGGATGCCGACGGTTTCTTCGGTTTGATCAACAAACCAGGAGAAAAGCATAATGACCGCGACCAGCAACAGTGCCAATTGCACTGTTGAGATCAAAATGACGATCAACCAACCGGTTTTGGTTTTCATTGCAAGCCCGAATGTGAAACGAGTCTTCTAAACGCGTACTGAAATGAAATGAATGCGTAATCCGTGACCCTACCGCGGCGTGTCTGGTAGCGACCGAAAAGACTAGGTTTCAGCTTGGGAAAGCAGGAGCTATTTCACAAAATTTGTTGGATTTATCGATCAGCTTGACTTCTTGACGGACAATCGAAACAGGAATTCGCTATCGCTCGGCAACCAGTCGGCAAATCCGGAATAACCCAACCGCATTTCGTCCGACCGACGAATCAGGTTGTTAAACGTTAACGCTCTTGGCAGTCAGACGCTTTGTTTTGATGTTGTCGACTCCTCGGCTGCCAACGGCAAACCGAAGATTCAAAAAGCCAACGTCCAATCCAATCCGAAAAATGATAGAGACCGGTGTTTTGATTACATCCCGGGATTCGGTTTGGATCGTTACAGGCTTCATTTTGCTTGCTATGCCATGAAACAACTTGTCGTTGCCAATCGGTGCCTTGGCTGGAAATTCGCATTGACCGGGCTGATTGCCCTGATCGCCATGGTCGACCTCGCGTGGGGACAGACAGATCTTTCTCAACCCATCGTGACCAAAGATGGGCTTGGCATTCGCCGGGTCTGCGTTGATCCCCTGGACGAGATCTGGCTGGTTTCGGCGCGGGACTTTCGCTGCGATGGCGATGCGAGTCAGTTAAAGACGTTTCAGTTAGTCGATGGTTGTTGGCAACCACAGTGCATTGATCGAGTCGTCGCTTCGCACGCCAACGATAAATCTCGGGCAACCGTGGTCTTTGTGCACGGTTACCGTACCGACCAGATTTACGCCGAGTCTCGAGGTTTGCAGGTTTACGAAAATCTGCTGGGAACTCAATGCGGCAAGCAGCGGCCTCCCGTGCGCTGGATCATTTTCGCCTGGCGGTCAGAGTGCGAACAGCTGCGGGTGTTGTCAGATTTCAAAGCCAAATGTGATCGGGCGTTTGGCTTGAAAGGTATCTTCGCCGATTTCCTTGATCGCTTCACCGATCGAGAAATGGTGGTTGCCGGCTTCTCTCTGGGCAGCCAGGTCGTGTTGGGCGGAATGTCTCAGGCGACCAGCCAGGATGCGACCAAGCCAGGCCAGTACCGCGTCGCGCTGATCACGCCAGCACTCAATCCCGAATTTACCAGCAGTGAACTCCTGCAGTTCCCGTTTCGATGTGGCATCGGAGAAACCGCAGTCTTTATCAATCGCAATGATCGCGCCGTCCAGATCGCCAACAAATTGCTGTATTCGGATTGTCAGCGTTCGGCCGGTAATCTGCGACAGCTCGCCAGCGATACGGGCAGCGACGTCCCTAATCCAATCAGCCTTTTTGACATGACGGACGAAGTTTCCAAGCGGCACTCAATCAACGGCTACACTTCGGAGTCGAAATCGCTGCAGTGCGAAGTCTTGAGAATGGTTCGAACCTTGAACGTAATGGATTTTGCGATTCGAGATTCGGACGAAGCCGCGGGGCAAGTGGATTCAGGACTGCCAGGTGCCGGAAAAAGGCAACCTTTCGGGTTGCAAAACGAGACCGCCAGCCTACGATGACGCACTGTTAAATTGTCGCAACCACATGGGTTGCCTTCAGGGCCAGGTGCCCGTCTGCGTCGGGTTGGCCTTTTTCCATGTTCAATCAGCTTGCTTTGTTGTGTGTGATCATTGCCCTGGCGTCACTGTTCGGGGGATCGCTGCCATCGCTGATTCAACTAACCCACCGACGTATCCAGTTTGTGCTCAGTTTCGTTTCAGGAGTCATGCTGGGAGTAGCGTTGCTGGGCCTGCTACCGCATTCAATCGCCAAGTTGGGATTCGTTGAAATTCCGCTGGCGATATGTCTGGCCGGATTGCTGTTCATGTTTTTCCTGATCCGGATGTTTCATTTTCATCAGCACGATCTGGCGTTTGATGAAGACCACGAACACAAGCAAAAGGAACTCTGCGACCACGAGCATGACCACCATCATGTTCATTGTCAGGAGCACACGGGCAAGCTGGATTACAGTTGGCTGGGGTTGTGCTTTGGCTTGGCGATTCACACCATTATTGATGGAATCGCGTTGGCTGCAGCGGTCCAGTCCAGCAGACCGGTCGGTTTTTCGGCCGCTGGCATCGGGGTGTTTCTGGCAATCCTGTTACACAAGCCATTGGATGCATTGTCGATTACATCCTTGATGTCAGCGCGAGGCTGGGCGACCCAAAAACAGCTGGTCGTGAATATCATCTTTTCCGGAATGTGCCCGCTGGGCGCGTTACTGTTTGCAATCACGGTCGAGACACCTGCACTGGAGAACTATCGCG
>CAZJEK010000053.1:0-9598 GCA_964545005.1 uncultured Pirellulaceae bacterium
GACCATGCTGGCTTAAAGATCACGACTGGTTTCTGTAAGTACCGTTGATTTTCTCACAACCCGGGCAAGGTGGCATTGCCAGGGCGATGCCGTCCGTTGGTTACCGTCGCGAAAAGCCAATTCCATTTCGGCCCTTGATCGTATCGGCATCGCAGTCAATTGGTTGGCGCCGCCGAATTGGGAAACGGTCCACCACTGGGATGTATCGATTACACCGGTGTCGATGGGGCGAGAATGCCGTTGACTCAACGAATGACCGGCATTTCAACGAATGTTTGGCAATCGAGAGGGTAGCCAACTAAAATCGGTCCGACAGCGCTGAGCGAACCACTTCACTGGCTGAGGCTAGCGTACGACGCTGTTGAGTCTTGCGATGAATCCGTGCAATCGGGAACTCGCGAGAAATCTACTGATTGCACTGCCACTATTCCACCACTGGAGTCAAACCATGATAACTCGAATTAAGAACCTGCAGTTGGCTTGTTTACTGGGCGCCGCACTGGGGATGATCATCTCGGTTCCGGCCATTGGACAGGAAAACCTGATTCCTGCACCCGACGATGACTTGATCGGCAAAAAATGTCCGCACCAACTGGCGTTCATCCACTATCAGATTTATTACTACGTTGTTAAAGACTGTTCCGATGCCAGCACATCGCCGTTTCTGGCTGGCTTTCGCAAACCTGTTTCAACTGGCTGTAGCAAAACCGGAGACTGCAACTCGGGAGACTCTGTCGTCATGATTCCTGAAGGGCAAGCGTCAGCGACAACGAACAGTAAAGGACCAACGTTTCCTAATCCCGGCAAAAAGGTTGACATCATCCCAGGAGATCAAGCAGATAGCGCGGACTTTATCTTCATGAAGCCAGGTTATGGCAAGAACGGCCCGATTTTCGTTAAGGTTCCCGAGGGTGCAGGGCACACGTACTGGCTTCTAAATTACATGAGTGCTGGTACCAACAATGCCAACCAATTCTATTCTGCCATCAAGTTGAGTTCGGAGCCGACAGGACAGACTTGCAAAATGGCAAAGTATATCAATGATTCAGCCACCAATGATATCATCGGCATTGAATATAACTCGACTGGCTATTGGGTCATTTCCAATCAATAACTGGGCGTTTGGCAGCCTGTACGCTTACGATTCGATTTCTTTCATTGCTTGACAAATCGAGGCGTTACGCTTCGGGCGCAGCGAAACCCCAGCTGTTCACTCGATTCACTGATTGGGAGCGTTGAGAAAAACCGAACGGACTTGATTTCAAGTAAATCAAGTTGCTCGGGACTTAGCACAGGAAAGCCCAGCACATGGCGAATCGAATTTTGCGTCAGTTGAAGCGGAAAGTCTTTGCTGACGCCGCTTTGAGTCCATTCACCAACCCCCGATGCCAAGCCCCGGATTCCGATCGGATCCACCGTGACGTCATCGGGTGGTTCGGTCGAATTTTCGGGTTGACGTTCGTCGCCCCAGGGGAAATTGGTTTGGCTCCGATTCGTGGCCGCAAAAAGAAGTTCTGATAGCGTCGGCAAACGCAACTGAGCCGCCTCGGCGAACTCCAGGGCGTCCCAGAAACTGACGCTGGTGACTGCTGCCGAATCATTTGTCTCAGCGGCAGCCATGTTTGGCGGCAGGTCCCTCATGATTGCAAGATATTGAGCTGCGGTAACCTCGGCATCCATCAACTCGAATCGGTCAATGTCGATGTCCTGCGTTGGCGCTGAACTCAACGCACGGTTGTCGCTGTTGTACCTAAAAGTCCCGCCTCCAACGCTTTCCAAGTTATCGACCGGTGAAAAATACGATAGCGAAATGACAGGCCAGATAACCGAACCGCTATCCTGGTCAATCGTGAACTCTCGGCAACGTCGACCATAGATTGGCGAGTCAACCAGTTTTTCTGGAACCGTTCTGATTACTTCTTGAATGACCAGGTTACCTGAGCTCCGGGATACAGCTTCGACCAAGTACGTGCCCGGCTCCAAATCCAACGTATATTGCATCGCGGTTTCCGGTTGGATGACTTTGTCTCGATCCGGTTCAAAGGTATCGGGATTGATCGGCACGACCGCAATCGTGGCTCCCACGGGATTAGTGGTGATGACCACGGGATAAGTATTGGATCTGGGAACATCCTTCGCAAAAAAGGGGGCCAGCAGGAATGCAAGTACCAAGGAAGCAACTGCCGCAAGAAAGGGCCATTTGAATTGCTTGAACCCGCGTTTTATCCGGTTGGAAACGTTGGGGAGATAGGCTGTCGGCGTTCGGCCCACGCTGACCAGGTCGATATCGGCCAGTAATTCCGTCGCCGATTGATAGCGATCTGCCTGATTGGCTGCCATCGCTTTCAGGCAAACGGCTTCCATTTCAGGCGAGATTTTCCGATTCAGCGAACGAGGCAGTTCCGGCTCGCCATCGAGAATTTGGGTAATCAGATCCTCTCGAGCTCCACGATAGGGCCGCTTTCCAGTCAACATCTCATATAGAATGACGCCAATCGCGTAGACGTCGGTGCGACGGTCAACCAATTCAGCGACCTCCAACTGCTCGGGTGACATGTAGGGGAGAGTTCCCACAATGCCATAGATTTTTCCCTCCTTGGTGGGTTCGTCGCGAAACGCCAAGCCAAAATCGGTGACCATGACATTGTCATTGCGGCTGATCAGTATATTGCCCGGTTTCAAGTCACGGTGGATGATCCGCAACTCGTGAGCAGCGATGACCCCCTTGCAAATCGATTGGCAAATACTGATTGCCTGCTTTTCGGGGATCGATTTGTGGCGTGCCAAATATCCTTTCAAACTTTGCCCATCGACGTATTCACTGGAAATCCAGATTCGACCGTTGGTTTCTCCGACTTCGAACACGGAAACGACGTGAGGGCTGGCCAACTTGGCAGCAATCTTGGCTTCCCTGAGAAAATCAGCTTTGCGATTTTCTGAGATTCGGCGGGCGTGCGGGACCTTGAGCGCGACCGACCGTTCCAGTTTTTCGTCAAAGGCGAGAAAGACATAACCAAAGCCGCCAGCCCCCACCAATCGCTGAATCACAAAATGCTCGATTCGTTCCCCCTGCTCCAATGGTGGAATCGATGATTGAAGCTCCTGGTCGTCGATTGAAAAGTCGTCGCCGGTTTCGATAAATGAACGTCTATCTTGGGCAGTCGCTCGGCTAACGGTCTGATCGACTTGATGAAGCTGGTTCAAATGGCCGCAGGACGGACAATGCCAGGAATCGCGTGGACTCTCATTGACTTGCACACCAGAAGTCGGTTGTTCACATTGTTCGCAAATGAGTGCTTGCATCGATGTCGATCGCAATTACCTGGAAGCTGGACTAAAAGCGAGCTTATTCTAGCATTTTCGGAAGCCGACATGGTTACGGATTATTAAACTTGGCCGACCATATCAACGCTTCGAACGTTCGAACCCTGGCATCGCCAGCCAGCAAGTCTCAGAAACTCTTTGACAACACTCTTGGTATTTGTTGAGATAACCTCAGGCGTCATCGCGGGTAAACCTACTCTACCTGTCGCCGTGAATCCCACTTTCCCCATTTCCATCGAATGAGACCGATCCGATGCAAGCTGTCTTCCCAAATGTTCTGTTTCGTCTAATTGCCGTGGCGAGTGTTCTTTTTTCAACGAGCACAGTCCAGGCCGACGAACCGCTGAAAATTTTTATTCTGGCTGGGCAGTCCAACATGGTAGGGCACGCACGAGCCCATACGATCGCGACGTTGTACGCGTCGGACAAGCCGAATGATCAGCACTTGATCGAACTTGTGTTTGGGGACGACAGCCAGGTTTCTCGAGCAATGTTGGAAGCCCAGCTAAAACGCGGTAGAGAAATCGATGAACTGACCGGCGGTATTTCCAATGACAAATTGAAGGCCATGGACGACGGTGATGAGAAAGCAGCGCTGACCAAAAAACTTGAGGAATTCAAGCGCCAAACGGAATCCTACAAAAAGTCAATCATGGACGCTTGCGCCATTTCCGACCGCGTTTATATCAGTTCAATTGCGGACCGAAATCGCAAGTCAGGCAAGTTGGCGATTGGCTATGGCGGGTCGGAAGACAAGATCGGTCCCGAATACGCCTTTGGCCTGTCATTGGCGGAACAAGTCGAAGGTCCTATCCTGTTGATCAAGACTTCCTGGGGTGGAAAATCGCTGCACTACAATTTTCGTCCGCCATCGGTTGGGGCTTATGAACCTGACGAAAAAGAAAAGGCCGGCGGTAAACTGGAGGAAGTCAAAAAGAATGCGGGTTTGAATTATCAGCTGATGAATGACGCTGTCCACAAGGTGCTTGACGACTTGGGCAGTTACCATCCCGGGTACGACCCAAACGCAGGTTATGAAATTGCGGGTTTTGTCTGGTTCCAGGGATTCAACGACCAGTTTTCACCTGAGTTCCGAGACAACTATAAAGACAACATGATCGCATTTATCAAGGACGTGCGAAAAGAATACGACGTGCCTGACTTGCCGTTTGTGATTGGTGTGCTGGGGACCGGGGTCACGGCAGAGAAAGTAGGAGAAAACCCCGTATCGTTGGCCCAGCGAGCTGCAGCTGAGGCATTGGGAAAAGCCAACAACGTGGTTGCGGTCGAAAGTTACACCGAGTATTCCATGTTCTCCAATCAAGTATTTCAGCAAGGCTGGCCGGAACACTATCACGAATGGGATCTCGTCGGCAGCGACCGGCCTTATCACTATCTGGGAAGCGGTGCGTTCTTTGTCCGGTTGGGCGACAAGTTTGCCGATGCGATGGTCGAGCTACTGGGCGAGGGTAAACAGTAGCCGTCGCTCTACCCTCCAGACGAAGTCTTTCAAATACAAGCGGAGCCTTTCAAAAACAAGCCCGACGCGCTCCGCGAAAGTTTGCGAATCGGGGATTTCGCGGAGTTGCTGACTGGAGGTAGCTTGGGCCATTGGCCCGAGTCCGCAAGGTATCGGCGAACGCCAAGTCTTCTTCTGCGATCACGGCCGAATCGGCCATGCTACAAAACTTTCCCAACGCAAAAAGAGGCGTTGTGCAAATTCAAAAGGCACAACAACGGCTTCAATCTTCGCCCCAGGCGACGACAAAGATATCGTCGAATAGTTGAACTTCGTCGCCGACTTTCAACTTTCGTCGGCGCCGCGTCTCGATTTCATTGTTAACCAATACGTCTCCACCCTGTATCAAGCGTTTGGCCTGACCGCCAGTAGCGACGCCGCAGGTTTTGAGAAACTGGTCCAGGCAAATGGTGGCTTCGGCAGCAGCCGCATCCGCAGGCTGGCTGTCATTCTGAGGTTCATCTGCGGGTGGGGGATCGCTATCCATGAGTTACCAATCCAATGAGTCGGCGTAACCAAATTCGACGAGGGTTTCGCCGGCGTATTCATTAAACCACTTTTTCGCTCGATCGGTAAAGTAATTCTTCCAGTCGCCGACAGCTCCTTTGCGAAGGAATTGATCAGGGCGTTCTTTTTCGAAACCGGGTTTCAACGCACCTTCAATGTCCGCACATCGTTTGGGGTCGACTCCCAGGAACTCAAACATCCGCGCACGTTCGGTTTCCACGTCAGCGTGAATATCCTCGTATCTCATGAACAATACGGGCAGGTTCGGAAATCGCTGCGTGGCTTCGCGGTCGCTGGCCAAGTGTTCTGCCCACCAGGTTGCTGACAATCGAACGACTTCCTTGTGGCACAATAAACTTTCAGGATGGTCACGGAAGAACCACGGATCTTCCTGAAATTTTTTCAGCGTCTCAGCCATTTCCGGAACACGTTCAAATAACCGAGTCGCGACGTGGGGCGAGTTGTACAAATGGAAAACTCGGCTGACCAACACATCTCTGCCATCTCGCATGACGACAATGTGGGGCGTATTGCGAATCACGATCGGCATGATCGTATGAGGCGTTCGGCCGCCGATGACTTTGGATCCCGGTTCGGCCGCGGCGCGAAGCGTGGTCCGGACCATTTCTTCCAATCCTTCTCGGGCGGCAGCCGTCAGTCCTGGATTGGCTTCAGGAAGAAATACCGGCTCCTTTTTGATCATGTCGTTGAATGACTTGACGACACCTTCCCAGTGAAACTCGCCGACACAACTGACATCAATGTGGCTGCTCAACAAGCTGCCGACCCAATTGGTGCCGGACTTCATGAAACCACGGAGAAAAAAGTAACGAGGTTGATCCATCAATTTGACTCAATGCTGTAAAACTGGCTTGCAAACCAGCCAAAGCATAACAAACCGTTGCGGTTTACTGAACGGGAGTAGCATGGCCGATTCGGCCGTGATCGCAACGGGATCATGAAAGTTCGACGGTATCGTTGCGGTATCGGGCCAGTGGCCCAAGCTACTTATGGCCATCGCCGAAATTCAAAAGAAGCGGAGAGCACGAGATTCGAACTCGCAACCCCTTGCGGGGCACTTCATTTCCAATGAAGCCGCTAACCATTCGCTTACTCTCCTGGTTAACTCAGCATTTCGCTGGTCGAAATATGATAATCCAATTATCGAAAACCAACAACGCCGTCTGCACTGCGATTCACGGCCTGAACCAACAAAAAATCGTATCGGGCAAGAACCGAAAGTTCGCCCGGTATTGAGGCAAGCCAATGACCTCAAGGCAGTGCAATGATGACACTGAAGGTCGCCGGCCGGTTCACAGGCACCAGCCGGCGCCGATCAATCGGGATTTATTTCTTCGGTTTCGACTTTTTGGTCGACTTCTGTTTGGCCTTGGTTGGCTTGGATTTCTTGCTGGCTTTGGCTTTCTTTTTTCCAAATGCCTTGGCCCAATTGTCTTGATACCCTTTTGGCGGTCCACTTCGTAGTACCGTCATGTCGAATGTTACCTCTTGTTAAGGAATACTTCAGGAAATTAACTTCTTGTATTTAAATCGCTTGGGCTCATCTTCTTTCAGGCCCAGGCGTTCTCGCCGCTGTTGCTCATAGGTCTGGTAGTTACCCTCGCACCAGTGAACGTATCCGTCGCCTTCAAACGCGAGGATGTGAGTCGCGATGCGGTCCAGGAACCAGCGGTCGTGGCTGGTCACGACCACGCACCCAGCATAATTCAAGATCGCTTCTTCCAGGGCTCGCAAGGTGTCCACGTCCAGGTCGTTCGTCGGTTCGTCCAGCAGCAGTACATTGGACCCCCGCCGCAGCAGTTTGGCCAGGTGCACGCGATTCCGCTCACCCCCGGACAGCACGCCGACCTTTTTCTCCTGATCCGGACCGCGGAAATTGAATCGGTTCACGTAGGCTCGCGCGTTCACCTTTCGTTTACCAATTTCCAAAGTATCGTGGCCTTCGGAGATTTCCTGGTACACCGAATGGTCATCCTGCAGGTTATCCCGCGACTGATCGACATAGCCCAACTGAACCGTAGAACCGATCGTGAGTTTGCCGCTGTCGGGTTCTTCCTGTCCCGTAATCATCTTGAACAGCGTCGTCTTACCGGCACCGTTGGGGCCGATGATGCCGACGATTCCTCCAGGCGGCAACCGGAAGTTGACGTCTTCCATCAGGATCTTATCGCCAAAACCTTTCGTCAGATCTTCGGCTTCGATAACGACATCACCCAAGTGTGGTCCGGCCGGGATCTGAATCTCAAGCTCATCTTCCTTGGATCGTTGATCTTCATTCAACATCTGCTCGTAGGCATTGATCCGCGCCTTGGACTTCGATTGCCGAGCTTTGGGCGACATCTGGATCCATTCCGCTTCCCGTTTCAACGCTTTGATGCGAGCCTCATTCTGTTTCTCTTCAACTTTCAAACGAGCCTGTTTCTGTTCCAGCCAGGCGGAATAGTTGCCTTCAAACGGATGGCCCTGGCCGCGATCAAGTTCCAGAATCCAGCCGGCCACGTTATCGAGGAAGTAACGATCGTGGGTCACGGCAACGATCGTGCCGTGATAATCCTGCAAGGTGCGCTCAAGCCAATGGACGGAATCTGCGTCAAGGTGGTTGGTCGGTTCATCCAGCAATAACAAGTCTGGTTTTTCCAGCAACAGTTTGCACAGTGCGACGCGCCGTTTTTCACCGCCGGACAGATTGTCGATTTCCGCTTCCTTGGGAGGTAGATTCATGACTTCGAAAGCGACTTCGATTTCATGGTCCAGATTCCAGGTATTCGTGGCGTCGATCTGGTCCTGCACGCGAGCCATTTCATCGTAGACTTTTTGCATCGCGTCTTCATCAAGCGGCTCGGCACACTTGGCGGTCAGCTCGTTAAACCGAGTCAACAGATCGCGACGAGGAGCCACAGAGTCCTGCACGTTTTCCCAAACGTTTTTTTCGGTATCAAGTTTGGGTTCCTGAGGCAGGTAGCCAACGGTAAATCCATCGGTCAGTCGAGCTTCCCCGTCAAATTCCTTGTCGATGCCAGCCATGATTTTCAACAAGGTACTTTTACCCGCTCCGTTGCGGCCCAGGACACCGATTTTGGCGCCAGGGTAAAACGACAACCAGATGTCTTCCAGGACCGGTTTCTGGCCATGCTTTTTGGTCATGGCCTCCATTTGGAAAATGTATTTCTTGCTCATGGTATCTTTGATCAGATTTGAAATATCAGATTGATATTTGAGATTCAAAATTTGAGATTCAAAATTTGAGATTTAAGCCGAAAAATTCAGACCCTACTCCCACTCAATCGTCGCCGGTGGTTTGGAGCTAATGTCGTAACACACTCGATTGATCCCCGAAACCTCATTGATGATCCGAGTCGACATTCGGCCCAAAACATCGTACGGCAATCGCGACCAGTCGGCGGTCATGAAGTCGTCGGTGTCGACACAGCGGATCACCATCGCTCGTTCGTAAGTCCGAGCGTCACCCATTACGCCGACACTTTGGACGGGCAGCAAGACGGCGAACAACTGGGATGTTTTTCGGTACAGCCCTGCCTTTTTAACTTCTTCGATCACGATCGCGTCGGCTTCCCGCAAAATCGCCAGCTTGGCTTCGGTGACTTCCCCCAAACAGCGGACGGCCAGACCGGGACCGGGAAACGGATGTCGCCACACCAGTTGCTCGGGCAAACCCAACTCCACCCCCAGCTTGCGGACCTCGTCTTTAAACAGATCTCGCAGCGGTTCAATCAGCTCGAATCCCAACTGTTCCGGCAATCCACCGACGTTGTGGTGCAGTTTGATTGTCGCCGCTGGGCCGTCAGGAGCCGCACCGCTTTCGATCACATCGGGATATAGAGTTCCTTGAGCCAAAAATTGGGCGTCACCAATCTTTTCGGCTTCCGCTTTGAAGCATTCAATAAACTCGTTGCCAATGATCTTCCGCTTTTCCTGAGGATCTTCGACACCAGCCAACACTTTCAGGAACCGATCTTGCCCCTGCACGACGTGCAAGTCGGTTTTGAAATGGTTGGTAAATTCTTCGACCACCGCAGCTGATTCATTTTTTCGCAGCAAACCATTGTCAACCAGAATGCAGCTCAACTGATCGCCAATGGCTTTGCTTAACAACGCCGCGACCACCGAGGAATCGACGCCTCCCGAGAGTCCGCAAATGACGCGGGCGTCACCGACCTGTTGTCGAATTCGCTCGATCGCCTCGCGAGCAAACTCGTCCAGACGCCA
>CAZJEK010000053.1:9608-19280 GCA_964545005.1 uncultured Pirellulaceae bacterium
CGTACAAAAAGTTTCGCAACAGGATTGAACCTTGCGGCGTGTGGGTGACTTCGGGGTGAAACTGAAGCCCATAAACTGGCAGCTTGAAATGCTTGACCGCGGCGACTGGGCAAGTGTCGGTTCGAGCCAAAGCGACAAAATCTTCGCTGACCGTTTGAACCTGATCCCCGTGACTCATCCAGACTTCGGCTTGAGCCGGAAACTCACGAAACAGTTCGTTGTCTTGAGAGACTTCGCAAACGGCGCGGCCATATTCCCGCGTCGACGTGCTGCCGACCTTGCCGCCGAGGTGTTCGCACGCCAATTGCATCCCGTAGCAAATACCCAGCACCGGGATCCCCATGTCGAAGATACCGGGATGACATTTGGGCGATTCCTCTTCGTAAACACTGCTGGGGCCGCCGGAAAGAATCAGTCCCGCGGGTTGGTGACGCTGAATTTCTTCGGGCGTAATTTCGTGCTTGACGATTTCGCAGTAAACGTTCTGTTCGCGAACCCGACGGGCGATCAGTTGGGCATATTGAGAACCGAAGTCCAGCACCAGAATCCGTTCGGCATTGGTTTTAGACGGTTGAGTTGATTTGGTTGCGGCTTGGGCAGTCATTGCGTCACCCCGGATAGTTACGCTCGCCGATTCCCGGCGGGCTAAAAGACAAACCCGCCAGCAATGCAGACGGGTCAGGGAAACCGCAGATTATAGGCGATTACCGGAGGTTCTCAAACGACCTTTATGGAAAACAGGCCGGGAGAAGAGGAAGCAATAATCGAGTCGGCAACGCTTGAAAAAACCGCAGAGACGCTGAGGACACGGAGTTTTTTCTCCCTGAGCTCTGCGGTTTTATCGCCATGAGCTCGCAGGAGCTTTCTTTCAGGGGTGCCCGCTGCTATTGCTCCAATTGGTACAACTTGGCGGTTTCCGAAACATGCGGTATCAGCCGGTACCCAAACATCCGTGGCATTGGAATCAAGAATCCGTATTCCCGAGAGTCTTTCAGCTCCTGCTGAGTCTCCCCGTTCATCTCGTGCGGATCGTCGTTCGAAATAACAAACTGGCAGCGCTGAATGTCGACGATTCCGGACCAGGGCAGAACGAATGGTTGGTCAGCCGGAATCGCCCAGTTGGCTTCTTGCAATTGACTGGTGGCAGAAGCGTATCCCCGCGATCCGGCTTCGATCGAAATCACAGGCTCGGACAACCCGTTGGGGGCATAGGTAAAATCCAGGCCTGTTAGCGGATCGACCGGAACCACGTCCAGCACATCGTCGCTTAAGTCAGTCAGCTTCGCCGGATACTCGCCGTGCTGGGCATGATAAATCGCCAAGCCCAGTCGAACTTTGATATAGCGAACGGCCCCCGACAGGCTTACCAACTGTCGCATTTTGTTTTGGAAGCCGAACTGATTTTCGTAGTTCACCGGCATGCGGCCTGCCGGTACGCCCTGGATGTAGTAGCGGTAGTCACTCCTGTCCAGGTACCACCACTCAATCGCATGGGAATGATCAAGCGTTTCACAGAAATGTTCCCATGCCTCAAACGGGTGTTGGACCAGCTTCTCTGAGTAAGCTCGCCGACCGCGCTCGATTTCCCAGGGGAAAACCGGCCAAACCCAATGGTCGTAGCCAGCATCCCTCCGATCAACGGTAAACTCACGATACTTGAGATAGGTATTTATAAAGACAACGTTGTTGCCGGGGTCAAAAACCTCGCCCAACACGTTATCAAGTTCATTGAGTCCTTTCCGCAACAGGCCCTCGTCTTGACCCGCCAAACGGATCCAGGCTACCCATTGCTCGATTCTAGGGTTGCGGAGGTATCCCGATTTGTTGCCCCTAATTTGCGTCAACATCAATTGCAATGCCCGGTTCTGATCCGCACTGTTTAGCGCGTCGACAATCGCAACATCAAACGCGACGACGACCGGTCCGAAGACTTTCCCGTACTCGATGCCGTCCAGCTTCAACGCAGCCTCAATTCGTTCCACCGCATCCCTGTTTTGCGCAGCCAACATTGAAATCACCTCTGCCGGGTAATCGATAGGCTGCAGTTCAGCAATGTCGCTGTAGAGGTAAGGTTTGCCGTCGGCATTCAGCACCGGATTGTCTCTCATCAACTCGGCGGTATTTCGCAAGTCAAGGGTTGCCTCGCGCAACTCGATCAGCCCGGCAAAATTTTCAGGCGCTGCGGCAATCTCGCGATCTGGGTCTTCCAAAAAGGCGTCCAATTGATCGGGCCC
The DNA here is from genome assembly GCA_964545005.1 of uncultured Pirellulaceae bacterium. GTDB lineage: Bacteria > Planctomycetota > Planctomycetia > Pirellulales > Pirellulaceae > Mariniblastus. The sequence goes on from CAZJEK010000053.1 coordinate 11,843, forward strand.
CAAAACTGGTTCAAACTCACTCAGCCTCAAGTAAGCCAACCCGCCTGTCGATGCGGCCAGCGAAACGGTCATCACCAATATCGCCAACGCGATCGCTCGCCATTCTCGTCCGCCACGGACAAAACCATCGCGATACCACCACGTAACCAGATAGGGCATCAACGCCAACGGCCAACCGACCAGCCATAACCAGGCTCCTAGCCACGCCAGGTAGGAAAACCACCAACCAGCAATTGCACAGCCAATGATTCCGGCCAGGACCATCAGGAAACCGGACCGAAACAACATCGAGATCAATTGGCCAACGCCCGCCACACCGACAAACACCATGACGGCATTGAGGATGTACTGCCAGTCGGTGCTCAAACTTCCCAAGTGCCACCAATTTTGAGTGACGGCATAAGAGATTTGCTCAGATTGTAGAATCTGCGCATTCAATTGGGCGAACCAGAAAAAAATTGCTATCAGCATACAGGCCAAGATTGGTACCAGGATCAGGATCGGCAACAATCGCGACGCCCAAAAACGACGAGCATTAACGGCTTGCTGTTGAAAAAACAGATACCCACAACCGGTTTGGTCTCCGGCAAAAGCGGACAGCCCCATCCAGGCTCCCAAAATCGTGGCGTACAGCAAGGCCATTTGCAACGTCGACGTACTCGCCCGATCAAAACCCATCCGGTCTGATAGAAAAAAACTTGTCGAGCCGACCAGTAACAGGAAGCCAACGGTCACGACAGCGGGAACGATCAAGCCCATTCGAATGCTGCGCCACTGCTGCCACAGCAAACTTTTCCAGGGGTAAGCCGATTCAAGTTTCGCTCGCTTGTCGCGCAACGAACTGGCCGCAGCGACATTCGCCGCCGACTGCGTTCCCTCTACCGAACCAGTCGGCAACCTGAGCCAGTGATTCGACTGTTGGATCACGACCACGGCCAAGGCCAAAATGATCGCGACATGAATGGGTAACACCGTGTACATCGAATTGCCAGCGTGGCTTTTGATGCCAATCCAATCAAACAGGTAACTAGCAACAATCAGTCCGGCAAAGGACAGTCCCGCTGCGGCAAGCGACGCGTAAATGGTTTTCTGAAACCGTTGCGACGCAAACACGCTCCACAAATAAACCTCGATTGGAAATAGAACCCACACCAGCAAACCAAAAGAATCATTGCTGGTTTTCAACTCGCTCCAGATCCATTCATTTTTGATGAGCAGAAAAGAAACGCTCACCGCCGCGAACGCAGCGATTAGAAAAGTGAAAAAATAGGTCGACGCCAGGTACAGCTTGGATCGTCCAACTTGACGATCCTGAATCGGCATCGACGCGATTAACTGGTCCGTTCCAAGTTCCCGTTCGGGAGCAAATGGCAGAATGCCCAGGTACAGCCCGACCAGGCAGGACATGATACAAGCCAGTGAAATACACGCGTTGGCGACCTGTTTGACATGAGTCTCGACCCCGGTCAGATAGATCACTGTCAATGAAATCAGTGTGGCCGCTACGGCGCCGATCACCACGGGCCTTAGCAAGCGATGTTCTTTCCAGGCCAGGTGTTGGTTGGCCGACTTGATGGCGATACTCACGGCTGCACCTCACCTTCGCTGGCCTGACGGTTTTCCTCATGGCTGGCCGCCTGTTCCCGTGGTGGGTTCCCGATCCGCCGGGAACGCGATTCGGAACCGGCTTTTAGATAGGCTACGAAAATTTCTTCCAGCGATGGGGTGTGCACTTCGACATCCAGCACACCGGGGTGATCCCGTAGCTGCCACAGCGATTCAGGATCGGGCTCTTGAACGGTCAGCAACTGCCGCCGCTTGCCCTGCCCTTCATGCATCAGCTTGAATCGATCAAAAGTTGGCAACACGACACTTGGATCGGATAACGTGACGACCCATTGTTCCACTTGCTGTTTGAGCACGTCCAGCTGATCATCCACTCGCACGGTCCCGTGATTGATAATGGCAACGCGATCAGCGACGCGTTCCACTTCGGGAATCTGATGACTGGACAGCAACACCGTGCGACCTTCGGCAGCCACGTCGACCATGCTTTCGAGGAATTTTCGCCGGACAAGCGTGTCCAGGCCCGAGGTCGGCTCGTCCAGGATCAGTAATTCGGGCCGATGAGCCATCGCCAAGGCCAGGGCAACTTTGGCGCGACCGCCTTTGGACAGCGTTTTGATTTTCACGTCCAGCGGCAACTCAAATTCGTCGGCCAGGCGTTTGAATTCTTCCAGGTAGCCGGGCGGGTAAAAGCCTCCGGCGAACCAGCCAATCTCTGAGACTTTCATCCACTCGTAAAGCTTGGGCGCATCAGGAACATACCCCACTCTGCGACGGATCTCGATGCCGTCACGGCGGGGATCCATGCCCAATACCCGGATCGATCCCTGGTCAGGATCTTCCAAACCCAAAATCGTTTTGATGGTCGTGGTTTTACCGGCACCGTTTTCGCCCAGCAGGGCAAACACAACCCCGGCCGGAACATCCAAGGACACGTCCGACATGGCCTGAGTTGAACCGTAACGTTTGCTGACTCGATCCAACTGAACCAGTGAGTGGTTTGATTCGTTCGCATTCATGGTTACGCTCCTGTGCGTTTGGACTTGACGGATTTCTTCGACTTGGCCAACGCATCGTCGAACATGTTTTGAATCTCGCTGTCTTCCAGCTGACTTTGCCTGGCTTCGATCAACACCGACAGCATTCGTTCAGACATGATCTTTTTGCGTTCCGATTGACACTGGCGTTTGGCCCCCGGCGTGACCAACAAACCTTCGCCGCGAATCGTTTCCAGGATGCCGCCGTCCTGTAGCTGGCGGTAGGCTCGAGCAACGGTATTTGGGTTAACCGCCATTTCTCGAGACAAGGTGCGCACCGAGGGTACCAATTCTCCACTGGCGATCCCACCGCTGGCGATGGCGTAGGTGATCTGTCGAGCAATCTGCTCGTAGACCGGGACGCCATTGGCCGGGTTGATTTGAAAGAACACAATTCGCCTCCCGAAAAGAGCTTCAGCATTGCCGCACTAGTGTGCTACACACATAGTACAGTAGCGAGCTGTTGGGAAGGTGTCAAGAGTTGGATTTATAAAAGTCAGTCTGGCAGGAAGTAATCGAAAAAAGTCTCGTGCTGGCGGATCAAGTCTCGCGCGGAGACGCAGAGTTTCGAATACGATGGCTATGCATGCATTGAATGCCCCCGGCTTGCCCGGGGGATGATTACATTTTTGCTACAAAACAAGCGATTTTAATCTCACGCAGAGCCGCAGAGACGCAGAGTTTTAACAACAGTAGCTGCGAAATGATGAAAGCATCGAATGCCCTGGGTGATGATGTGCTTAACAGTCAAATGCCCCGGGCTTGCCCCGGTGATGGTTACCATCCTGCTACACAGCAAGCGACCACAATCTCAAAAATGCCCCCGGCTTGCCCGGGGGATCGTTACCTTCTTGCTACACCCACCATCCAACACACTCTGCGTCTCTGCGGCTCTGCGTGAGCTTATTCGTCACTAGAATCGGCGTGCAGAAAGTTGCATGTCACCAAGTTAAAAAAACTACCGGATTGGATTTAAATTCTGCACCGCCAAGATCAACTGTGCAAAGTTATCGCAACAAATGGCGGTTCGCAATTGCGTGCGAATTTCCGGGGTTAATGCGTTGCCACCCACGATCACGGTCGACCGTAAGGACACTCGCCGGCAGAAATCGTTGAACCTGTTGACGAACGATTGGGAATCGTTGACGTGTGAAACTGAAACCCACACCACGCGGGGAAAGTGGTCTTCGACCGCGCGCTCCAGACTTTCGATAGGCAAGTTGCTGCCCAACGAATGGGCCCGCCAACCATAAGTCGTCAAGCACAATTCCACGCCCAGAGTCGGCAGTTGGTAATGGTCGCCTTCCAGCGACGCCCCAATCGCTAAGGGAGCACCGGCGCGGGGTTGAGGAATCAGCGTTTTGATCTCCTGGAACGCGTGGTAACACATCTGGCAAGAGACCCGCTCCTGGTAAACGTCGATTTGGCCGCATTGCCACAACTCACCAATCTTTGCAAATGCGGGCGTGACGATTCGGTCGAACAAATCCGGGATCGTTCGGCCATTAACATACATGTGGACCAGCAACCGTCGGCAAGACTGTTCGTCGCCGTCAAGCATCGCTTTAACTAACTGAGCAATCGCGTCCTGATCGTCAGCGATGAAGACCTTGCGGATGTCCGGCAAGCCGATGGCGGTTGGATTCCGCAGTTCATATTCCTTGCGGTTGGCAAACGCGATTGCTTCCGAACGCGATATCCGACGATGCCCTCCCGCCGTTTTAGTGGCTTTGACCATCCCCGAGTCACACCACCGCTTGAGCGATGATTCGCTGACGCCAATCGCCAAAGCCACCTTTTTGGGCGAGTAAACGTCCTCCGCGTCAGGTTGGTCGTAAAATCCAGACAAACCGTTCCCGCCGGGAACGATTTGATCGTTTCGATGATTGCCGTTTCGTAACGCTGACATGCTCTAACCCTGCTATTTCAAGAGAAAGTTCCTTTTTCTGCCTCACTGAGTTAATCCGAAACATTCATGACCGGTATAACCATGAACGATTTGAACGTTTTGGATTTTCCCATGATTTCTCAAAATCTTGAACCAGAACCGGCCTTTCGGGGGACCTTCGAGGTCTTCTACGACGGTCAATGCCCGCTCTGCAAGCGCGAAATCGATATGGTTCGCGGCAAGGATCAACACCAGCGTCTTCGTTTAACGGATATTGCTGATCCAGAATTCGATCCATCTTTGGCGGCATCGGGGAAGACATTGGATGAGTTGATGCGGCAGATTCACGGTCGGTTGCCAGACGGTGAGTTGGTGACCGGGCCTGATGTGTTTCGGCAAATCTACGGTCGGCTCGGCTACGCCAGGCTGGTGTCCCTGTCGCGCTGGCCGGTGATTAGACAATTGATCGATGCCGGTTACTGGATGTTTGCCAAGTTGCGTTACCGGCATGCGTTACATCGAATGCGGAAAACTGGGACAGACTGTCATCGATGTGGGATCCCCAACGAAGACACTTCAGGTCAATACGAAGTCACGAACCAATAACCTGACACGGATCCTCCAACTCGGCGGCAAGGAACAGCAAACATGCGGATCGCAATCATCGGCGGCGGAATTTCCGGGTTAACGGCGGGTTTTCACCTCCATCGCAACCACGAGGTTGTCCTGTTCGAAGGTAACGACTATCTGGGCGGTCACACCAATACCGTTGATGTGGAAACAGATAAGGGTAGATTTGCCGTGGACACCGGATTCATCGTATTCAACGATCGAACCTATCCCAATTTTCTGGCCATGATCGAATCCCTCGGCGTCGGTTACCAGGAAACTCGAATGAGCTTCAGTGTCAGCTGCGAACAAACCGGACTGGAATACGCGGGCACGAACCTGAACGGTTTGTTTGCTCAACGACGAAATCTGTTGCGCCCCTGGTTTCACCGTTTGCTCTGGGACTTCGCTCGGTTCAAGAAGAAAGCCGACCAGCTGCTCGCCAGCGATCGTGACGACGAAACGGTGGCAGAATTCATGAACCGCCACAAGTTCTCGACGCAGTTTATCGATCAATACTTTTTGCCGATGGGCGCGGCGATCTGGTCATCATCGTTTGACAAATTTCGACAGTTTCCAATTCGCTTCATCGCCGAGTTTTATCGCAACCACGGATTGTTGGGAGTTACCGACCGGCCGCAATGGTACGTCATTCAGGGCGGTTCGAAACAATACATCGAACCGATGACCCGCGGCTGGAGCGATTCGATTCGAATCTCAGCGCCGATTTGTTCGGTGTCCCGGAAAGCTAATCGCGTTCAGGTGACGCCAATCAACGGGGAACCGGAGTGGTTCGACCACGTGGTATTTGCCTGCCACAGCGACCAGGCGTTGCGGTTGCTGGGAGATCAGGCGACTGAGTCCGAACGTGAAATCCTGTCGGCATTTCCGTATCAGCCAAATCGCGCAATCCTCCACACTGACGACTCATTGCTGCCCAGGAAACGGAATGCCTGGGCCTGTTGGAATTATTTTAACCCCGCGGGTGAATCCAATGCGGCGACGTTGACGTACAACATGAACATGTTGCAAACACTCGACTCACCCGATGTTTTCTGTGTCACATTGAATGACAATGGACGGATCAATCCTGATAAGATTATCGCTGAATTTGACTACGCCCATCCCACGTTCGACATCAACCGGACTCGAATGCAACAGCGCCACGAGGAATTGATCGACCACCATTCGGCTTCGTTCTGTGGCGCATACTGGGGCAACGGATTTCACGAGGATGGTGTCAGCAGTGCTCTCAAGGTGGTCGCCGGAATCCGCGAGGTGGCGTATGCCTGAAAGTGCGATCTATGAAGGAGTGGTTCGCCACCGGCGCAATCTTCCTCGACACCACGAATTCGACTTCAAGTTTTTCATGTTGTTGCTGGACCTCGATGAGATTCCTCAACTCTTGAACCGCACCTTCTGGTCGACCCGCCGCTGGCACTTGTGTCGGTTCAAGCAAGAGGATCATCTGCGTCGCTATTTGCCAACCGGCGACCAGCAGGATTCAACTCTGCATCAACGTGTCATTGTGGCGCTGAAAGACCTGGGAGTTCATCGTCCGGTCGGACCGATTCGATTGCTGACGCAATTGTCGTACCTGGGTTTCTCGATGAATCCAGTCAGCTTTTTCTATTGCTACTCCCCTGATGGCAATCAGCTGGAAGCGATAATCGCTGAAGTCAACAACACGCCGTGGGGTGAGCAGCATTTGTACCTCGTTGACGCCGTCGATACGGACGCCGAATCCGTGGTGCGGTCTGGGAACATCCAGAAAGACTTTCATGTCTCGCCGTTCATGACCTTGGACATGGACTATCGAATGGCCTTGACTCCCCCGGGAGAGAAACTGGCGGTTAAGATTGAAAATCACTTGCACCCGACAGCCAAAGATACAGCCAACTGGGCTGACAATGGCTCACAACGATCAGGCTTCGCCGGCACCACCGCTGACAAGCCACGGTCGCGAAAGAGCAAGATTATCGACGTCACCATGTCCTTGCGTCGCAAGCCTATGACCACCGCCAATTTGAACTGGTTGCTGGTCAAGTACCCAGCGATCAGCTTTCAGGTGTTTGCTGGAATCTACTGGCAAGCATTGATGTTGTATTTAAAGAAGATTCCGTTCGTGCCGCACCCGGCAAAGGCTTCCAAGCAGAAGCTCGCAACGACAGCCCAGCAAGATGGCTGAATCCCAACCAGCAGGATGGTATAAAGATGAACCACGCTTTCGTGAAACAAGATTTGAAAACGGAAAATCGATCTGTTGCCAGCGACGTGACAGCAAACGATGCTCGGGGGCATGTCCCACCCAGCTCACCGGTTGAGCTTCCATTGCTGG
>CAZJEK010000053.1:19290-22849 GCA_964545005.1 uncultured Pirellulaceae bacterium
TGATCGATCAACCACGTTCGACTCGATCAAGCCGGTTTTTCGCCAACCAACTGAAAAATCGTTTCCAGAATTTGCTGGGTGGAAGAGTCAAGGTCACCGATCAGGACGGGACCTTTGATTTGACGGGCCAGCTTAACGATCGCAACCAGTACGACGACGACTTGCTGGCCGCTCACGTGTTGGTCGGTGATGCCGAAATGTATCGGCGGGTGATTACGGGTGGCACGATTGGAGCTGCAGAATCCTACATGGCCGGTCAGTGGTCAACGGACAATCTGACCAATCTGATCCGAATCATGATTCGCAACCTCGATCATTTTTCTCGACTCGAGAAGACTTGGGCCCGGTTGAAAAACCTGTGGCATTTCTTTCAACATAGCTGGCGGCATAATTCGATCAGCAACAGTCGACGCAACATTTACGAGCATTACGATCTGGGAAACGACTTTTACCAGCTGTTTCTTGATCCGACGATGAACTACTCCTCGGGGATTTTCCAGTCAAACGAACTGGATGGTTCAAAGTCCGATCCGATGGATCTGATGCACTCGGCTTCGCTTCGGAAGATGGATCGCATTTGCCAGAAGCTGGAACTCAATTCGTTGGACCATGTATTGGAAATCGGGACCGGGTGGGGCGGTTTGGCTTGCCACATGGCGTTGAACTACGGTTGCCGAGTGACCACGACCACGATTTCTGCCGCTCAACACGAAATCGCCGTCCAGCGAGTTCGTGAACTCGGCCTGGAGGACAAAGTCACCGTCCTGCTGAAAGATTACCGCGAGTTGGAAGGCCGATTTGACAAGCTGGTGTCGGTGGAAATGATTGAAGCCGTCGGGCATGAGTACTACGATACGTTTTTTGCGAAATGCAATTCGCTGCTGGCTGACAACGGCGTGATGCTGTTGCAAGCGATCACCATTGGCGAGCAAAACTACGAGTACCACATTCGGCATGTCGATTTTATCGGCAAGTACATCTTCCCTGGCGGCAGCTTGCCGTCGATTTCGGCGCTGACTCGTTCCGCTGGCCGCGTCAGTCCAATGAGAATGATTCGGCAGGATGATTTGACCCCGCATTACGCGCGGACACTTGAGTTATGGCGGATTGAATTCATGAAGCGTCTCGATCAAGTCCGGCAACTCGGGTATGACGAGTCGTTTATCAGGCGGTGGCATTTTTACCTGTGTTACTGTGAAGCTGCGTTTCACGAACGCCGGGTCCACTGCACGCACATTATGTTTGCCAAGCCGCGGTGCACAATCGATCCAGCGTTGAAAGATTAAGGGCTACTCAACGAGTTTGAGTCATCTCTGCCAGGGGATATCGCATCCTCACGGTCGGGTTGCTAAACTGTGTCGCAATCAAACACGGAGATTGCGATGTCAGATGTAACACCTCAACCTTTTCCCAGCGGCCGCCCTGAACTGACAGGCCGGGTAATTGTGCTGGGCTTGATTCTCGCTGTGGTCATGGGGGCAGCCAACGTTTATGTCGGCTTGAAAGCTGGCATGACGGTTTCCGCGTCGATTCCCGCCGCGGTAATGGCAATGCTGCTGTTTCGACTGCTATTTAAGAATTCCAGCATTCTGGAAGCCAACCAGGTCCAGACTTGCGCCTCGGCCGGTGAATCGTTGGCTGCCGGAATCATCTTTACGATGCCAGCGATGATCTTGATCGGTTACTGGCAAGAGTTCGATTTCTGGACGATCACCGCGATCGCGTTTACCGGTGGTTTGCTGGGGATCCTGTTCATGATCCCGATGCGGAAAGTGTTCGTTGTCGACAATGATGAACTGGCCTATCCCGAGGGCGTCGCTTGCGCGTCGGTGTTAGAAGCTGGAGAAGCCGACGGCCAGGACGACGCCGCGACAGCATTGGTCGTGGGTGGTCTGGTAGGTGCCGTGGTCAAAGTCGTCGGCGGGCTGTTTGGATTGATCGCTGGCAGCCTTGAGACTGCACGGTTAATCGGTGGTCGGATTTTCTACTTCGGTGGCGACTTGTCACCGATGCTGGTCGCGGTCGGTTTCATTGTCCGGCTGAATGTCGCCATTCTGATTTTCATGGGCGGAGCGATCTCCTGGTTGATCGGGATCCCATTGCTGGGTTTTGACGGCGTAGCGGCAACGGCAGCCGAGGCAGCGGAAGCGGCAGGCGGCTTGTGGAGTTCCAAGATGCGGTACGTTGGGGTCGGCGCGATGGTGCTGGGCGGATTCGCTTCGTTGATCTCAGTTCGAGCTGGATTGTGGGCGGCGATCCAACACTTGATCGATGGATTCGCCGAAGGGACTAATGACGATGAGACCGCTCGAGATATTCCCTCGATAGCCATCTTTGGACTGGGGGCGATGTGCGTCGCGCTGCTGGCAGGAATCAATTATTACTTTGCCAGCGACATCGGAGTAACGGTTCTGGCCACCGGCTTGATGCTGGTCTTGGGGTTCTTCTTCACCGCGGTTGCCAGTTACATCGTTGGCTTGGTTGGCAACTCCAACAGTCCTGTCTCAGGCATGACCATTACTGCGGTGCTGGTCGCTGGCGGCATGTTGTACTTGTTTCAATACACCGGAACCAACGGGATGGTCGCAACGTTGGGGATCGCGGGAATTGTCTGCTGCATTGCCTGCACCAGCGGTGATGTCTGTAATGATTTGAAAACAGGTTCGCTGGTTGGTGCTTCTCCTTTTCGGCAACAGATCATGCAGATTCTGGGTGTGGCGATTGCCAGCCTGGTGATGGCTCCAGTCCTGACGCTGTTGCATACGCAGACTCCGGGCGGGATTGGTGGCGACGAATTGGCAGCGCCTCAGGCCCAACTGTTTGCCAGCTTGGCCAAAGGATTCTTTGGTGAAGCGACCCCCGAAAACCAGTTGCCGTGGGATTTCATTGGTTGGGGTGTCGGTGTTGGCCTGGTCATCCTGGTGATTGACTGGTTCCTGAAAAAGAATGACTCATCATTCCGGATGTACTTGATGCCGATCGCGGTGGGCATGTACTTGCCATTCGGATTAGCGGTACCCATTTTGATCGGCGGGCTGATCGCGTATTTTTATTCTCGCGGGGTGGCTGAACAGGATACCGACCGAGTGTTGCATCGCGGGATTCTGTTTTCGTCCGGGGTCATTGCAGGCGAGGCGTTGACTGCGGTTGGGTTGGCCCTGTTGGCAGTGTTCGGCATCAAACGCATGGAGTTCGCACCTCCGGGTTTGGTCAGCGTATTGTCGATCGCCGCGGCAATCGGGATCGTGTTTGTATTCGCGATTTTCACGCGGCCATCCCGGCAGGAAGTTGAACAATAGAGCTTTGCAAGATGGTTTGTAGCATGGCCGATTCGGCTGTGATGGCAGTGCCCCTTGTCTGTACAAAGCACTTTTTATGGACAGGCGATGGCATTTTTGAAAGGGATGTTTGGTGATTGTTTTTAGCATCACCCGTGTGAAACCAGATAGTGGTGCTAACCAGTTTTTAGCCACGGTAGTGGCGGCAGCAATTAGCCCACGGCGCGAGGGCCTGTTGATTTAGTCGTAAGGGAAACCCGAAGCGTGAGCGAGGGCTACAC
>CAZJEK010000054.1:0-22688 GCA_964545005.1 uncultured Pirellulaceae bacterium
AGCAAGCGAATGCCTGAAAATGAGAATTGAGTCGACCAAGGCTCGTGAAATCTCGAGCCGAATCGGTTTGGGGTGGATGGGCCAGGTCGTGGAAAACTCGTCGGAGATTCGCTTGTCCCAACGATCTCGCTTGTCCCAACGATCGACGAAAGGGTTGTGAAGCATTGGCGTTGTCAGCATTCGTCAAACTGGCCTGGGGAAAACCACAGAGCCACAGAGACTCTGCTCGCAAAGCTCCGTGCCCTCTGTGCCTCTGTGGTGAACTCATTCTCGTATTGCAGGGTCACCCGTTCAATCGTGCACAGCGCCAACCTGGGCCAGATATTTCGTCGACGGGGACTACGCTTTCCGGATCACCAGACTGCAGTTGGTGCCGCCGAATCCGAATGAGTTTGTCAAAATCGTTGACGGTTTCGCTGCCTGTGTTTCGGTCACGATCGGCAAGCCGTTCAGGATATCGTCGGGGTTGTCGAGGTTGATATTCGGGGCCAGGAATTGGTCGCGCATCATCAGGATGCTGAAGATGACTTCCTGGCTGCCGGCGGCGCCCAACGCATGCCCGGTCATCGATTTGGTGGACGAAAACGGTGGCATTTGATCGCCGAAGACCCTCAATGCCGCTTCCAGTTCAGCGATGTCGCCAACCGGCGTCGATGTGGCATGCAGATTGACGTAATCGATGTCCTCGCGATTGACTTCGGCGTCAATCAACGCGTCTCGCATCGCCTGTTCAGCGCCGACTCCATTGGGGACCACCATCTGGTCGCCATCACAGCTGGCAGCACCGCCGGCGACGATGGCGTGAATATGGGCACCTCGAGCTTTAGCCGACTCGAGTTCTTCCAGTAGCAGGATGCCGGCACCGCCCGAAAATACGAAACCATCTCGGTCTTTATCCATCGGCCGGGACGCTAACTGGGGCGTGTCGTTGAACGCACTCGATAACGCCCGCATACCATCGAACGATCCCGCGGAAAATGGGCTGATGTCTTCGGCACCGCCGACGAAGACCCGTTTTTGTCGCCCGCAGCGGATCGTGTCCATGCCCAACATGATCGCGTGAGCCGACGTTGCACAGGCCGATGTGATCGAATAGGAATGCCCGTGGATCTTGAAGATACTTCCCAGGTTCGCCGACAAGGACGATCCCATGATCACCGGCACGTGGTAGGCGCCGACCCGGGAAGCACCTTTTTCCCGGACTTTGTCGCAAAGGAACAGCACATCGTTGATGCTGGCTCCGGCACCGGTGCCGACAATCAAACCGGTTTCAGGCGATTGCACCTGCTCTTCGGTCAGCCCCGCATCTTTAATCGCATCGATCATCGAAGCCGCCGCAAACAACGCCGCTTCGCAGAGAAACCGGTTTTGCCGGCGGTCAAACAGATCCGCCAATCCGTCGGCATGGATGTCACCACAGACTTGAGATCGAAGGCGATGGGTTTGCCAGGATTCAGGAGCCGAGATGACGCCGCTGGTGCCCGCCTGGAGCGCCTGCGAATTTACATCAAGTCCCTTGCCAAGGGCACTGTGGATTCCAATTCCGGTGATGGCAACTTGCGGTCGACTCATGTTCGGCAAACTACGGACGTGACGACGTAAGGGATCGATCAGCGGGACGTTTGATCGTGGTTTTTAACGGCCCAATGGTCCACGGGCTGACGCTTAATTTAATCCACGCAGATTCTAAATTCCACGCCGGTCAGCCGAATTTTTCGGGGCTCGTCAATCTGGGAGCGTCTGATAAGATGGCAGTTTTCCTCAGAATTCAACCTGCCAACACGATGCGCGTACTCTCCGGCATTCAGCCTACCGGTCGACCCCACTGGGGTAACTATTTCGGTGCGATTCAACAATACATTCAGCTTCAGAATGAAGAGCAGTCTTACTACTTCATCGCCAACCTGCACGCGCTGACAACGATCCGAGACGGCGATCAGCTGAAGCAGTATTCGCTGGACATGGCGTTAGACCTGTTAGCGCTGGGGCTCGATCCAGATCAAGCCACCTTGTTCATCCAATCGGATGTACCGGAGGTGACCGAACTGTGCTGGATCCTGATGTCGGGTACACCGATGGGGCTGTTGGAGCGCTGCGTGTCGTACAAGGATAAGCTGGCCAAAGGCTTGCCGGTCGTGACTGGGCTGTTTACTTATCCGATTCTTCAGGCCGCCGATATTTTGGCGTACGATTCCGATGTGGTGCCGGTGGGCGAGGATCAGAAACAGCACATTGAAGTTTGCCGGGACATTGCCCAGGCCTTCAATCATCAATACGGCGAAGTGTTCGTTCTGCCCAAGCCCAAGATTCTGGATAGTTCCGCCAAAGTGCCTGGCACCGACGGCGAGAAGATGTCCAAGAGCTACGGCAACTTCATCGAAGTGTTCGAACCGGTCAACGCGATGAAGAAGAAAATCATGCGGATCGCCACAGATTCGCGGCCGATGGAAGATCCGAAAGAGCCGGAAACCGATCACTTGTATCAGCTGTTCAGCCTGTTCGCTGACGACCAGCAACGGGAAGAGATGGCAGCGATGTATCGAGCCGGTGGTTTTGGGTACGGAGATGTCAAGAAAGCGTTGTTTGCCGCCGCCGAAACGTTCTTCGAACCGGCGCGGGAAAAACGGCAGGAGCTGGAAGCCAATCTCGATCGCGTGCACCAGATCCTGGGTGACGGGGCGGCGGTGGCGCGTAAGAAAGCCGGCGAAGTGTTGCAGCGTGCCAAGCAGGCTTGCGGCGTATAATGTAGCTGGAGTTAAGCGGTTGTTTCTTCACGTGGATCCATGAACGTCATCGGCATCGGAACGGACATCATTCAGTGCAGTCGCATCCAGGGGATGATCGACAAGCACGACGACGTGTTTATCACACGGGTCTACACCGCGGGTGAGATTGATTATTGCAGTGCTCGAAAAGCATTCGTGCAACATTACGCCGGTCGGTGGGCGGCCAAGGAAGCGATCCTGAAAGCGATGGGGACCGGCTGGGCGAAAGGGATCCAGTGGACCGACATCGAGATCGTCAATCAGCCCGGTGGCAAACCATCGGTGAAGCTCAACGGCGAAGCCCGCAAAATCTGCGATTCGATGGGGATCGTCGAAGTCTTGATCAGTATCTCGCACTGCAATGAATTCGCCACCGCGTTTGCGACAGCGGTAGGGAAGCCAGAGCCGACCGATCACGTCAATACCCCCGGCTTGCCCGGGTGATAATTACCAACGTGATACAGAGGACGTCGCCGAAAAATAATAATGCACCCGGCAAGCCGGGTGCATTTGGGATTGGAATTGGTCTTTGGTGTAGCAAATCGGTAACAATCACCCGGGCAAGCCGGGTGCATTTATGGTCAAGTATCGTCGTACTTTGGCGACCGGCCACCGGTGTTGTGGTTAAACGTCCGAGTGAACCATTTCGCCAAACTTATACTTCAACTTCAACTTGAACTTAAACCTCAACTCTCACGCTGCAATGGCGTTGGACCGTTTTCCAGCATCGCAAAACGCGCACACCTGTCGTCAGGGCTTTGGAATCATCAACAGCGATTAGTGGGTTTCGGTCTTGTTTGACTTGAACAAGACGTCACCGGTGTCGCGGTTAAATGTCCGTGGGAACCAAGCTCAACTTCGCATACTCGCGTTTAAATAAACTTCTCCCAAAAAAATTCTTGACTCAACACTCTGTATCCGATACTATGTGAGGCATAGCAACGGCGGTTGCGGGTGGATTGGAACGTACTCGAAGGAGCAATCATGAAGTTGGAACGGGAAATGATGCGGGGCGCGGGGCCGACGGCGGTCATGCAATTGCTGGCCGAAACAGAGATGTACGGCTATCAGATCGTCGAATCGCTGGCCACTCGATCCGACGGAGTCTTTAAGCTCGGCCAGTCCACGGTGTACCCGATGTTGTACAACCTGGAGGCCAAGAAACTGGTCGCTTCCCGCGAAAAACAGGGCGAGAACGGTCGGACTCGCCGGTACTATCGGCTGACCAGCAAAGGCAAAAAGAAATTGGCTCATGATCGCCAACAGCTGATTGCCGTCTTCAAAGGGTTGGAAGCCCTGGGACTGACTCGGCAACGCCCTGCCCCACAACTTGGGTTGGAGGGTTAACCGGTGAGCCAACTGGTTCCGACCCACCGTCCACTGCACCGTTGGCTTGATGTTCGAGTCCGGCGTCAATTGCTGCGCGATGGCAACTGGCGGCTACAGGTTCAGCAATCAGGACTGCCGCAGCAAGTCCAGCAGTTGATTTTGTCCTTGGTTGCCAACACCAAATTAATGCGATTTGAAAAGGCCGAAGTGGCGGCGGAATTGGTCGCCCACTTTGAAGACGGTCACCAGCGGGGTGCATCGTTCGAGCAATTAGTCACTGAATTCGGCGATCCCCAGGTTGCCGCTCAGCTTATCAAAACCAGTAAACAAAGGAATCGTCCGATGTTCGTTAAAATTATGAAAGCCTCCGCTCTACTTATCGGCGGAGCGATCATTGCCTACGGCGTGATGTTGTTCATTTTCCATTCCGCTTCGCCCAATCCGAAAACGGATTACCTGGCCGTGTTCAATGAAACCGCCAGAGAAGGCGATCCGGAACTGCAGGCCTGGCCAATGTACTATCGCGATGCGTTTCGCGAATACGGCTTGTCGGAAGGCGGTGGAAACCATTTTGAAGAATTGTATGTGAACAACGCAGACAGTTCGTTTGCAAGATTGGTTCGACCTGAGGATCCGGAGTGGGCGGACGCAGCTGCCCGTTTGAGTGGCCATCAGGCTTTGCTGGATATGTTCAGAGAAGGCTCCAAGTTGCCTTCGTTTGGCGTTCAATTGCAAGTAAAACGTTCGGCTTACGATCGCGAAGATTTCGAGGCGTTATTTCCGCATTTGGATTTTGATCGTCGGTCCGATGAGGGATTCGGCGGCGAGTATGGAATTGCTGGTATCAGCGCTGAAGCAAACGAACTGTTGGACGATTCAATTATCAGCATTTTGCTGCCTCACATCCAGAGCTTTCGGGGTGTGGCCAGGATCTTTCGCGTTGATACCCGTTTGGCCGCGACCGAAACAGATACCGAGCGGGTTGTTGAAAACTCGCGGGCAATGTTGGGGATGTCAAGACAAGTCGCCGAGGTGCCCTGTTTGGTTTGTGCGCTGGTCGGTTACGCGATGGCGAATCTTGGATTCGAGAATATCGAAGAAGTATTGACTCAACACCCCGAGCTGCTTGGTGAAGACGAGTTGAAGCGATTGCAGGATCACGTTGAAGCTTTGGACTTGGCCAGTTTCGTCAACTTTAAGGGCGAACAGGCAATGGTCGAAGACTTTATTCAGCGGATCTATTCCGATGATGGCAACGGCGACGGCCGTATGACAGCCGTCGGTTTGGAAGTGATGGAGGCGTTCAACCGAATGAACGCACAGGGGGGTTACAATGGCGATGAGGACGCAAGTTTTCTTTCCAGCGCACGAGCGATTCGGTTGGGGCGAACGATTGTTGGCCCGATCACGCTGCTGACAGCGGACAGTCGAGCTGAAGTGCAACGGCAGGCAGACGAGTTCTTCGAGCAAGTCAACGCAAATTATGATCTTCCGTTTTGGATGGAGGGCAATCTTGGCAAGGTCGATCAGCCCAAAGCTCAAGTCTTGAACTTATTGACGCCAGCTTACGAGGCCGTGAAAAAAGCGACCGAACGAACGATTACTAATCGCAATGCAACTGCACTGGCACTGGCCATCCATCGTTACCATCGCGTCAACGATCGCTGGCCCGAATCGATGGAAGATTTGCTTGATGGCTGGATTTCGGAACCGCCAATCGACCGCTTCACGGGAGAACCGTTGCGATTCAAAATTGATGATCTTGGTCAGCTGACGGTCTATGGATTGGGGCCAGACGGCGATGATGATGGCGGTGATCGAGCCGATGCTGGACAGAGGCCATTCGTCGATCTCAAGCAGCCCAGCGACGGCGACTGGATTTATTGGCCTACCATCGACGAGTGAGCGCACGCGGGACCGCGCACCGATGACGGCTGGAGTCATCGGTGCGAGCAACCGGTGATCGCGACCAGGATCGACCTGCAAACCGGATATACTTTCGGATCAGGTCTCGCCCGCTAGTTCATTAGATGACCAGAATTGAAAAACGAATCTGACGTTTGCGAATCGATGATGGGGTATCGCAAGTGGGCGATGATTGCTGGCGTGCCATTTCTCATTGCCACGTTTTTTGCCATCTCATCTTTTGACTTTGAGACCGGCCTTCTTTTTTTAGCGATCCCAGTCCTGGTTTTTGCGATCCCAATGTGGATCAAGATGTTTAAACTCGTCAATGCCATGCATGGCCCAATCTACGCAACCTGGCACGTCTTGGCGTCAGTGGTTTTGACACCCGCCTTGCTGGGCGGAATAATCTTGATCCCATTGGTCGTTCGTGGCGACGTCAATCGATTGCTATTGTCTCAATCCAGGGAGATGACACCAAGCAGCGGCGATTGAATTTTCTAGCCGAAGGTCCGATGGTTTGGGTCGACCAGAAACACCAAGGCTTTCGGTTTACAGTCTACAGGCGAAGGATATGACATGAAATTATTCCCGATACCGCTGCTGTTCCTGTTGGTCATCTTCGCATGCGAGCGCCCCAGCGAGTCAAAGAAGAATTCTGAAACGATTCCCAGCGTGACGCTGGCGTCGCATCTTAATGGACCGCTCGATGGCGATCCTGTACTTGCTCTTGGTCAAACTGTTTGTGTCGTTCCGCACGCTTCAGAGCCTCCGTCGGGAAGAAGTGAATCACTGGTTGTTACCCTGCCAGAAGACACGCCGTATTCAGGCCAGGATGAACTGTTCTTTCTGCGCGGATATGCCATCGGAAAATTGTCTGACCATAACGTGAGATACATTTGTTACTCGCATAGTTCGGCCGCACGAAAACATGAGTCTTGGGATGCTGGCTACCAAGCTGCGATCAAGGAAATCAGCGGCGAGTGACACGGATATCAATTTCGTATTTGCTTTCATCAGTTAACCATCCACCATCCAGGAGCATTCATGGCTTCCGTTGTCGTGCATATTAATACCGGAAAAAAGTACGTTCTCGTCGGCGCAGGGTTCGGCGCTTTTCAATCCAAAAAGCCGAACTGGTTGCTAGGTGATCTGGTTGCCGACACCACCGAAGGCCAGCACACGATGGCGTGCGTTTGTGACAGAAATGGCGACCTGAGATGGGTGGATTCAACTTATCTCACGGTCGTCAGTGTTGATGGCGAATCTCCTGCGGAAATACTGAACGACTAGGGCCAGTATCATTCACTGACATTGTGGTTTCACAAGCCTCACGGGACGTGGGTTGTGTTGGACTCACCAAGATACGGAAATAATGTTCAGTTCTAAAACGGAAGAAAAAACGAGCCGTTCGATATTGAACCATCTCAAAGAGTTGTCGATTCACCTGATTGGATTTGGATCCATGGTGGCGTTCAGCTTGTTTCTGAAATTCGCTGCACATCGATACCATGAGGTCTATTGCTGGGCTCATCACCCAGACCACAACATTTCCCCGGAACAGTTTTACAGGCGTGCCGGCAATGCCAGTTTTGGAATCTTGCTGGTCGTGGCAGCGGCGGTTTTTTTTCACTTGGCGCAGTGACTATCTTCCCGGGAAAACTCTGGGGGCGGCGTCTGTTATCGCCTGCTTGATCATTTTTTTGCGTTCTGCTGGAGAAGTCGGTATACGATACTGAATTCAGAGTTGCTCAGCGGATCCCTGTTTGTCTTGACGAAGGGGCTGACTTTTTTTGGGGGCGCGGGAGGTAGCTTGGGCCATTGGCCCGAGTCCGCAAATTTTCGCCCAACGCCAAGTTTTCTTCTATAATCACGGCCGAATCGGCCATGCTACATAACGGGCTGTTTCGCAAGATGGTGGAATCCTACGGGATTACCAAATTTCAAGATCTTGACGAAGAGGATCTCGAGATGGAAATGCCGCTGGTAACGGGTTTCGAATTTTGTTCCGGAGCGAGCTTTTACGAAGGCTGGAAAGAAGACATTCCGAATGCGAATGACGATCAGGTTCCGTTTGCCAACGACGACTACTATTACTATTTTCTCATCGAGAATCCGGACAACGCTGTCGATCCGATAATCGTTGCCGTGGATCATGAAGAACCAGATCTGCCACCGGAAACCTGTTACGATTTGACCGCCGGCAAGTTACTGTCGATCCTTCAGCCCGAATGATCAATTTAGAATGTAGATGTTTGTGGTCGTGGTGATTTTCGTGGGGTAAGCAACCCGATATCAACTGCAACTACAAAGTTGTAGTTGAAGTGCAAGTTGAAATTGAAGTTTCAATCACTCGTTTTCCGTTTGCTCACCTTAACCTCAGGATTCAAGCATGCGAAATCCATTTTTTCACGGCGCCGGAGGTGTGCTGAGTGCCGACATCGCGGTCCCCGAACACCAGCGTGAACTCGACTTCTACACGAAGATCCTCACTACCGGTGAGAATCCACTTTGGCGTGACGACCTGATGAACAATTGTGGCCGGCCGATTATTGGTCTGGGTGCTCGCACCCCGGAATACGATTCGCTGCCGTTACAGTGGATGCCACATTTCCAGGTCGGCGACGTTGCGGCCAGTGCTGCTGCGGCGACCAAGGCTGGTGGCCAAGAATTGATGCACGGCAAGGACGAACAGGGACGCAGTCAGTGGGCCGTGCTCGAAGATCCCGATGGTGCCGCCTTTGGTGTTATCCCGGTGGTCCCGCCAGATCCTGAAGTCGTTCAGGCAACCGATCGGCTGGGGAAAATATCATGGCTGTCGTTGACGGTACCGGATCCGGATTCCAGTCAAGGGTTTTATCGACAAGTCGTGGGCTGGTCGGCTAACGCGATCGAATCCAGCGATGGCGGCGTTGCAGGTTTCGAAATGCAGGCAACCGAAACAAATCTGGCCGCTGAGATCTGCCGTTCGGGAAGCGATGGCATGGAGATCCCAGCCGTGTGGTTGATCCATGTAACGGTTGATGACCTGGCCGAAAGCTTACGCCGTGTTAATGAACTGGGTGGCCAAGTGGTGGGTGAACGTCCGGAAACCCAGGTTGCGATTATCAAAGACCCGGTGGGAATCTACTTTGCGCTGCAGGCCGGTTAATTTGGCGGACGTTAATCTTGTAGGCCAGGCATTGCTGTGACTTGTCGATTTGGTTGCCAATGGATACCTATCCGGAGATCATGTCACCGAGGAGGACGGGGTATATTCCAAGCTAGGACGTTGGGTTGGTGCATTGAACGTTGATGTTTCCTTTTAATCGCCTATTTCCAAGTCAGCTGTTCAAAAACGAGTTTGTAAAACCACAGAGTCACAGAGGACACGGACTTCCTCGTAAGACTCTGTGTTCTCTGTGTCTCTGTGGTCAAGAACGAAGATTTAGCATTCAGTCAAACCACCGGATTTATTACGGCTTTTCAAACTAGCGAACATGCAAGAAACCACGGACCTGCACGAACTGCTTACGCCCGAAACGCGATTTGTTGGAGCTTACCTGCTATTCATTGGAGGATTGTTGATTGTTGTCGGCTTATTGTTGGGAGCGTTTCTGCACGCAATGGGTAACTGGACGCCTACTCCAGAGGGGGCCAGTGATGTAGGAGAATCGGATCGGTTTGTTCACATGTCATGGTGGTTTTCAGCGACTCCCATCGGGCTGGGGATTTTGGCCGGAGCGTTCGGTTTGTACCGGATCATTTGCCGAGCATAGGATCCAGCAGGGACCATGACTCCTCCTGCTCGCGAAATTTGAAGTTGCACTCGCCCTGGAGGGGCCGGCGTTACTAGCTCGGGGGGAAGCCGCGAGTTTCGGGCATTTCGATTTAATCTGCCCCGGATGGGGCCGCGGTAAGAAGGGGGCAGCCGCCGTTCCCGCTGTGACTTGCTCAGCGCTGTAGCCGGGATTTACGGTAAACTATCAAGGTCGAAGATTGAGCTGACCGACGAGTTCGCAGATCGCTGGTATAATCGAAATTCCGCGGGCGTTTTTAAAGGACATTCATGTTTGGATTGGGCTGGCCGGAACTGCTACTGATGCTGGCGATTATTGTCTTGCTCTC
Organism: uncultured Pirellulaceae bacterium; assembly: GCA_964545005.1. Classification (GTDB taxonomy): domain Bacteria; phylum Planctomycetota; class Planctomycetia; order Pirellulales; family Pirellulaceae; genus Mariniblastus. The sequence continues at coordinate 10,107 of CAZJEK010000054.1, forward strand.
GTCAAAAAAGTTGTTCGATGACTTCATTGCCACCACGGCATTTTGTTTCGGCTGCTTTCATTTTTACCCAAGAACCGCGAGCCGATGCACTCACTGCGGCGCTTCCCGTCGATAGTCCGAATGGCTCAATGGTAAGAAAATATGGAACCAATCAGCTATTCGGTTGAACCCGATTTGACATCCGAAGAGTTCGTTGATGTCCTCCGTCGCTCGACGTTGGCTGAGCGACGACCGGTCGGCGATTTGGCTGTGATTGACGGAATGTTGCGGCAAGCCGATGTGATCGTGACTGCTCGGAATTCGAAGGGGATCCTGATTGGTGTCGCCCGTTCGCTCACTGATTTTCACTATTGTGCCTATTTGTCCGACCTGGCTGTGGACAGCGACTATCAGCGTCGCGGGATCGGCAAGGCGCTCATCGACGCCACCCATGACGCGGTTGGTCGTGGCACGATGCTGATTTTACTCGCCGCGCCCGCAGCTGTAACATACTATCCACACATTGGCATGGAGCAGCACAATTCGTGCTGGATCCGACGTCCCATCGATTCAGCCGACTAAAGTTGGTCTGTTTTCAGCATCAATCTCATTTTCAGGGGCCACTGAATCTATGAAATGTCCCGTGTGCGACTGTGACTTGAATCGCGGCAAATACGCTGGTGCGAACGTAATGGAATGTGCGGATTGCCGAGGTGCTTTGGTGGCGACATCCAGAGCTGCGAAAATTGAACGTCGAATCAATAAGGATCTTCAGCAATTGGCCAGGGAACACGCGGCAAATAAAACTGACGATACGCGGGTGGCGATTCGCTGCCCGAATTGCCGGTCGAAAATGGAGAAGCGTGCCGTGGAGGAATTGAGTCTGCAAATTGATGACTGTCGCAATTGCGGTCGTTCCTGGTTTGATGGTGGTGAGCTTGCTGCATTGCAACTGCTGTTCGAGCAGGATCCGCAAACTCAGGAACTTAACCAGATGCGAGCTCGCCTGGAAGCCATGTCGCCGGCGGAGCGTGAAGAGTACGAATCCCGAATCAGCAAACTCAGAGACGATGGGTCCTCGTTCAGCCAGGCAGTTCGCGGCGCTACGTTTGAACTTTCGATGCGATACTATTGGTGGACTTTGTGAGAGCTTCATGTCTGAAAATCCTTATCAAAGCCCACACGCTGATTCTTCGGCTCCAAGACGTCAATCAACGCTCGGATGCCCTGTTTGCCAAGCGCCATTAAGGCGAGCCCGGTTTTTGCTGCCGGGAGTCAGTTGTCATCGCTGCGGCCGACGATTGCGGCTGAGCAACACGTGGCAAGCAAGTTCGCTTTCGGTGCTTACCGCAATCGCGTGCCTGTTGTCTGTTTCCCGGTTTTCAGAATCTTCGGTCAGCAAACCGATCTTGTTTGGCATTCACATCCTGGTTTTCCTGGTGCTGGGAACCACTTGGTTTCACCTGTTTGGCAAACCGACGTTAGCCAGCGGATTTGGATTTCACAGTGCAAGGCTTAAACAGGAACGGGAAGCCTACCAGGCTTCGGGCCGCCCGGCTGGGGACAGGCGACAAGACGTCCGTTAGGGCCGCACGCCTGCCCACTTGCTTCAGTCTGGCTCAGCGGAGAGGTTGATGTTTTTTGTGATCTCGGGAAGTAGCTCGCATTGGCGCTACCCTCCTGGCGGAGTCTTTCAAAAACAAGCCCGACGCGCTAGCGAGTCGATTTTTAGAACCCACCATCGAAGGGGCCATTCGTTTGCGCGAATTTTAGCTTTGCCAATCGATCAGGCCCGGAGGGCCTGAGGGGCGCCTTTGGTCTTATCGGGGAGCGATCGTCCAGGCCTTCTTTCCGTCGCTGAATCGGCGATGCTAAGCCGCCGCGACTAATTCGCGTGGCCCTTGGTTCAGCAACCAGTCGACCTCGATTTGACTGAATCCAAGTTGCCGCAAGTTTTCGACCATCCGGTTCATCGTTGTGGCTGAGCCGACAAAATGGGTTCGATCGGCCGACCAGGGAATCAAATCGTCTCCAATTTTAATCGTCTGGTTCCCCAACGAAAACGTTCCCGGCCCCAATCCGGCGGCCGAAATCGCGTCGGTCACGCAAACGCACTGTTTGATTCCAGCGGTGGTGATCATGTTGCTGAGAACAAACGGCGGCAAGTGCGCGCCATCAGCAATCAAGCTGATTTTCAGTTTACCCTCAGATGCCAGAAATAATGCTCGCTGAATGACATTATCATGGCGGGGTAATTCTGGAGGGCAGGCGTTTCCCAAATGGGTGAACAATGTCAAACCCGCATCAATCGCTGCTTGCAGTTGGTCCATCGACGGATTGCAATGCCCGGCCGCGACACAGATATGCTGATCGGCAAGGTATCGTGTGACTCGACAGTCCGCGTCGCGTTCGGGGGCCAACGTGACCATCCGAATCAAGCCACCACCAGCCTCCAGCAATCGGTCCATCGTCGTCAGGTCTGCGTCACAAGCGGCCGCGACCGGATGGGCCCCAATGTATCCAGGCCTCGAACTCAAGAACGGCCCTTCCACATGCAATCCAGCGATGACCTCCCGAGCCAATGATGATTGTTCCCGTGCCAGCACCAGATTTTTCAACCGCGACGACATCGCAGTCTGCTGGTCGGTAATGATCGTAGCCAGGATCTGATCAACACCATCGTCGCGAAGCCGTTGGCAAGCTGCTTCCAGTTGCTGGGCTGAAAGTTTGTCCGAATTGAAATCAATCCCGGCGTAACCGTTGACTTGCAAATCAAAATACCCGCTCATGCCGTTAACCTGGAGGCCGAGGCGACGTCCAACATCAAGTGAGTGTCAGGGTGGTTTTGTAAAATGGAAGCCGGGATCTCTGGCGTTACCGGGCCTTCAACGCATTGTTGCACCGCCCAGGATTTTCGCTGGTCCGGAACACTGCACACGATTGTACGAGACTTCAAAATCTGGTTAACCGACATGCTGATCGCCTGGCGAGGCACATCCGCGAACGATTCAAACCAACCCTCGCCCAGTTGCTGGTTGCGGCAGGCATCATCCAGGTCCACGATCAGGTAAGGCCGTTCGGTCTGGAAATCCGCAGGTGGATCGTTGAAGGCGATGTGTGCGTTTTCGCCGATGCCGATGAACGCGACATCGATCGGATGGTTCTGCAGGATCTTCCCCACGCGATCACATTCAGCTTCGGCGTCACCTTCGCCATCGAGATAGTGAAACTGACTGATCGGGACCAGGTCGACAAGGCGTTGCTTGAGATAGCCGCGAAACGACGCGGGGTGGGTCATTGGCAACCCAAGGTATTCATCCAGATGAAAGCCCACGACTTTCGACCAATCGATGTCGGGCTGCTGCACGAGATGCTTCAGCACCTCAAATTGGCTGGCTCCGGTGGCGACGATCAAGTTTGCCTGTCCGCGTTGTTCGATGGTTGTACGTAGAACGTCGCCGCCCAGCTTTGCGGCGGCTTGTCCCATTTTTTCAGGCGTGGAATTTTGATAGATGTTCATCGAAGGGTTGGATTGGGTTTTAGCTGAGCTGCAGCCAGATCTTCCAGGCGGTTCTCGCTGCCAAAGCCAGCGACACGACACAGGCGACGATTAAGACGGGCGACATCCACCCTGCCCGTTGTTCAGGCTCCAGCTTAAAACTCAAGTATAACAAAGCGAACGACAGGACCGGTCCGCCCAACACCGTCAGCGCGTGAGCAAAAATGATCACGTCGACTTTGCTGACGGCATCATAGTTCATGGCCACAGCAAACAGAAAACCGACCAGCAAGGCAACGGCCGTTGACCACTTTGTGGCTTTGGAATCAATCGACGCTCCCCAACCAAAACCATCGGACAACAGGGTGCCACCGATCATGGCATTGACCAGAAAGGAGCTAAACGCGCCGGCAATGATCCCGAGCGAAAACAGCGCTGTCGCAAACTTGCCAAACAACGGTTCCAGCTGTCCCGCCACATCGCCGGCCGATTTCAAACTGGACGCCTCGACTTGCCCGTGCAAGACCGACGCCGAGGTCATCAGGATCATGGCCGAAGCTAATCCTAATGCCGCGATGCCAAACACCGAATCGGTCAATCCCTTTTTCAATTCCGTTCGCGACCAGCCTTTCTCGCGGACCAGGTAGGATTGGTAGAACGCTCCGGCGATGGAAAACGTGGTGGCGATCATACCTTGCACGGCCCACCACGGATCGACGATCGTTTTCACAGGCTGACCGTCGACCTGATCGACATTCGCTGTTGGAAAAAAACCGCCTTCGACGCCAGCCGGAATCTGAGGCACGAGGCCTTGAATTGCGGCCAGCAGAGATGGGCGAGCAAAAATCAAGTTGACTGCGAATCCGGCGGCCATCACGGCTACCAAGAGCTTCATCAAATTCTCAACAACCTTGTACAGATCGCGAGCCAGAAACAGGACCGCCACGATCATGACATTTAGCAGCCCCAACAAGACGATGCCGGTGGTTGGGACATGCCTTTCAGCGCTGGTTCGATTCCGGCCAAGACTGCCAAGTTATTGCTGGACTGAAAACAGGCCACGATCAAAAACAACGTGACTCCGACGAACGCGGCGATCGGACGGCCCAGGCGACCGGCCAGTTCACCGCACAGGGTTCCGGTGAGTGCCTGCCCCAGCGTCGCCGAAATTGCGGTCGTCCCCGCCATCAATACGGCGGCACCTAGCAGTACCCACAGCATCGAATAACCGTATTCGCAGCCGACCTTGGAACTGGTCAATATCGATCCCGGTCCCAGCACGACCGCGGCAACGATCAGCGCCGGGCCCAGCGAACTGAAGATCGAACGACCGGTGGCGGGTTTGTCAGAAGTTGTAATGGTGTACTCCGGCTGTTCGGTCGTGAAGGAACCCCATCAGATTGTCCAGAGGGTGACCAGCCTCGCTGCGACAGTTTGGTCAACCGTCATAGAATTTAGACGAGACGTCGGTCGCTCATTCTAACCTTCAAACACCGGTGTGCTCAAATAACGATCGCCTCGATCGCAGATGACCGTCACGACCACGCCTTGCTGGAGCTGTGCACAGACTTGTTGGGCCGCCAGCGTTGCACCAGCAGCGGAGACTCCGCAAAACAGACCGACTGTACGAGCCAGGCGTCGAACCTGATTTTCGGCGTCCGCTTGATCGATATCAATCGTGCGGTCGACGCGATGTGGTTCGAAAAACTTGGGTAAATAGGCTTCTGGCCAACGACGAATCCCGGGAATTCGAGAACCTTCGGTTGGTTGGCAACCGATCACTTGAATGGCGGGATCTTGCTGCTTCAAGTATCGGCTGACTCCCATGATCGTGCCCGTCGTACCCATCGCGGAAACGAAGTGAGTGACTTGCCCACAGGTATCATTCCAGATCTCAGGACCCGTCGTTTCGAAGTGTGCCAGAGGATTGTGTGGGTTGGAAAACTGATCCAACATCAGGTAGCCAGCTTGATCAGCTTTTTCACGGGCGTGATCGATTGCCCCTTCCATCGATTGTGCCGTCGGTGTGAGGGTAACAGTTGCTCCGAACGCCCGCATCGTTTTAATACGTTCCTGGGAAGCGTGCTCCGGCATCACCAGTTCAATTTCGATCCCGCGCGTTGCTGCGATCATCGCCAAGGCAATACCCGTGTTGCCGCTGGTAGGTTCGATCAGCTTCATGCCCGGTTGGAGTCGCCCGTCTTCGAGGGCGCGGGTGATCATCGATCGGGCCGCGCGATCTTTGACGCTGCTGCCAGGGTTGTTTCCTTCCAGTTTCCCAAACAACCGAACGTCAGGGTTGTCAGTCCCGGTAGGCAGTTCAACTAACGGGGTGTGACCAACCGCATCGAGAATACCACTGGCAGCTTTAATTTCCGGTTCGGTTGCTTTTGTCACGGTAACTCCATCAAACTTGGCTTCCAATTCAGGTCACCAATAATTGTGGTCGTTGCCGGGTCAGTAAAGCAATACCCGGTCACTATTTGGCAACCGGAAGCTGGGCCGCTTGCCAGGCTGACATTCCCCCAATCACATTGCTGACACGATCCCAGCCGGACTTTTTCAGAAACGACGAAGCGATCGAAGCCCGGTATCCAGAACCGCAGACGACGGCAACCGGTTTGTCGCTGGGAACTCGGTCCATTTCTTCCTGCAATGTGCCGCCATGGATATGAATCGCACCGTCGATGTGTCCGGCTCGCCACTCGTTGGCGGTGCGTACATCCAACACGGTCAGATCTTCTGTCTGCTGGGCGAGGTCATGCACGGACATCGTATCCAACGATTCCAATTCGTACCCAGCCGTTTCCCAGCTGCCCATTCCGCCTTCCAGGAATCCTTCGATCTGATCAAAACCAACTCGAGTCAGGTGCACCACCACCTCGCTGATTTCCGACGGGTTGTCGAGCACCGTGATGATTGGCTTGTCATAAGGCAAGACCCAACCTGCCCACGTCGGCAAATTTTGCCCCAGAGGAATGTTGATGGCCCCGGGAATGTGGGCTGCGGCGAATGACTCTTTCGCGCGGACGTCGACGATCAGGCAATCGTCACAGACTTGTTGATTAACCTTTGCGGCAGCCAGCCGATTTTGCCCCGGAAGTTCAGCACCAATGATCGCAGCACCCTGCTTGTTAACCTGTTTCATCCGTTTGAAATATGGTGGGGAGAGCGGCATGTCATCAAGTAACTTCTGAACCCACTGTTGTTCAGGAAGCTGTTGTAGCGAATCATTGAATTGTCGTTCAAAACCAACCGTTGACGATCGCCGGGAACCAATCGCTTTCCCGCATAGCGATCCAGCGCCATGTGCCGGGAAGAGTTCGGTAATGTCCGGTAGTGATTGGATTCGATCGAAAACGCTTTCGTACAGCTGATGGGCCAATTCCTGTTTGGCCTCTTCTCCCAGTAGATCGGGTCTGCCGACATCGCCAACAAACAGGAAATCGCCGCTAAACATCAACCACGGCGTATTGACGCTGCGTGACTCATCGAACAAGGTGATCGCGATGTGTTCTGGAGTGTGGCCGGGAACGTGACAGAACTCGAATCTCAGTTTACCGACGTTGATCTGGTCGCCAACTTTGACGTGCCGATCAGCGAACGTCTGCTCCCAATCTTCGCCCCCATAGCTGCTGCAATAAATCAAGGGACGGTCTTCCAACCGCGCCTGTAGCTCCCGAGACCCACAAACGAAATCCGCGTGGACGTGCGTTTCGATAATATGCCTGATGTGCAGGTCATTCTGCTTTGCGAATTTGATGTAAGGTTCGACATCGCGAGTCGGATCAATAACGACGGCTTCGCCAGTCCGTTCGTCACCGACAATGTAGGAGGCAATGGCTAATCCAGGTACGAATCGTTGCTGAAAAATCATGGTTCACATAGAGGTTGATCAAAACATAGAAACAGCCAGACGGCGATTGCTTTCCATCGAAAGAGATCAGGTGGTTGTCGCCAAGCCGAATCAGGCGTGTTGGCTATAAACTAAGGCAAACTGCATACCAATCAATGTTCACAAGTTTTGGACCATTTTTCACGTAATCCAAGGCTGGCGAAGCCGTCATTACCGGGGAGCGCTGGTTGCCAGTCGCTCAGATTGATGAACCACCAACCAATGAATATCCAACATTCCTCCAGTGACGGGATGTTGGCGATTCCATACCACAACAAGGAGCTGAATCATGTCCCGTCAACGCTCAGTTGAGAATCTGCAGACCGCATTGTCGATGGAGTTGACTGCAACGCACCAATACCAGTTGCACGCCGGCGTGTTGGAAGACTGGGGGCTGAATCTACTGGCGGCCCAGATGCGAGAAGAAATGCACGAGGAGCTGGGGCATTCCCAGAAGTTCATGGATCGTATCTTGTTTCTTAAAGGGACGCCAAAAATGGAGCTGGAAAAACCTCCGACTGTTTCGGGCAGCCTGAAAGAAATGTTTACCGCTGATTTGGCCGACGAGCAGGAGGCGATCCGGTTTTATACCAAGGCTTCCATGCAGGCTTTTGAAGACGGCGACCTCGGTTCGCGTCAGGTTTTCGAACAGACGGCGATTGAAGAGGAAGAGCATCAGGGTTGGCTGGAATTGCAACTCGATTTGCTGGAAAGAATGGGCGAACCTGCTTATATCGCCAAATACATGTCCAGTGCCAATGGTACCAATTGAATGGCGGTTGGGCCAAATCAACCAAATACGATTTTTGCTGGTTGCTCGATAAGTTTCGGAGCGCTGGTGCTGCGTTGCTACTTGATTTCGGGTACGTTAGCGTGAAGCAGAATTGTATTGCCGTTTGCCAGCACTGTGCGGAACTGGTAATTCCAATGCCGACCAGCTGAAAATCCAGAGCCTAAGCGAAAAGTGGCAACATGCTCGAACCCGCCATCTGGTTGTTGCTGGTTGAGTGGCTGGTACGGGTCGCTCTTTCATTGCGAGTCGTCATGCGCCGACTGCCGGTGGGGACTTCGCTGGCCTGGTTGTCAATCATCCTGTTGGTCCCCATCTTCGGTGCGTTTGTCTATGTGTTAATTGGCGAAAAACGGCTGGGGTTTTATCGTGCCAGGTGGGCCCAGCAATTGGAAGAAAAGTTTCGCGCGTGGCGATCCCATTTGACCCAGTACGAATTCACTGACTGGGATCCCAATAGTGATCCTGCCAAACTAGCAAGGTTGGTCAATCAAGCCGCCGCCAGTCCCGTCCTGGCTGGGAACGATCTGCAGTTGATGGATTCTCCGGAAGACATTTTCCGTTCGATGATCAATGATATCGAAAACGCTAATATCAGCTGCTTTCTGGAATATTACATCTGGGAGGTGGGAGGCCTCGCGGATGAGGTTGGTGAAGCCTTGATCAAGGCATCTCAACGTGGCGTGGAATGTCGGATTTTGGTCGACGCGGTCGGTAGCCGCGGATTCATGCGCAGTCAACAGGTTCAACGTTTCCAAGCCGCTGGCGTCACTGTGCGGCAAGCATTGCCGGCGAACCTGTTACGCGCATTCCTGTATCGATTTGATCTGCGGCTGCATCGAAAAATTGCGGTGATCGATCACGAAATCGCCTACATGGGCAGTCAGAACATGGCGGATCCCAAGCGTTTCCAGCAAGGCGCTGGCTTTGGCCAATGGATCGATGCCATGGTCAAAGTCCGCGGTCCGGCGGTGGATGTCCTGCTGATGACTTTTCAAGAAGATTGGCTGCTGGCATCTCCCGGTCCCAACATGAAACTTGATTTTCCAGAGAGCATCGAATCCCCCGTCCCCCATGGTCAATGCCCCGTACAGGTTGTACCGTCCGGTCCGGGGATGACGAACCGGGCGATCGAAAGCTCGTTGCTGAACGCGATCTACATGGCTGATGAAACGCTCACGCTGACTTCACCATATTTTGTGCCGGACGACACCCTGCAAAGCGCATTGATTTCCGCCGTGCAACGGGGCGTCGAGGTTACGATCATTTTGCCAGAAAAAGTCAATTCCGTTTTTGTCAGGTTGGCCAACCGTACCAGCCTGAGAGAACTGGTGGAAGCCGGCGTCAAGATTGCCTTGTACCAAGGCGGGATGTTGCACACCAAGTCGTTGGTGATTGATCACGATACAGGTATCTTCGGTTCCCTGAACCTTGACCCACGTAGTTTGCATCTTAATTTCGAAATCACGATGCTGATTTACGACGCCCAGTTCACGCAATCGTTAAGCGACCTGCAGGCGGACTATCTCCGTCATTCTCGTCCGATCGAAGACCATGACCTGTTGCCCGGATCGTTTCCGGCGCAGGTCGTCGAAAATGTCGCTCGTTTGCTGGCCCCGCTGCTGTAATTGGATGTCTGGTACAGGATTTGCCTCTGTTTGAGTAAATGAATTTTTTCGCGGCTTGCTGCAGTAACTTTCTGACGCTACTCAGGCAAACGAATTTAGCTGGAGGCATATGCCGCTACAAACAGAAAGCAAGTTTCCATGTCAAACGACAGTCTTACAGGCAAAACAATCGCGTTTCTGGTCACCGATGGCTTCGAGCAGATCGAACTGACCGAACCTTGGAAAGCCATTCGCAACGCCGGTGCCTACGTACAATTGGTTTCGCTGGAGCCAGGCCGAGTTCAAGGCGTCCACCATGACGAGAAAGGCGACCAATTCGATGTCGATCAGGTCGTTAGCGATGTTAGCGCGGAAAATTTTGATGGGCTGGTTTTGCCCGGCGGCGTCTTCAACCCAGATGCTCTGCGAGTCAATGAGCAGGCGGTGAGTTTCGTCCGGGATTTCTTCAAGCAGGAGAAGCCAGTCGCTGCGATCTGCCACGGCCCCTGGACACTGATCGAAGCTGGCGTGGTCCGCGACAAAATGTTGACTTCGTGGCCGAGCTTGAAAACGGATCTTGAAAATGCTGGCGCCAATTGGGTCGACCAGGAATGCGTCTGCGATGCCGGTTTGGTAACCAGTCGCAAGCCTGATGATCTGAAAGCGTTTTGCGATAAAGCGATCGAGGAGTTCGCTGAAGGTAAGCATGCCGGGCAGATTCCCGCCAACAGCTGAATCATTTTCGGAAAAAAACGAGTGACCAGGAGGGCGGCGTTCGACATCGTTGGACGCCGCCGTTCGTTTTCCCTGGCTGATCGATGAACAGGTTTAGTTGCCCTTTCCGGCGATGAATTCTTGCGGTCCAAGAACTCTTAGCTTCTGTCTTTTCGGGCGAATGAATTCTTGGTGCCTCGGGAAACTGCAGCGTTCGATACGGACTTATCCGTCTTTGGGGGAACAGAATTTGCTTCGATTGTTTCGGACAACTGCTGTTGGTTGTGGTTGTGCCAGCTTAAAAGTTCTTTCCACGAGCCTCAAATTACCATGAACTCCCATATCTCTCCTAAGGCAGATCATTCGTTAGCGGCGACACCCCGAAAATTCGCTAGTGTACGGTTGTCGACAGATCGGCGCGGAAATGTCGATTTTGAAAAACGATTAACGCGAATTAAGAAGCTGGCTCAGCTGATGGATCAGGCGTTTCTAATTCCTGGGACGGGGCGTCGAGTTGGCCTTGATAGTCTGATCGGGTTGATCCCCGGGGTAGGTGATTTGGCGACCACGGCGGCTAGCGGCTACATCGTCCGCGAAGCATGGTTGCTGGGACTGCCGAAGCGAAAGATGGCTCAGATGATTTGGAATATCGCTGTCGATGCTGTCGTAGGCAGCGTGCCATTATTGGGTGATTTGTTCGATATTGCGTTCAAATCAAATACCAGGAATGTCAAGTTGATCGAAGCGCATCTGGACTTATTGCGACCAGCCAGCAGTGATTCAGCTGAATAGAACTTGCAGCCGATAAGGGGGATCCACCTCTGGACCGTTTGGCTTCATGTTGAACGTCTTGCGATCACAATCGTCTACGATCGGCACCCAAGCGTTAACCAACCCACGCGAGCGGCGTGATTTTTAGTTGGCACAAGCTTTGCATCCGCTCGGCACTTCGAACTCTATTTTTTTCCAACCCCCCGAGGTGCAACGTGATTTTTAAAAATCGACGTGGTCCGATCACTAAACGCCCCAAACGACGTGACAATGATTATCAGTCGCTCGAGCAGCGACGTGTACTGACCACTTTTTTCGTAGATTCGGCCGGCGACGATGCCAGTGGTGTCGCTGACGGCGTAATTACTTTTCGTGAAGCTTTGATTGCGGCCAATACAAATGCAGCGTTTGGCGATGCCCCCGCCGGTTCAGCTGACGGGGACGCAATTCGATTTACCAGTGCCCTTCAGGATGCTGTGATTCCAACCACGAACGGGCAATACACCATCACGGATGATGTTCTGATCCAGGGTGGTAACTCGAACGTCACATTCGACGGGGGTGGAACGGATCGGATCTTCAATGATGCCACAGATGAGCGCGTCGCGTTCGGTCGTCTGACGTTCCAAAACGGACATGCCGTTCAAGGTGGGGCGATTGCGTCCGGTCAGGGCGTTCTGCTCGCTTCCAATTCGACCTTTGTAAACAATGATGCCGATGGACTTGGGGGAGGTGCTATCTTCCACGAACTCGGGTCTTTGTATCTAACGGGTTCGACGTTCACTGGCAACACCGCTTCAGGTGCGAGTGCTTCCGGTGGAGCCGTGTTGAACCTGACAGGATCGACCGCAGCGCGAAATTCAACGTTTACTGCCAACTCGGCGATTGATGCTGGCGGAGCCATTGAACTGGAAAGCGGCAGCTTCTACCTGATCGATTCGACCCTGGGAACGGAAGCTAACGGAAATGTTGCCGGCCCCGGCGACGCCAACCCAGGCAACGGCGGGGGCTTGCACGTTCGTAACTCCGGTGCTGTCGTTCTGCTGACCAATTCAACGGTGGAAGGCAACGTTGCTGCTGACGAAGGCGGTGGTGTCTGGAACGCAAACGGCGCCAGCATGTATGTCCGCAATGGCACGGTGATCACTGGAAACCAGGCCATGGGCAACGGTGGCGGTGGCGTCTTCAATGCCGGTGGTGGCTTCTACATGACTGACTCGGAGATCTCCGGCAATGTTGCCGATGGCGACTCCGGAAGCGGCGGTGGGATCTTTTCCACCGACGGTGTTGTCAACGTGCAGGACTCGACAATCTCTGGCAACGCTGC
>CAZJEK010000055.1:0-19592 GCA_964545005.1 uncultured Pirellulaceae bacterium
GCCTGTTGGCGAAGCTGTCGCAATGATTGCCGATATGAACCGAGATGTATTCAGGCCACAGAAACCCAACCAGGAAAAAGACACCTGGCAGCGATTCTGGTTTCTCGATCAACCTGACAGGATGCAAGCGTCCCCCGAAGAAGTCTATTACCTGAAAGACGACATCCAGTATTTCCCCCAAGGCCACGAATTCAAGTTACAGTCCGAAGCCGCAGCCTTGAGAGCAGCCAATAGAAAGTAAGGGTTGGCACCTGGGATCTAACAGAACTCTGCGGCTTTGCGTCTCTGCGTGAGTCTTTTGATTACCGTACAGTCGTGATGGATTCTGAAATCGGACTGCGCGCATGCCTCATCCCTCAGCAGTCTGTTTGAGCCTCCGCTACTTTTCTCTTTCGCGGCTTCGCGTGAGCATCCATGTGCAACCATTTCCTGCGAAGAAATCTGGTTTCCACTGCTAGCATGGAGCTTCAGCCAAGTAGGTCCAAAATCCATTGGCTGCTAGAATAGAAACCGACCGCCCTACCCTGACTTCCCAGCCCATCGGCCGTCGGAAAATGAAACGAGCCACTTCGTAACCTGGTGACCCCCACAATGCCATTGGCGAAGTTAAAAAATCTCGGTCCGAAATCCAGCGATATGCTTCGTCGCGCCGGAATCGATACGGAGTCTCAATTACGCGATCTCGGCCCGGCAGCTGCCTTTCTGACCGTTCGCCGATTTAATACCAACGTCAGCTTGAACCTGCTGTGGGCGATTGCCGGAGCACTGAATAACCAGCATTGGGCCCAGCTGGACCCTGAATACAAACGTTCGCTAAAACAGGAGCTGAGCGAGCTAGGATGCGATCCGGTCAACTAAATCTTCCGTCGCAAACACTTCCGCAGGTTTTTAAAGCACACCCGCAAGCAATCCACCAGCGAGCCAAAGAAACGATGCCCAGGCCAGGACCGTTAGCAATCGATCGCTCCAGCTGGGATCATCTCCGTGATCATGCTCGTCGTGGTCTGGGTCAGATTCGTTTTTGAAAAAGGCGAGCCACACCAGCAATCCGCTGACGGCGAGAAACGCCAGGTTCAGGAAAAACGTGTAGTCGATTGCGAACCGTTCGAAAGGTTCTACTTGTTGGCCACCACCTCGTTCCGGTAACAAGTCGAAGGTTGCAAATCCATAGTGGAGGACGATCGCCGCCGCCACCAACGCTACCAAAAACACTCCAAGGATGTACAACGCCATCTTCCAGCCAAAATACTTGGCGTTGATTCGCAATACCGGAAACACCACCAGATCGCTGAAAATGAAGGCCATCACTCCCGCGAAGCTGACCCCATTGCCATACAACAGTGACGCCAACGGAATGTTTCCCATTGATCCAATGAACGTAAAGAAAGCAGCCACCGGCCCCACCAATGTTTGCAATAATACTTGCCAGAACGCAGGATCACCGTCCGCTCCAGATCCCACAAACAATGCTGCAAAAAACTGCCTGGGAACGAAGGCAGCGATTACACCAGCAACGGTGAAGCCGAAAGTCACATCCCGCCATACCATCCCCCACTCCATGAAGTATTGCCGGGCAACCATTTTCCAGCCGTGAAAACTGGTGACTCGTTGCTTCCAATCGACCGTTTGCCGGTCACCCTGCTCTCCACCGCCTACGTGCTTGCGCGCCCCCTCTTCCAACGACTTCGTCAACGTCAGCTTGACGAACAACCACATGAAACCAATCAGTAGCAATCCGCCCAAATACTCGCCAACGACGAACTGCCAGCTCAAAAAAATGGCAATGATGATTCCCAGTTCAATTACCAAATTGGTTGAGGCCAACAGGAACGCCAGTGAAGGGATCAGGCCGGCACCTTTCTTGAATAAGGATTTCGATGTCGAAAGGGCAGCAAAACTGCAGGAGCTGGAAATGAAGCCAAAAAAAGTGCCCAGCGCGACGCTTTTGGGACCAGCCCGGCCCATCGCCTGCTTCATTCGCTGCCGGGTGACAAATACCTGAATGCAGCTGCTGACGATGTATCCCAGGGCGAAAGCCCAAAAGGCCATCCAGAAAAATCCGAGTGAAGTTAACGCCGCCTGGTTCCAGCTGGTTAAAAAATCCTGCATCGTTGGTGCTTTCTGCCAAAGTCAAATCAAGCCATTTCGTCGTTTGACTAACCATCTGCAGCAAAATCCTTGCCAATTAATGATCGCTGGCCAAAGGCAAACGAGAATCCGCTTCTGGTAAATAGATATCGATTTTTGATCTGCCAGAATTCCGCGTCTCTGCATGAGCCTTTCATTTCTGGAGCGAATTGTGATGGTGTCCGAATTGGGAATGTTTGCCCCACTTTTCAGCCCCTGCAGTTTCGCTTGAGCGTCCACCCCCGTTTCCCTTCGCGGCTTTGCGGCTTCGCGTGAGCATCCATGTGCAACCATTTCCTGTGAAGAAACCTGGCTTCTACTGCTAGCATTGAGGGTTCGATCAAGTAGGTCCAGAATCCATTGGCTGCTAAAATTGGAAACGACCACCCTGCCTTGCCTTCCCAGCCCATCGGCCGTTGGAAAATGAAACGTCCTGACCGCGAGCCACTTCGTAACCTGGTGATCAACCGCCAGCTTGCTGACGCGGACCGAGTCAAGCTGACATCTGACATCGGGCACTATCTGTTGGCCAATTCCGACAGCATTACCCATCCCAATTTCACGGTGATCTCGACCGCAGATTTGGGGCTGTTGTTTCAGATTACCGACGAATTGTTTTTCGATGGTGAGGTCGGTCGGTTGTGCGAACGCGTGGCGTCACGTCCTTTATCGTTTCGCCTGTCCACGCGAATGACGACTTCCGGCGGCACGACGACGATGTACGCTCATGGCTCCCGCAACAAACGCAAGCTGGAATTTGAAATTGCCATCGCCACGACTCCATTGTTTGCTACGTTCCCTAAAGCCGGGCCTGGGCAGGTCAACGCCACGAGCCTGGTGGGCGGTATCCAGTGTCGCAATCGAGTTGAGGCGTTGCAGCGGATCATGGAACACGAAATGACTCACCTGATCGAAATGCTGTTAACGGGCGATTCAAATTGCGCGGCCAGTCCGTTCAAACGAATTGTCAGACGTTTCTTTGGACACACTCAATCCAATCATCGCTTGCTGACACCTGCCGATGTCGCCAGAAAGAAGCTGGGAATTCGCCCTGGCGATCAGGTGTCCTTTCATCATCGCGGCGTGAGCTACGTCGGCACCGTCAATCGGATTACCAAACGCGCATCGGTATTGGTACCAGACCCACGCGGCGAACGTTTCACTGATGGCAATCGATATGCCACCTATTACGTTCCCCTCCACCGCCTGAAGAAGGCCGGTTGAGTTTGTAGCTCGACTATCGGAGTCGAAGAATGCCCCGACACCTCCAGCGGTTGTGGCGCTAGCCACCGACATTCAAAAGTTAACGCTTCAACGATCTTTCGTCCGGGGCTAGCGCCCAAATCGGCTGGAAAAAAAAATGTCAGCCTCTCCGCCGATGCGTTCTACGATCGGAAATTCTGGTTGAACCACCACAACAGTCGAGCCCCTAACGAACGACTCCCGGTGTAGATCCGGGCCTGCCCCCCCATTCCAATTCGCAACGGCTTGGTCGTCTGACTCAGCGGCACGGTCGCGAAATACTGAGCGTCACTTTTCTGATAGGTCGCCACCATTTCCATCAACCGATCTGGGGGCCGATCGCTGCCTTGAGCCATCTGTTGCGGCGTGGGCTCGTAGTCATCGCGATCCAACGAAACTTCCGTTTCACCAATCCATTCAATTTTGGCACGATACGTTTCACCTGGTTCGGAGTACAACTTCAGCTTGACGTCCTGCCCCGGCTTGGCGAACTTGACCTGGTCTTCGGTCAATACGACGACCACTTGCCAACTGGAAAAATCGGCGACCTCGCACAAGCGTTGCCCCCGCGTCAACAACAAGTGCTCAAACTGTCCGGACAGCAACGGTTGCGGATTGGTTTCCTTGATTTCATCATTCATCGTGCCCATGTGTTGGTAGGGCGTTGCCAAAATGGTGCCGCCGATTGGCGTCGTCAACGTCAAATCGGATCGCTGCTCCAGCAGGCGTCGCTGCCGAGTTTTCAACTTGGCGAGCTCAACCGCCAACTTTTTCGTTTCGCTGGCAACTCCCGGATCAGCTAACAGCCCCTTGCTCTGTTCCAGCTCCAGCTCCGCCAACTTGGCCAGCACATCGGCTTCGACTCTTTTCAACTCCAACTCAAGCTCCAAATTGGTCAACTTGGCCAGCGTCTGGCCGGCTTCAACCTGATCCCCTTCAACGACCAGGCATTCGGCCAGCCGCCCGGGTTCGCGGATCCAGATCGTTTCAATATCCTGTGGCATCACGATCAATTGGCAACGCAAATAGTGCGGGAATGGAAACAGCAAAACCAGTCCCAACACACCGACCACTGCTGCCAACACAACGAAAAATTTCACCTTTTTCACTTGATGCATCCGACCTGGAACCGACATGTACTTGTAAAGCTTATAACCCGGCATCACCAGCATGCCGATCATTGAAAACAACGCGATCCCGATCCCTACCGATTCCAGATTGTAGGGCTCCAGCATCGTCATCAGGAACCAGATAATTGAAATCATGATGAACCAGCGATAACAGAATGCCGCGACCGTGAACATCGCGAACGCAATCGGCCGATTGGCTGGCATCAGTTGATCATCGGGAATTTCCAAACCTAACCAGTGTCGTCCCAGCAAGGTCGTCAACGCCTTGGTGGACTTTTGATTCAAGTTGGGAATTTCGAGGATGTCGCTCAAGATGTAGTAACCATCGAAACGCAACAGGGGGTTACCGTTAAACAGAATCGTGCTGATCGAACTGACCAGCATCACCTTCAGACAGATATCCTGTATCAAACCTGGCTGGACGAACCACCAGACAAACGTCGCGAGCGTTGCCAGCATGACTTCGACATACATCCCCGCCGCGCCGATCGCAGCCCGGTGCCATTTATTGGGCAGCCGCCAGGAATCCGAAACGTTGCAATACAGGCAGGGTGTCAACACCAGCAGCATGAATCCAATTTCGTGGCATTCGCCGCCCAGTCGCTTGCAGGCCAATCCATGCCCGAACTCATGACAGATCTTGGTGACCGCCAACACCAGGGCGAACAGGTACCACTGTCGCGGATCGAAAAAAGCCTCAAATCCGGGCAACTTGGCCTGAAACTGAGCCCAGTTGGCCAGCACCGACATCAGCGCGATTGCGGCCAGGAACATCACGACGATGGCCGTGACCTTGGTGAAAATCCACCAAGTGTAGGGCAACAGAAAGTTCAGAATGCGCTCGGGATCGAACCCCTTCCAGCGAATCGCCAGGATGTTGGCCAACTGGCTGAAACGTTCGACCCGCTTGTTCTTCTCGCCTCGCTTGAGCAGTTCTTTTCCCTGGCCGGGCAGATCGCTGGTGACCAATCCGTCCTGGTGAAATCGCGTCAGCAATTGCTGCAGGTCCTGTCGTGTGATTCGCTTGGGCGCAAATCGATCGTGATACAAATCCTGTAACTGCTCAATCGACTTGGTCCCATCGAGCTGCTGGAGCAGAAAAAACACGTGGGGAGGGAATTGAAAGTATTTCTGTCCCAGCGGCTCTTTGACGACCCAGTACTCAACGCCCTGGTAAGTCATCATGTCACAAGTCAAATCGGTCCGCATCTTCAACTTGATCGGCGGACCGGGCGGCGGCACCGTGGTTAGGCCACGTTGATCATTGCGCGAGCGGGGATCGCGAGGGGGAGGCAAAATGGACATTTCACCTCACTAGTGGTTCCGCAGATCTGAATTGACCGACCCACAGGTGTGGATCAATCGTAAATTTTCGTCGCCAATGTTCAACATCGCTGGGCAATTCAACTTTGATAAACCACTAGAACAACAACCGGGTACGGACGAAGTCGTAAACCTGGTAGAAACAAACAAATCCCAGCGATCGTTTCCCACACATGATCCGCGCGGTGGCGCCGGCTCCACTGCGCAATTCAGCTCGCAATTGATCCTGATCGATTTCCACCAACGCCCGAAACTCGGCCACGCCCTCTTCGGACATCACGGCTCGGTAATCAATTTCTTTCAGCGTTCCGGTTAACGTCAAATTCGGGTTGGTGGCAATCTTGAATTCTACTGGCAACGGCTGGCCACCACTGGCTTCGAATGCTTCATCCACGTAGCCCACTCGGCCTTCTGGAATCTTCAGCTCCAATTGCCATTGACCGTCGATGTCGGCCACTTCCAGCAACGCCTGATCGCGAGTCGCCGGCAAATCCTGCAGCAGTCGCTTCGGTTGGCGGGACAATACCACGCCGTCGATAGGACTGACTACCCGCTGATAGCTCTTTTTCCGTTTGAGAATGTCCAACTGTCTGCGAGCCACGTCCTGTTGCAATCGGTAGGACTCGATCGCATTAGCCAATTCCTCGCGTTCGTTTTGATCGGTACGACTGCTATTCAGTTGGCTTGCCGCAGTTTGAATACTGTAGCCAAGTGCGGCAATCTCCAGCTGCATCGATTCGATCTGGCCTTCGAGGTCAGGATCTTCGACCTCTAACAACAGTTGCCCTGCGGTAACCTCGTCATGCTGATCCACAAACACTTCGGCGATCCGACCTTCCGTCTGACTGAAAATGGTTTTGCGGACGGTGGGCTGCATCACCCCGTCAACTTTCATCTTCAATTCCATTGGCAGGAAGACCATCAGCAATGTCACGATGGCCAACGCCGACAATGCCGTCATGGTCTTGGCAAAGTGATCGCGAAACAAGGTCTGCTGCAACCACCCCATCCGTTTCCACAGGGGCTGTAAAAAAATCTCGTTGTGTCGCCGGGCATTTTCCAATGCCAACTCGGATTGCTCGACAATCAACTGGCAATCTTGCTCGATTTGCGACTCAGGCACATCGGCATCGAAGTACTCAAGAATCAATGCGCCCAACTTGCGAGGCTTCTCCTGCCGACGACTGCGCATCTCCAGATCTGGAACTTCGGGCGGCTTGGCCAACAAGGGAATCACGATCAAGGTTCGGCAATGAGCTTCGTCCTGGTACTCGTTGATCTTGCGAGCCACTTCGGGCGCCAATCCGTCGGTCTCGCCTTTGACCCAAAACCGAGTCTCCGCGCTGACGCTGGCCGTGGCGACGTTGGACAACAGCCGCACCACGTTGGCTCGATTATCAAATCGATCCTGACTGCTGATCGCCTGGATCTTGCACCGCCGACCATTCCAACGCCCGACACTGACGCGGTCACATCGCAGCAGACGACGGCCTTCATTGGCAATCGCATAAGCGGTTTCGGTCGGATCGATCGAACTGTGAACCTCGCTGATGAACTTCATCCGTTCATCCCACTGGTCCACGTTTTCGGTCAACTTGGCCAGATCCTGTTGTTCATGCCAGCGCTGGAACAGATTGGCGACCTGGTTGATAAACCGCAGGTAACCTTCCTGCGCCTGGGGACTAACGTCGCCACGCTGCAACAACTCCAGGGTCCCGCAACATGACTGACTGCGATCGAAGACGGGGCTGAACAGCATCAAGAATGTGGCGTCACGCTGCTGGTCTCCGTCGACTTGCTCGCCGGCGAGAAAAGCTTCAGAGGAAAGTCCAACCGGTTGTTTGCGACTAACCACCTCCAGCACCGCATTGCGATGCCGGGGATTGTCCGGGTCGGTGATTTTCTTGGCAGTCTCGTGAGGATACTTGCCAAATTGATGAGTCAACTTGGGAACGCGATCGCTGCCCAATTGCCAGAACAGAGCGCCGTGGGCACCCGTGATTTTGACGATATTGGCCAGGACGGTTTCGCAGAACTGATCGAAGTCGCGTTCCGTCCGAGCCAGTTCGCCCAGTTGCTGGACAGTGCGACGAACCTCATCCCGAATGGCATTGGTCGATGGAGTGGATTGTTGACCAGTTGACATGAGCCTGGGGAGGGGAAAAACCGGGAAAAATAAACGCCACCACGAAAATGAATGCCCTTCTCATCCCGCTCGAGTGCAGCCCTAGATTATAGGCGACGTCACGGCACAGGAAAATGATGAAACCGCAGCCACCAGCGTTGACCAACGCAGCACGGCGTTAGTCGAAACTGTCGAGAATTGGATCCAAGCCCATTTCGCGTTGGGATTTGGCCAGCATTTTTTCGTTGTACATTAGTATGCGCCGGGAACGGTAATGCTGGTTCTCTACCTTTCGCTGAGCGCGGTGAAAAAGCGAAATCCAATAAGAAGCTGTACGGATTTTACCGATCTTCCGATACCTCTGGGCGGATTGCTTACCAAAGGCGGATTCCAGCAGCTTATCCTCGGCCGAAATATAAAGCTGGACGGACCCCGGATCCCCCTGCCGACCGCAGCGTCCAAACAGCTGTTGGTCGATCCGACTGGACTCGTGCATCTCCGTCCCGATCACGTGCATCCCACCCAACTGACGAACTTCATCGTCGATCTTGATGTCGGTTCCCCGACCGGCCATGTTCGTGGCGACCGTCACCCGGCCTTTGCCTCCGGCCGCTTCAACGATCTCCGATTCCCGTTCGACTTCACGCGCATTGAGAACTTCGTGAGGTATCCCCACGCGGTGCAACAACTGGCTGACCTGAACCGACTTGGCGATCGAACGGGTACCGATCAAAATTGGCCGGCCAGTATCATGAATCGTTTGCACATCCTCCGCTAACGCCGCCAGTTTCTCCTCTTCGGTAAAGTAAAACTTGATGGGCAGGTCTTCTCGCTGAGGTGGCTTGTTGGTCGGGATCACATCCACGCCCATGTGGTAAATCTTTTTGAACTCTTTTCGCGACGAGTACGCCGTTCCCGTCATCCCGGCGATATAGGGATAGCGGCTGACAAACGACTGAACCGTGATCTTGGCGGAAGTCGACGTGTCCATCGTGACTTCCACTCCTACCTTGGCTTCAATGGATTCCCCGGCTCCAGCGTCTCCCCTCTGAGATCCGGCCCGTGGATTCGTCGACGATCACGATTTCGCCATCGCGAACAACATAGTCTTTGTCGCGCTGATAATCCCGAGCAACCTGGATCGCGCGTTCCACAAAATCGTACATTTCCAGTAAGCCGATTCCTGCCAGTTCCCGTGGCTTGGAAATGGTTCGCACCAGCGCAGTGCCTTCCGGCGTCAAGTCGACCGAACGTTTTTCGCGGTCGTACCAATAGTGTTCGTCTTCTTCGAACTGGGGCGTTGCCATCGCTGACCAACGATAGAGCGCGATCTGCTGCTGCTGAGCTTCACTGTCCTGAGCCGACGAAATGATCAGCGGGGTTCGCGCATCGTCAATCAACAGAAAATGAGGCGGCCGATGAACCGGGCGGGACATCGGCGATTCCGCCACGCCGCCTCCGGCTCCGCCATACCACAACTCCCGCTGTTGCTGTTCCCGCTGACCGGAATGGTCACGCAGGAAATCGAAACCAAACTCTTTCATCGTGCCGTAAGTCAAGTGGCAATGATACGCCGCCCGGCGTTGTTCGCGGGACATCTCACTTTGAATGACACCGACACTCAATCCCAGCGACTGATAAATCGGCTGCATCCATTCGGCATCACGACGAGCCAGATAGTCGTTGCTGGTTGCCAGCAACGCCCCTTTGCCCGCCAACGCATGGACGAACATGGGCAATGTCGCCGTCAACGTTTTCCCCTCACCGGTCCGCATCTCAGCCACGTTGCCCCGGCACATGGTATATCCGCCCTGCAACTGGACATCATAATGCCGCATGCCCAGTTGCCGGTCGGCAGCGACCTGGACCAGCGCGAAGCCACGCGGAATCAAGCGATTGATGTCCTCGTGTTGACGAGACTCAAATCCCAGGTCCAGTGCAATATCTGTCAGCTGCTGATCGCTGAAATCAGCATACTTTCGGGCCAGATCTTTGACCTCTGCAATCGTCGATCCGAGTTTCACGTAAGTCCGCTGCGGTACCAGTCGCGACCGCCATTGAATTAATGTTTCCCCGCAGGAAGCCGTACTCGCCTGCTCTAGCGTTCAGTTTAACAGAAACCAGCCAATCTCGATGCGGGGCAACTGGCTTAAGGATTCAGCGTGGGTTACAGAAGCTTGTTTCAGCCGAAATCAGGCTTCCGGACATCCGAACGTGATATCCTCAATTCCAGAAGCATTCACGCTCAGACTCGACGCGCCTCCGTTGAGGATGTCAAAACAATCGTCGGCAAGATCACCAATGATGACATCAACTCCGGTCAGTACCGCGCTGTTGACGATCTCGGTCCGCGCCTGTTCAAAATCAGTCAAATTGCCGTTGGCGGACAACAACAGAATGTCGCCAGAAGAACTATTGCCCCGCAATTCGACAGCGCCGTCGGAAGTGATATTGGTGTTACCTTGAGATTCAAACGTCAGGCTGCCAAAGAGCAGATTGTCCGTCAATTCATTCCCCAGATTCACCAGGTTCCCAGAGACATTCAAATTACCTGTGACCACCGTATCGGCGGTCGGTGTATCGATCAGATTCCCCAGGGCACTCAATGTCAAATTGGCGGCCCGATTGATGCCGGTGATCGCCATCGACGAATCTTCCATCACCGATGCATCCTCCGAAGTGTTAACCGTCAGCGTTCCTGTATTGAACAGATCGGTTTCCGTGTTTCCAATCACCACCGAGTCGGCCGTCAGGTTGGTGTTCGCCGCAATCGTCGTCGCGGCGTCAGCCGAATCCGTCATCGCGCCGACAGCCGCCAGCAGCGCATTGGTCGCCGAACTGGTTCCCGTTACGATCATGCCACTGTCTTCAGCAATCGCGACGTCACCGGTGGCATTGAAATTCACCGCTCCGAAATTGAATTCATCCGCTGTCTGGAAACCAAGCTCAATGCTGGCTGCAGTAAAGGAAGCCGTTTCGGTGACATTCAAGGAAGTCCCAAAGTCGTTTAAGAAATAGGTCGCCATGATCGCTCCTGCTGAGACAATGTTCAACCCGTTGGCAGTATTGAAGCCGGCGATATTGGTCGCACTATCCTCGTGCAACAGAAATTGAGTGGTCGTGTCGAAATCAATCGAGCCGGCATTGAACTCATCCGTCTCCTGCTCGCCCAGATTGACGACTTCGGCGCTGAACTGGGCGATACGTTCAATGTTGACCCGCGCTGTGACGGCGTCGGTAATCGCGCCCGCTGCGGTAACCAACAACCGTCGCGCGCGGTTTTTGGTTTCCGTAAAATGCATTCCGGAATCTTCAGTTACGTTAAAGTCTCCAGGAGTAAAGAAGTAAATCGCGCCCGAGTTAAACTGATCCGATGCCGAGTCACCGAGAATGATGTTTGTTCCCTCCACGCCAGTAATGTTTTCAACATTCAACGTCGCGGAATCGTCATCCGTGATGTCGCCATTTGAGTACAGGTTCAGCGACAGCGCGGTGCTGTCGCCAGTCAGCATCAAGTCGCTGTCCTCCCAGATGTGAACGTGGCCCGCGGAATTAAAGTTAACCGAACCGGCATTGAATGTGTCGGTGCCATTGTCGCCAATTCGAACGCGGGCTGTCCCATTGAAGGTCGCTTGCCCAGCAACCGTTATCGAGCCGGTCCGCGAATCGTAAATGCCATCGTCGGTGCTTAACGACAATGACTGAACATCCACAACGGTCAACATCACGTCGGAGTCTTCCTGTACCACCGCTGCGCCGGTGGTTTCAATTCGCAGCGCCCCAAAGTTGGTCGTATCGCCAGCGTCATCGCCGAGGTTCAATGAAACGGCGTTGAACCTGCCGACGCCGGTCACATTGATCGACGATCCACCAGTATCCGAAACGGCGCCAGAAGCAATGATGTCCACGTCGCCTGCAACGGAAACCTGTGCCAACTGAAGATCATTTTGATCCATCACCCACATCGTCGCGGTACTGGAATTGTTGGACAACGAAACCGGCCCCACGAAATCATTGTCGAATGCGTTCAGCACCACGTCATTGCCGCCGGCATCAATTGTCGTTGCACCACCAACACGCAGTCGCCCAGTGGAATCACTCAGTCCGCTTCCGGGATTTACTGACGAAACGCTGAAATCGCCGCTCAATTGATAGTCGCCGCCAAACAGGATCGACTCCACATTCGAGATCGTCAGCTGGTTCAACTGTCCACCACTGGCATTCGAAAAATCACCGTTCAGCGTCAAGGCCTGATTGGTGTTGAATGCACCTCCGTTAATCTCCATCGACGTCACGTCAGCGAAGTTGGCGGTCTGAACGCCTGCCAGGCTGGTGTCCAAGTCATCGGAACCATTGACGGTCACATTGCCACCCGAAATCGAGACCACGACGGTATCGTTGTTTTCAGTCATGTCGATCGTCAGCTGTCCGCTGATGGTATCGAAAAACACCAATGTGGTGAGGACCCTTCGCTCTTCCAGGGCTTGATAAGCGGTCGTTGGTCGGCGTTGCTTTGTACGATTGGTGCGCGAAGCGGCAATGCGAGAACGCATGACAGTGTCCCTGATGCAATCACAATGTGGTAATTCAAATGACATTAAGAGATTCGAATTAAACATGATTCCCGGTGTTCAACCAATGCGGATTGCCGCTGCTAGCAAGCAGCAATCGACCAGGTTGTCCTCAAGGAGGTTTGGTCCGCAACTGGAAACCTGACACGTGAGTTTTGATGTTTCACATGATCTTATTTTGCTCCGCGAGAGTTTGTAGCATGGCCGATTCGGCCGTGGTCGCAGCGGCAAGTTGAAATCCGAACATCTCCTCACCGACTCGGGCCAATGGCCCAAGCTACCTTCCGAGATCGCCAAAGAATGTCAGCCTCTCCGCGAAAAGCTTGCCGATCTATCTTGCATCCACATGGAAATCTTACCGCCGAGAAGCAAAGTGCGCTGAGGACTCGAAATTGCCCAGTCAGGTTTCCGCAACTCCCCGTCCTCTGCGACTCTGCGGTTCCTAAATCGATTTGCTCCAAACCTACGTCGGGCTTGTATTGACCAGGCAAAACGCCTAACCTCCCGCACGCCCTGAACACTGTGCACCCGAAACCTATTGGATACCACCAAGCCATTTCCATGGCAGACTTTGACCTCAAGAAAAGCACGCGAAAATGTTTTGCTGACCAGCGGGATTTCGAGCCCGGTGAGCCATTTTTTACCGTGCTGGTCGAAGCTACCGATGGCAGCTCCGAACGCCGTGACTTCTGCCGGCAACACTGGCAACAACCAGGCGAGTCAGAATGCATTGGGTGGTGGAAAAGCCAAGTTCCCGAACAGGCTCAGGGAAAGATTTACTGGGCCCCTCGCAAGGTGCTGTTGGCCTACTTTGAACATGTTTTACAACAGCCTGAATCGCGCGACCTGGCTTACGTGATGGCGTTGTTATTGGTCCAGAAGAAAATCCTGGTCATTCATGATGACGGCGAATCCACTGATCAAATCCAGGTCCGCAATCGGTTGGACAAAACGGAGTATCAGCTACCCGTTTGCGAACTTCCCCCCGACCGAATGGCCGAGATCCAGGAAATCCTGGGGGAACAATTGTTTGTCGATCAACCGTTTGGCGATGACGAAGATGATGCTGACCAGGAGCTACCCGATGACTAGCAACTCAACGCGATCGATGATGCTATTCCTGGGAATCTGGTTCAGCTGCTGGCTGCTGATCCCGAACGCCACCATCCAAGCCCAACTGTTCAAGTCCTGGCAACGCAATTCGGATTCTGGTGAATCAAGTTCGCCACGCATCTTTAACCTGTTTGGTCAGCAGCCCCAAGCGATTCCGGCGGCCTATACCAAGCCGCCCAGCTTGACAACGCTGATTGCTGATCTGAATGCCAAAGCGATTCGGATCAAGCAGCTCAACACGGACGTGAAAATCAAAGTCAAAAAACCGGCCGGCATACCCAAGATTTCCGGCACGTTGCAAGTCGAATTCCCCAACCGAATGCGATTGAAGGCAGGGGTGATGGGAATCTCCGGAATCGACGCGGGCAGCAACGAGCAGGAATTCTGGATCTGGTCCAAAGTCGACCTGGGCCAACAAGAGCCCGCCATGTTTTACTCGCGACACGACGAATACCAAAACAGTCGATTCCGCGCCCAGATCCCGCTGGAGCCCCAATGGTTAATCGACGGACTGGGAATCATTCAACTCGATCCCAAACAACAGCATTATGGACCATTTCAGGACCAACCCGGCTACTTGCGATTGGTATCACCGTTGCCAGGCACAACCAGCCATCGACAGCTATTGATCAACGCCAAAACTGGCGTCGTGGAACAAGTTGCCATTTATCAGCAAACCCAGGAAGCCAATCGTCCCAGTGAACTGTTAGCCTACTCGAACGCGCTAGAGTTTGAATTCTACGAAAAGTACAACATCGCTTTGCCCAAGCGAATTGAGTTGCACATCGTGCGACCGGAGCCACAAGAACTGACCATTGAACTGGGCAAGTATCAAATCAACTCGCTGTTCGGCGACCCGAACCAGATGTGGGCCAAGCCCGAAGCCGCCGGGATACCCAAGTACAACCTGGGCAGGCAATAGTAACATGGCCGATTCGGCCGTGAGAGTTAAAGCTTAATTGCCACCAGCGAAGCTTGGTGATAAGCCAGAAGGGCAAGTTTCGAAGTTGCGCTCGGCCGCCTTTTGCTCGGCAAAGTTACGTCGACACCCTCCCAGCGGGAGGGTCGAGCCAAAGCGAGGGGAGGGATTACGAATCCCCTCTCCGGCCCTGATAGGCCGACTCTCCCAAGGGAGAGTATCTACCTCCAGCCACCACAAAAATTTCAACCTCTCCGCCAAAGTTACGGCTTTGGTGGCGGCTTCCAGCGGTTTTATCGCGAGCCAACGACCTTCCGAATTTTACGCGTCAACTGGCTTTCGTGCGGGGGTATCGTCAATCGGCTGAATAAAAAAGCCAGCTCAGTCTTTTTTCAGCGGATCTTTGCGCTCGGTGATGACCTCACACTGCTCCGACTGCTCAGCGTTGATCTGGATGTACTCATTCCATTCTTCGGGCAGGTCATCCTCGTGGAAGATCGCTTCCACCGGGCACTCGGGCACACAAGCCTCGCAGTCAATACACTCATCCGGATGGATGTACAGCATGGTCTCCCCTTCGTAGAAACACTCAACCGGGCAGACGACCACACAATCGGTGTACTTGCAGCCGTCGCAGGGTTTGGCAACTACGTGAGTCATAGGTTTCTCCTGAAGGAAGACTTGAGGGGTTGATCGGAAAGCGTAAGACTGGTTTTCGTGTAATACTGTCGAGTCCAGACAGCCGTTAACTGAACCAGAATCGTAGAACGCTGACAATAATTGTCAAGATAGGCGATTTTCACGGTTTTTCACGATAAATCACACTCGCTATGAAATCCTACACCGAATACCTGACGTTCAACCTTCCCGCCCGGATGGCGTTTGAGAACATCACGCACAGGATCCAACAAATCGTCGAAGCCAGCGGAATCCGGGAAGGCTTGCTGCTGTGCAACGCCATGCATATCACCGCGTCAGTTTTCATCAACGATGACGAATCAGGGTTGCATCAGGACTACAAGAAATGGCTCGAAGACCTGGCACCTTTTGACGCCTCGCCACAACGTTACGCCCACAATCGCACGGGTGAGGACAATGCCGATGCCCATCTGAAACGTCAAGTTATGGGACGAGAGGTCGTCGTCGCGATCACTGAAGGCAAACTGGACTTTGGGCCCTGGGAACAAATCTTCTACGGTGAATTCGACGGCCGCAGACCCAAACGAGTCCTGGTCAAAGTGATTGGAGAATAGACAACCATGACACAGCTGCAACGGTCACCTGCGTTCACTCAGCCGTGCCCTCGTAAGCGGTTTTGAGATCGGCAATCACAATCTTGCTCATCCCCATCATCGCTTCGGTGGCCCGTTTAGCACCTTCGCGATCCGGACCACCTACGTATCCCGGCAGCGATTGCGGAATGATTTGCCAACTGACACCGAAGCGATCAACCAGCCAACCGCATCGACTCGGCTCTCCGCCGTCTGCCGTCAACGCGTCCCACAACCGATCGGTTTCCTGCTGATCGGGGACTTCGACATAGATCGATGCCGCTGGGGTGAGCGTATAGTGCGGACCTCCAGCGAGCAACATGTACGGCGCACCGGCCAGCGTAAAATTGACAATCAAAGGCGGCTTGGCCGGATCTGGCTGGATGACCTGATCGACGGAACTATCCGGTAACAGTGAAACGTAAAAGCTTGCTGCTTCACCTGCGTCGCCTTGAAACCAAAGGCAGGTACGAACCTGTTTTTCTGTCGTCACTCAAAATCCTCAGCAGCGCATTCAATGTTGTTTTCCAACTCCCAGCCATCCTGCATCCGCTTCGTGGCTTCATCAGCATCGAACGCATAATAGTCGATCGGACCCATCCATTCCATCATTTCCTGATGACGTTCATCTTCAGGGTCATCCAAGGCTTCCAACAGTTCAAGGTATCCCCAGATCCCCCCGCAATCCTCGGGTGGGCAAGCATTTTCACCGTCAGTGCAACGGGGACGCTGGTCACTTGCCTCGACGTTCCGGAAAACTTTTTCCAGCTTGACTTCATGCTGCCAGTCGTCGCCGAAGTCGTAATCGTATCGGATCTTGAGCTTGGCACCCAAGTCGCGAACCAGATCACTAATCAACGTTTCGTCAGCTGGTAGGGTTCCCGAATCAATGCCTATTACTTCCAGCACACTCCCGGGCAAATAGTATTTTCCACCTGCCAGAAACTGCCAGCCGTGAGAGTCACTCCAGCCCATCGCATCCTGGATCCAGTAGTTGAATGAGACGAGATCGGTGTCCGGGATCTGAATTCTTCTCCAAATCTTCGGGTCCATGTTGTTCAATGTAATCTTGAATTGAAAAACGCATTCGTCGAGTACCGATTGTCCTGCAGCAGCTTTTTCAGGTTCCTGTTTCAACATACGATCAATAATTGACGCTACCACGGCCCGGGATATATTTGTCGAGCGGCGCCGCCCGCGCTGGGGTACGTTTCGACGCCCGCGCCCACGAATGATCCCCTGCACAACGATCGGCTTATCCCATTTGGGAAGTGTTTCGGGATCGACGACCAGTTCGATCGATCGCGGCACTCCTGGCTGGCGTTTGATCAGTCGCTTTTCGTCCAACTTCTTCAACATGCCGTTGACCGAAGGCGTTCGCACTTCCAACGCATCGGCAATGTCTTGCATCGATGGGGGACACCCTACGCTGGTGGTAAACGCGTGAATGAATGACAGGTAACGTGCTTGAGTTGGCGTGAACTTGTCCATGCAACCATCCTTGCCATTGCGAATGCTGAGTTTGAGAACGCGTCAATGATAACCGTTTCAGCTCCGAAACTGACATACCCGTTGGAATTTTTCTGACTCTACCGGAATGTATGTATTTCGAAATCAGAGGTAAGGTTGCATTGGATTAACGCAAAGTCGCCGAGACGCAAAGTCGCAAAGTGTGATTCGATTCCTTCACTAAGTCCTGTAATTCGCCAAGCTTCGTATTTCACAGCCACTTGCCGCTTGGCACTCTTGGGAAATCTTTGCGTCTTTGCGACTTCGTGTCTTTGCGTTTCCCTGCAGTCCACTGATCAGGCCAGTTCGCCGACCATTAACTGTGAACAAACCGCTGCACGTAGCGGGAATCACTACATACAAAACGTTAGAGTCATGAATTTTTAGACTTCCGCGAACCTGGCAGCGTCACTTGGGTCTAACCCCGCAGCCACGGGATCAAGGTGTTAAGGCAGCATCGGAGTCTCTTAAACTCTTGGGTGGAGGTTCGAATCCTCCTGGTCCCATCTCTTATTCATGTCGGCGATTCGTATGAGTTGCGACCAAACCGACGAATCAAAAACACATTGCGGGTGGGCCAGTGCTCAACGGAGTTTCATATGCTCTGTCGGCCGGGTGCGACCCCCGGACCCGCGACTTCCAACCGAGGAAACAAAAAAAAGCTGGCCGCATGGCCAGCTTGATTTGAATGGTTCACCGATGATTCGGAGCGGAACTAGTCCTCTTTAGACTGGTCGTCTGCAGCTTCGGTATCTTCATCAGCGGTCGCTTCGACTTCGCCTTCATTCTCAGCCGATACTTCGGCATCGTCGGATTCTGTTTCGGCAACCTCTTCGGAGATTACTTCTTCCTGATCGTCATCGGAATCTTCAAACGCTGGTTTTTCGGATTTCTCGATCACGCGATCGCGTTCGCCGACCAATTCCAGGATGGCTCGCGTACCCGCATCGCCCAACCGTGGCGTGGCCAATCGCAGGACGCGGGTGTAGCCACCGGGTCGGTCTTCGAAACGTTCCGCGATCACATCGAACAACAGTTCGACGGCTTCCTTGTTGCGAAGCATTGAGAAGACGCGACGGCGAGCGGCAACGGCGGGTGCCATCGCAGCCGACCATTTTTGCCAGCCTTCACCTTCCCGCCAGGCTTTCCACTCAGCGGTGTTGCGATCGTGCTCGCATTCCAGATCCATCGCGGCACGTTCGTGCGGCAACGCTTTCTTGGCAATCGTAATGCACTTTTCGACGAACGGCCGCACTTCTTTGGCTTTGGATATCGTCGTCACGATCCGGCCTTTTACGGCTGGAGGACGAACGACACCGCCATCGGCCTGAACGAGGCCTTCGTAGTAATCGTCGTCGCGAACGGTCAGGAACAGAGCCGAAGCCAAGTTGCGCATCAAAGCCTTACGGTGACTGGAAGTGCGTCCAAGTCGGCGGCCTTTTCGTTTATGTCTCATGATTGCACCAGAATTGCAATGGGTTGATTTTCAACTAGTTGATGGTCGGAGCCGGTGGAACTTTCATGCCCAGGTGCAGCCCCAACTCGGACAGCAATTGGGTCACTTCGACCAAGGTGGTTTCGCCAAAGTTGCGGATTTCCATCAACTGATCTTCGTTTCGCTGGACCAGGTCGCGAACGGTACGAATATCGGCGTACTCCAGGCAATTGCTGGCCCGGACAGAGAACCGCAGTTCCGAAATCGGCATGTTCAGCTTGGCTTCCAGCGCTGCGTCGATGCCGCCTTTGCTACGTGGCTGGGAATGGACCTGAGCCCCGAGTTCGTTGTATTGAACAAAGGGGTTGAGGTGCTTCCGCATGATCTTGGCGGATTCGACCAAGGCCATTTCCGGGTTGATCGAACCATTGGTCCAGACTTCCAACGTGAGTTTATCGTAGTTGGTTTTCTGACCGACCCGGGTTTCTTCGATATCGTAGTTGACACGCGTCACGGGGGAGTAAACGGCGTCGATTGGAATGATGCCGATTTCGTGGTCGCGACCACTGTGGTCGGTCGCTGGAACGTAGCCACGACCGTTCTCGACGACCATTTCCATCATAAATGGAACGTCATCGGTCAGTGTGACCAGGGTGTGGTCGGTGTTGATGATTTCGACTTCGCCACCGGTTTGGATGTCGGCTCCAGTAACCGGACCGGCGGTTGATTTCTCGATCGTGATGACCTTCATCTGGTCGGTGTGATTCTTGACGACCAGCGATTTGACGTTCAGCACGATATCGGTGACGTCCTCGAGAACTCCCGGG
>CAZJEK010000055.1:19602-22501 GCA_964545005.1 uncultured Pirellulaceae bacterium
CAGCACGTGGTCCTTGTTCACGATCTCCACGGTGTCGTCGGTCTGGATGTCGCCGGCTTTGATCTCGCCAGCGCTGTTTCGCTCGACACGCAGTACCTTAGTCGACTCGCTGTGGTTCTTCACCACCAACGATTTGACGTTCAGCACAATGTCAGTGACATCTTCCAGAACACCTGGAATTGAGGAAAACTCGTGGTTTGCGCCACGGATTTTCAATTGGGTCACCGCGCTACCTTCAAGCGACGACAGCAGAATTCGCCGCAGACTGTTGCCGACGGTGGTACCAAACCCGCGCTCGAACGGTTCAGCGGCAAACTTTCCGTAAGTTGCGGTAAGTGATTCTCGGTCGCACTCGACGACACTGGGAAGCTCTAAACCTCGCCAACGAACGTGCATGGAAATTCTCCAGGGGGATAACAGTGCGGGCCAAACCAGCAGTTTGGCCGAGACACCAATCGGGAACGGGGGATGTTGTTTGGCACCTGGTGCCGGGCAGCAGGATGGTGCTTGCTGCCGATGGCCAGCAACTGGCCGTTTGTCCTAGACGCGTCGTTTCTTGCGAGGACGGCATCCGTTGTGCGGAATCGGAGTGCAGTCTTCGATCGACTTGACGTTCAAACCGGCGGATTGAAGAGCCGTAATCGCACTTTCCCGACCGCTTCCGGGGCCTTTGACTTTGACGTCGACTTCACGGACACCAAATTTCTGGGCCTTTTCGGCGGCTTGCTGAGCCGCACTTTGACCAGCAAACGGCGTACTTTTGCGGCTTCCCTTGAATCCGCAGGTTCCAGCACTGGCCCAGCACAAGGTTTCACCCTTGGTGTCAGTAATGGTCACCGTTGTGTTATTGAAGGTTGCCTGAATGTGAGCTACGCCGTAGGTAACGTTACGTCGGACGCGTTTCTTCTTGGTTTTTGCCACTTTTAAACTTTCTCCGGACGGCAGATCGATACAGCCGCAATCAAATGTTCTGTCAGATCACGCGTTACTTGAGATCCTTGACACCTTTTTTACCAGCAACGGTCTTCTTGGGACCTTTCCGCGTCCGAGCGTTGGTCTTGGTACGCTGACCACGAACCGGCAAACCGAGGCGGTGCCGAATGCCACGGTAGCTTTTGATGTCTCGCAAACGCCCAATGTTTTGCTGAATCTGACGACGAAGCGGGCCTTCGACCGTGTAATCACGCTCAAGGATGGCCGCGATTCGGCTCACCTCTTCGTCTGTCAGATCACGAGCCGGCTTGTCTTCGTCCAAGCCCGCCTTGTGGCAGATATCACGAGCCGTCTGGTTGCCGACCCCGTACAGGTAGGTCAACGAAATGACGGTCTTTTTTTCGTTTGGAATATCAACACCCAGCAAACGAGGCATCTTGGATTCTCCGAGCCCAAAGGCAGTAATTTTGTGTTAAATCGTGGACCCAATCGACGACAAATGCACCACGAGCCATCGGCACGTGATGCAACAAGTCACTGGATCGATATGGTTGAGCTATCCGAACAGCGAAGCGACATCGCGAATCAACTCGCGGTCCGTGAAATTAGCCCTGACGTTGTTTATGTCGCGGATTGGTGCAAATCACGTAAACTCGCCCTTTTCGGCGGACGACCTTACAATTCTCACAAATTCGCTTGACGCTGGCGCGGACTTTCATCGCAGTTCAACTCGTTCTTTTCTTCTCGGTTAAAAGCTCACCAGTATAGGAATTGCCTGGCCATTTTCACAAGGGCCAATTTTCGACTAATTTGACGATTTTTAGGCGTTCATTGGTCGTTGACAGCGGATCGGCAAACCCGCGCCCCATCAACTCCAGCCTGGGTGAAAATCGTACTTATCGGCGAGCGGGCCCCTGTTGTACGGCTTTTTCAGCATTCGGCTAGCTGAAATCCCGGAAAATCACCGGATTGCCCCAGCTTCACGCCAACAACGAGCCCGGCAATCGACAGTCGCCCCACAGCCCCCAGACTCCGCAGCCCCATACAGCGGCAATGACTGGCTGGGCATGGCTTCGCCAGGTTTTTGGAAACCTGTCCGCTCAAATTCCTGTTATCACCCTCACGCGCAGCACCGCAGCGATCTTGCGTCTAGCGACCCCTCGTGTTCATCGTCGCCCGTTTTTCCGCGTTGCACTGGACGTTTAACCGCAACACCGGTGACCGAAGCGGCCAGCTTAAACTACGACGAGTTATCCAATGCCAATTCCGATCGCACACCATTCCGCCAGGTGTGCGCGTTTGGCGATGCTGGAATACGCCCCACCACCCAGCAGCGTTATCCCCCCTCACACGCACCACAACACCGATCTTGCGTCTAGCGACCCCTCATCTGATTTCGGTTCGAGCCTCGGTGAATCAGCATTTGCCAACAGCATTTGCCAAAACAGGCTTTGGAAATTGCTGTCTCGGCCCAAGCCAAAATCCTCGAGGAGAACGGATTTGCCGGATTCTGCTAAAACAGGCTTCCCAAATTCAGCCTTTCTTGCCATGCACGGCATACCCGCAAACACTCCGTCGTTTTTGGAAGCCTGTCTGCCAAAACCCTGGCATCGCTAAAAGAAACTCACGCAGAGCCGCAGAGACGCAAAGCCGCGCGGACTTGGCCGAAGGCCTTTCGACATCGGAGCCTGGGCAACGACCCAGGGATGGATTTCCAGAACCACCACAAAGGCTACCACCGCAGACAGAATCCGTTTTTTGCAAAATCTGTCTTCGCAAAATCTGTCTCTTCGCAAAATCTGTCGGCGATGCGATCAATCGTTTAGTGGTTTTCTGCAAGCTCATGCTATCAACCGCAGTACCCCCAAAGACAATCTGGATTGCCTGACTCACTGCAGATCATCGTCCGACAATTCGATATACCGCTTTGGTCCAAATGGCGGATCAGGGTACTTGGCTTCGTATT
>CAZJEK010000056.1:0-11188 GCA_964545005.1 uncultured Pirellulaceae bacterium
GTTACCGAACAGCTGGACGCGTTCCACTATTCCGAAGCAGCCAGCACGTTGAAGGATTTTGCCTGGGACGAGTTTTGCAGTTTCTACGTCGAGATGCTGAAAGATCGATTCGAGGATCCCGACGCCCGTCCACATGCACAGCGAATGCTGGCTTACTCACTCGATTGTTTGTTGCGAATGCTGCACCCCGTGATGCCATTTGTTACCGAAGAGATTTGGCAAAACCTGGCCAAGCTGGCGCCCGAGCGAGGATTCGATTCGCTGGAACCGGCCGCTGAATCGATCACGATTGCGGCCTGGCCAGAGTTGCCATCCGACTGGCAGGATTCGGAAATTGAAAACCGGTTTGCCTTGTACCAGACGGCGCTATCGGCATTGCGGGAGATTCGGGCCAGTCAGCAGATTGGTAATAAGAAAAAGGTCAATTTCCTGGTTCGCTGCCAACCGGAGATTGCCAACGCATTGCAGCCGTTAGCTGGGTATTTCAGCCGGATGGCGGCGGCAGACTTGGTTGACATGGGGCCAGATGTTGCCGAACCTGACGTCAACGCTGTTCTCGCCAAGCCGGATTTCGAGATTCTTGTCGACCTGGAAGGCTTGATCGATATTTCGGCCGAAATCAAGCGTTTGGAAAAGGAGCAGGCAAATTTGGAGAAGAGCATCGGCGGAAAACAGCGTCAGCTGGGCAACGAGAAGTTTGTTGCCGCCAAGCCGGATTTGGCTGAAGAGATTCGAGGTTCGTTGAAGCAGGCTGAAGAACAGCTGGCGACGGTTGTGGCATCGCTGGAAAAATTGCGGGGCCGGGCAAAATAGTCCCGAAGGGAGACAAAAAAATTGCCCAAGGCTTTTGCGGCGGCTGAGTTCTAAACAACTTCGCAATTGCCATCCCCTTAAGCTGCCCCTTGTTTTTACGGTCTAAGCCGACACTCGTTGCATATTTTGGCCGAAGGCCAAATTCAGTCACCATCGAGTCTCGCCTACAACGGAAAGCGATTGGCAGCGGAATTATGACATCCGTGAAGGGATTGGTAATCCACCTGGAGGTTGTTGGTAATTCATCGTTTTCTTGTCACCATCGAAAAGCACCAGATATTTTGGCCAACGGCCAGGGACGGCAAGTCCCTGGCGGCCAGCCGGGGCCGTCATGACACTTTTCTCTGGGTTTTTTTGGCATTTTGGCCAACGCCGCTCGTCAAATTGCCGATTTGGCAATACAATGCGGAGCTTCGAAATGGGGCGGTAGGGCGTTTTCGCCGGCCTTCCCAACCAGATCACTTTTGGTTCATCTTCCCAGCGAAGAGGCCGGTCTCCGCGGTCGCGACGAATTCGCGACCCATTCATCACCGGTCAGGACTGATTCCATCACCCAGAAAAGAGGAAATTGTGGCCGTTAGAATTCGATTGAAAAAAATGGGCCGGAGCCACCGACCCTTCTTCCGTGTTTGTGCCATGGACTCGCGATCACCTCGCGACGGTCGTGTCATTGAGCAACTTGGAACCTACGATCCTTCGGTTCCCGAAACCGACGCCCGCGCGATCCTCAACGGTGAGCGAATCAATTATTGGTTGGGCGTCGGCGCAAAGCCGACTCGCAAAGTCGAGACGTTGATCAAAAAATACGGCGCCGAAGGGACTCACCTGGAAGCTCAAGCCGAAGCCATTTCGCGTTTGTCAGCTCGCCGAGCCGCTTCGATTGAAGCTGCCCGAGACGCTGCTACCAAAGTCGAAATGCCCAAGCCGGAAGACGAAAAACCAGCCGAAGCTGCCGAAGGTGAAGCTGCAGCTGAACCTGCTGCCGAGTCGACTGACAGCGACGCTGGCGACCAGCCTGCCGAAAATGCTGACGGTGGCGACGGTGATGCCGCCGAGAAATCCGACAGTTAGTTGACTGTGACTTTGTGTGCTGATTGCCCAACCGTTTCCGGATGGCTCAGTCCCAAAGTCGAAAGCCAGAAATAAAATGCGTTTTGATGTGCTGACATTATTTCCCGATATGTTTCCGGGATACCTCAGCCAAAGCATTTTGAATAAAGCGATCGAACGCGGATTGGTTGAAATCCACGTTCACAACATCCGAGACTGGACGACCGACCGTCATCGCAAAGTCGATGACACACCTTACGGCGGAGGCCCGGGCATGGTCCTGATGGTCGAACCCGTGGTCAACTGTGTTCGCGATGTGCAAGCGATGGATTCCCGTCCCGGGACCGTCGTTCTGATGACGCCCCAAGGCCAGCGACTTAACCAGCCGCTGGTCGAGACGTTGTCGGAACAGGCACGTTTGATCGTGCTGTGTGGCCGATATGAAGGATTTGATCAACGAGTGATCGAGATCCTGAAACCGATCGAACTTTCGATTGGCGATTACATCCTCAACGGCGGCGAAGTCGCTGCCATGGTCGTGGTCGACAGTCTGGTTCGAATGGTCCCCGGCGTGTTGGGCGATGAACAAAGCAATGTCGATGACTCGTTTTCGACCGGGAATCGGCTGCTGGAATATCCTCAATACACTCGTCCGCGGGAATTTGAGGGGCACGCAGTGCCGGATGTGCTGTTAAGCGGCAACCATCAGGCGATCGAAACCTGGCGTCACGAACAAAGTCTGAAACAAACCAAAATCAAACGAAGCGATCTGCTCGATGGCGAATTACCATCGGTAGATTCCGACAATAAATAGCAAAATCGCATTTCGCGTGAGGATAACGATGACCAAAGAAATCATGGACCTGGTTAACAAGACCAGCATGAAAGAAGACGCTCCCGAATTCGAAATCGGGGACACCGTCGATGTGCATTGCAAAATTCTGGAAGGCTCCAAGTCGCGGATCCAGGTGTTCACTGGAACCGTGATCGCTCGCAGCGGTAGCGGAACGAACGAAATGTTCACCGTTCGCCGCATCGTTGCCGGTGAAGGGGTCGAGCGTAAGTTTCCGTTGCATTCGCCACGGATCGAAAAAGTCGAAGTTACCCGTTCGGCTTACGTCAATCGAGCCAAATTGTATTATCTTCGCGATCGTGTTGGTAAAGCCGTTCGCTTGAAAGAACGCCGCAAGTAAGGCGGGTTTGTTGGCTGTCGCTTCGCGAGAATTTTACGCCGACACCCTCCCGCTCGCGGGAGGGTCGAGCCATAGCGAGGGGAGGGTTTACGAATCCCCTCTCCGGCCCTGATAGGCCGACTCTCCCGAGGGAGAGTGTCTATGTCCGCTGACCAAATTGTCCACTCGCTGGCGCTTCGCACTTGTGGCTACTCGCTGGCTCGTCGAGCTTGTATTTGTTCGCTGGCGCTTCCGGTTGTGTTGCCGGGGCTAGGCTGCCTTGCCGCGATTTTCCCCAACTGCGGTCTCCAGGCGATCGATCGTTGCCAGAATCTGGCAACGCGCATTCTTTTCAGCCTCGGGATCCGGGCCTGCTAAACCTGAAATTTCTGCCGATAGAATCTTGGCAGCCTCAGGAGCCATCGCTCGCAACACTCTCGAGCGAACCGACAGATCCGAACGCCGCAGCGCTGGTGCCCACAGCGATGTATCCACCCGGGTCAGCAAGCGCTTCAATTGAGCGTCCGACAGTTTTAGCAGGTGGTCCAATCCGATCGCCGATTTCGTCAATCGTTGCCGAGTGTCGGGCGACATGGATTCCAATTCCTGCATTACCGACTCACGCGAGTGCGGATCGATATTCCTCAACAACTCCGTAGCCGCTTCCAGCCCGAGCGACCGTTGCTCCCTACCCGCCACCGGATTTTCGCTGCCCAGTCGGTTGAAACGAAGTTTGAGTGCAAAGCTTAGTTCGCTGACTTGATCAGTATCAAGCTGATCCAGTTCGCACAACCGTTTCAGCACTGACACTTGCAGGTTACGATCCAGCCGCTTCATCGTTTCCGATGCAACCGACGGTGGAAGTGTCGAAAGCACGACCGCAATGTGCTGTGGGTGCTCATCTTCCAGTAAGCGGACTCGTTGATTCAACTCGCAGTTCAACAAAAAGTCAAATGGATGGGGGCGATCAACGGGGCCGCGCGGCCAAATCGCTGGTTTCTGATTAAGCTTCCTCGGCGGATTGCTGATCGGGTCGATCGGCAGCGGCCGATTTCGGATTGCCTCCATCGACTGCCGCAGCTGTTGGTAGACGCCCTGAATCTGTTGAGTCGTCCAATCATGCGGTTGCCGGAGCTGTTCCAGCAGCGACCGAATGGCGTCGGCTGGCAATCGAGCCATCAGACGCGTTCGCGCGTCTCGAGTGAGCAACTGGAAAACCAGCGCCGCAGCAGATTGGTTGTCGGTTTCGCTCATGGTCACTGGAAGGGGAATGCCGGAGGAAGAGTCCAAACGATTATCGGATCACGCCGGGTGCTCCAAACACGGGACGACTTTCAGTCGAAGCCGAAGCGTTGGGCTGGGTTTCAACCGGAGCACTGGCGGGAGCCACGTGGCTGTCATTGATCGGGGCTGTCGTCGCTTTCGAAGTCCGTTCGGTTGGAGCAGCCGCTTGGTCGGTCTCAAACGGTTGCCAAGGCTCCTGGTTGGCCGACGAGACCTGTGACAAGGCACCCAACTGGGGATTGGGAGCATTCGCTGCCAATCCGATGTGGCGTTGCAGGTTGCGGGTCAGATTCAGTTCGGTAACCTTCATGCCAGTCGGTTTGACTTTCTCGTTGGCACGTTGATTAAAGGACGCCGATTGGACGGCGCCACTTCGATCACGACGATTGGGTGTCATCCCAACCACGGCAGAACTGCTGCCCAGGAATTCGAACGGTTCGTTTGCGTCAGGGTTTACTGGGCGAGGTGACGTTCCAGCCAGATGGCAAATTGATTGGCTGCTGGTCAGCTTTTCGCCGCTTTTGGAAACAAAAACCGGCACCAGGGTGATCGACTTGTCAAAGCTACCGTTGTAGCTGTCCCAGGGAAGCCAGACGCTGTAGGAACCACCCAACGCCGATTCTGAATAGTGTTGTTGCAGGGTATCCTGTTTGAACACGAAGCGCCGATCGGGTTCATCGGGAGTTTCTGAGTCCGCATCAAACGCGTAGATCACCAGTTCGCCGTCGACGGGAATCGACTGGCTTTGATCATCGTAAAAATAGATGCGACCGCCGAAACCGCGTTTAGGGTCGCCTTCGACTCGTTCCAACAAAGCGTCGTTCCAGATGGCCGCCATCGTCTGCGGATTCTGGCGATCTTCATCGGAAAGCTCGGTCTTCTTTTTTGCCGTCCGCTCTTTCGCGGGATTCCAGATCGAAATCTTGTCGCTGAGTCGCATCGAGTTGCTGACGGCACATCCGGAACTGGTAACGACCAGTATCATCAAGCAGAGAAAAGACTTGTTCATGACTACATCCTTGTGATCAATTATTTGCGGTTGCCTCAGTCGCCGGGCTTTTCAACACAGGCCACGAAGTGGAAGCCTGTCGAAACTCCCAAACCTGAACTCTAACTCCAACGTAAACCTGAGCTGCAGGGCCACCGGTGATTGTGCACGCGGTTTCCTGTTGAGAAAACCTGTGCGCAACCACCGTCCGCAATACCGGGATTATCAAGATCCCAGCCTGACGCCTGCAGCTTCTGGCGGGACTGCTTATCTTCGGCGACTGAAAATTCCGCGTCGAGTTCGCCCTTCGGCTGTTTGGGTTGGAGTTGAGCCAGCGGCCGCGTCTTGCTGAACGTCGCCCGCATCAGTCTGCATCGTTCCGCCTTGCCCGACTGGAATCTGAACATCCGACAATCGAGGTTGCTCAGGCGTTTGCAGTCGCGAATCGAGGACTCGGGGGCCCAACGTTCCAGTCGGATCGAGGTCAGGGTAAACCGTTTCAACTTCACCGTGGATCGGCATCAGCTGCCCGGAGTAATCGGTGCTGCCATAGACTTCGGCAACATCGCTCAGGCACCAGTTGACTCGATCAATTTCGTCATTGTTGTGCATCGAGATATCTTGATCATT
Source organism: uncultured Pirellulaceae bacterium (assembly GCA_964545005.1). Classification (GTDB taxonomy): domain Bacteria; phylum Planctomycetota; class Planctomycetia; order Pirellulales; family Pirellulaceae; genus Mariniblastus. The sequence goes on from CAZJEK010000056.1 coordinate 5,938, forward strand.
GGTTACCAGGTAAGGCGTCATGATGATCAGGATTTCTCGCCGGCTGGCTTGATCGGTTTCGTACTTGAACAGCGGGCCAATGCCTGGCAATTCGGACAGGATCGGAGCCCCGCGTTCATTGTGCTCTTTCTCTTCTTCGATCAAGCCTGAGAAGACCACGGTTTGTCCCGAGCGAGCCATCAAGGTCGTTTGGGCTTCCGTTTTAATGATCGCCTGGGCACCCGTTGCGCCCACTGTGTTGCCGACGGAAGATTTTTCCATGTCGACGCGAAGCGTGATCACACCGTCAGGGCTGACTCGTGGCGTTACCGCCAGGATCACCCCAACGTCCTGGAAGACAATGTCCTGAGTCACGCCGACGTTGGTTTGGGTCGTACCGGCAATCCGAGGCACCGAAGCACCGACAGCGACGCGACCTTGCAGGTTTTCCATGGTCATGATTTGAGGCTTGGAAAGCACTCGCAAACATTGCTTGTCCTTCAAGGCTCGCAGCAAAACGCTGATCGACTCATTGCCAGCGGACAGGGAAAATCCCTGGTAGCCCGCGTCGCTGGAGTTGACGTTATAGTTGGTCAAGGCCTGGGGTGCCAACAGTTCGCGGGCAAACGCGTTGGCGTTGGCAGAAGTCGCGATCGTTGGAGCACCACTGGCGTTGAACGGGAAACCAACTCCTGTTAACGCCCCGCCCGCAGCGATCGAAGTACCACGGTCGAACAACAGCGAGTCCTGCAGTCCCAACTCAACACCGAACTCTTCGATGCGGCCGAGATTGACTTCCGCGATCAAGGCTTTGACTTTGACCATGGGCGGACGACGATCCAGGGCTTGAACGATCCGTTCGACTTCACCGATGTATTCGGGAAGTGCTTTGACGATCAAGCTGTTGCTGTTGATTTCTGGTTGCAACAGAATCTGTCGGTTCACATTCGGCACGCCGGTTTGGAACCGTGGATCGCTGCCGAGAATATCGACGCGACCCTGAATCAACGATTGGATCGCTTCGGCGACATCGGCTACCGGAGCATTGCTCAACCGGTAGATTTTCGTTTCCATCTGATCGATCGTTCGTGAATCCAGCCGCTCGATCAACGCCTCGATCACTTCCAGGTCCCCCGTTGGGCCGGAGACGATAATCGAATTGGAGCGCAGGTCGACCGAGAATCGCAGGGTTGCCAGTGACTGACCGTCCGATTGGGAAGCCGACTGCAGCGGCAGCACTTGCAAACCGCTATTGCCGGCGTTGCCAAATCCGCCAGCCTGTTGGCCAAATCCACCTTGTTGGGTCTGGTTGGACTGGAACAGGTTCTGCAGCGTCGTCAGCATCAGTTGAGCGTCGCCGTGAACGAGAGTAAATACCTTCAGCTGAATGTTTGCATCTGGAATTCGATCCAGTTGCTTGATCAATTCTTCAATCAGTTCGATCGACGCAGCCGGAGCATTGACAATCACCGAATTGCTGTTGGCATCGGCCGAGATTCGAACTTCGAACATGATCCCACCTTCGACCAATCGGCCATCGCTGCCGATTGTTTGCAGCTGTAGTTGAGGGGATCCGAGGGTCGAGCCATCGTCGCTGGGGATTCCAGGCTGTTGCTGGCCTAGCTGCCCCTGTTGTCCTTGCTGTTGTCCGTTGGAAAACGCCTGTTGTTGCGCGTTTTGCTGTCCGCCGTTGACTGCATTTTGGACAATCGAGGCGACATCGGCGGCGACTGCGTTCTGCAATGGGATGACTTTGACCACATTGACAGGGCCATTCTCCGTTTTGTCGACGTCGATTTCTGCCAGGAAAGCTTCGGCTTGCTTGATGTACTGCTTCGGTCCACGGACGAACAACAGGTTGGAACGGAAGTCAGAAATGATCTCAACCGGAGCCACGGGGCGTTCGGTATCCTCTCCCAGCGGTTGTGCCTGTCCATAGAACCGTGTCAGACGGTAGCGAGCATCGTTGGCTGAAATGTGCTTTAAAGTGAATACTTTGAAGTCTGAGCCAGCCGGCACGTCAGACTCAACGTCCAGTTTTTCGGCAATCAATCGAACCGCATCGATCCCGGTAGGTTGGGCGACGACCAACAATCCGTTGGGGTTGTCGATACCGATGATTTGCGCGGCACCGTGAATGGGCTCGTAGCTGGCATCGTAGATTTCCTGAACACGTTCAGCCAACTGTGATCCCTGGACGTTGGTCAGCTCGATCGTCTCTACCCTGGGTTGATTCTCCAACGCCTGTTGGGACAATTGCTGCAATTCTCGAGCTATAATTGCAACATCGTCAGCATCACCAACGATCGTGATCGAGCCGGTTTCCGGGTCTTGCAGGATCTTAACTGTCCCTTTAAGGTTATCTTGATCTTGATTACCTGCTGGAACCTGTCCACCCGGTTGCACTGCAGCCGGAACCGGATCGCCAACAGCAGGATCCTGGTCTTGACTACCATAACCCATCAGGTGAACGACCTGGCGAATGGTTTCCATCGACGTATTGTTGCGATCGACAACGGCTGCCTTGAGGAAGCCGTCAACGGTAGCTCTTGGTTTTTGATCGATGGTTTGCAGGAGATTGTGCCAATTGTCCAGCAGCTGGGGGCTGCCTTCGTAGCTCAATTGACCGGTCTTGCGATCAACCAGCATCACCATATCCTGATCAATTTTGGACGGCATCGTGACTCGCACGTAACGCCCATCAGGGGAGCTGGAAGTCTTCAGTCGATTACCCCAAATCGAAACCACTTCGTTTTCGAAGGCTTGCATCGAGATGTTTTTCAACTGATGCACGCCCATCGTCTCGGTTTCACGACTGGCTGCCGAGGCCGGCATGATACTGGATTGGTTGATGGTGGTGCCGGGATCGGACTGAGGTTGTACCGGAGACTGGTAATTGGTTTGCATGGCTTCGTAGCGGGTCGCTGAAGCTGGCAGCACGTTGACCTGGCCGTCCGCTGCCTCTTGCTTCAAACGAGGCGCCTGCCAAGTTTGTGCATTGGCTTGCGGATCAAGCACCTCATTGTTGACCAGGACCCGGGCTTGCACACGGCGATCGTCATTGGCCTGTTGAACGTCTTGCAGCAACTTGGCTGCTGACACACCTGGCGATAGAGGCTGACGGTCGAGCTGAGCTGCTGGGCCACCTGTTGGCTGGCTCGTGGCCACCGGACGTTCGCGTCCAGCGGTCGATTCGAACAGCCGACCAGTCGCCGAACGCTCGCTAACGAGTGGAATTTCGGAGAATCGATGATCCTTCTCGTTGAGGATCTCGTGTAGCTTGGAGTCTGGATTGACCTGCGGTTGCTGCTGCGAAAACAGATCGGCAGTAGGGAACAATCCGGCGGCGAAGGCCGCGGCCAGCGTCAGCGGCCGGCAAACGTGTTGTGCGGTAGTGGTAAATCGTTTGGCCATTTTCTGGGTCCTGTCGAGTTCGAAATCGCTCAATCGAACTAACGACCCTGTTCGGCCTTTGACGGTAGCGCAGTTCCGCAAGCACAGGCGAACGCCTGTTACCGCGCCGTCGTAAAACGTGGCAGAATTTTTTCTGGGTCGTTGTCGAGTCCAGCATCGAATACGGGATTTCCGATTCTGGACAGTCCTTTTCTTCGGCATCATCCAAACAGGCGGTAGAAGAAAAACATCCGACATAGCTGGAAAAAATAGATTCTTTTGACACCTTTTGGCAAACTGGGCAAAGTGCCAAGAGTCTCCCAATTTGAGTTTGACGGTCGGGTCGACCTTGGCGATTTGGCTCAAATCACATTCGTTCGAATCAGCATCCTTTACCCCATCGGAACGTCCCGAACGACCGTTTGGCTTTGGCAGAATGACCGGCGGCGGCGGCATTTTTTCTTAAAAGCCCGCGGATTGAGACGAGCATTGGATTCCGGCCAATCCGATAACAACACTGCTGACGGATGCGCACGTTGTTGGCGATTTCGGGGCTGATCACAACAGACCAGTTGTTCGCTTACCGATGCAATTTGACAGCCCCAGCGAATGCGAATGCCATACACACGCATAATTTTTGATCAACACGATCTGATGATCTTTGGAGCCAAACGATGAAGTACTGGAAACCATTTTTGACGGCAGCTGCCGCGGTCGTGGCGATCAACGGAATTGCCAACGCCCAGGAAACTGTGGACGGAACATTCGGATACCCTGCGTCTGCGCATGCCATATCCGAATCCTGCAATGGCAGCTGCGGCAACCGCGGGCTGCTGGGCCACCATTTCGGCTCTGGTAATTTCAAAGCCAAAATGGATCACTACTCAGCATTGAATGCCAAAAAAGCGCAGCGCAATGACGCCTGGCCAAAGCCATTCGCATGTTGGGATCGCACTGCCTATCACCAGTTCTGGCAGCCCTATTTGAACAACGGATTGGAACAGCACTGCGTGATCGCCGCCGACATGTTTGACGCTGAAACGAATGAGTTGACCAAGATGGGTGTTCAGCGCGTTGCTGGTATCATGCAACATGTTCCTCAACAGGATCGTCAAGTTCTGGTTCAGCGCGTCGCTGATGATTCGACAAACCAGGCTCGGCTGGTTTCGGTCAAGAACACTATCGACACCTATTACGCTCACCTCGGCGTTGCCCGGCTCGATTTGACCAACCGCATTCCGACAACAGTTTCGGGTGCCTACAGTGCTGAAGTTCAGCAGAGGCGCATGGATACGTTGGCCGATCCTGCTATCCAAGCTCCAACCGGTGGTTCCGTAAACGCAGCTGTCGCCGGTAACTAGTGCTTTGTCACTCCTTAAGATCAGGGTTGGCAATTTCTAAATCACGACTGTGTTCCGAGGTTTGCGTTCACTGCCAACCCCTAAAGCTTAGCAGTCACAAAGCACAAATCGATGGGCTTATTGACTCAAATTCAGATGGTTGTCTGAACAGAATCCGACAACGATTAAATTGAAAGACCGCAACCTGAAACAGGTTGCGGTCTTTTTTTGAAACCGTTTAAGCGCATCGCGGAACTGTAAGGGTTTTGAAACGCAAAATGAATCTTCACGCCTGCTGACCGTTGCAACAGGGACTCGGTGGGGCATCGGCACCGCTAAACACAAAATGCAGCGCAGGCACAGCCTAAAAAAGCCACTGGCATTAACCAGTGGCTTTGTGGAGTTTCAAGTCCGGCGAATTAGATCTCGCTTATTCGTCCGGCGTGACGTCGACAGCATACAGTCGCGAACGATCGGACAGGTACATTCGACCGTTGGCAAAGGTTGGCGTGCTGTAGATCGACGAATACTCGATGGTG
>CAZJEK010000056.1:11198-22346 GCA_964545005.1 uncultured Pirellulaceae bacterium
GGGCGAGCGCGGCACCGCACTGGCGGGCCAGTTCGTCGCCCGTCGCGTCGTCGGACGCCTCGAACACCACCAATGTGCCTTCCTCATTCCCAAGGAAGACTTTCCCGTCGGCGACGATGGTTGAGCCCCAGACGCCGGCCAGCATGTCGTATTGCCAATGACGTTTTCCCGTCTTCAAGTCGATACAGTGAACGAAACCACTCAGGTCGGCAACAAAGACCATGTCGTTGTAGACCGAAGCAGTCGACATCGTGCGGCGAAAGACCGCTTCAACTTCGCCATCTTCGGACTCTTGTTCTCCACCGTAATGCCAAATGATCCCGCTATTGGGATTCGGTTTGCCAGGTTGGTTGATTTCGCCAATCTCAGCGCTGATGTCTCCCGTTTTGGTTGCATCGATGCGCCACAAGTGGCCGATCCCTTCCCCGTGTTCCGGGTCCTGACCGACACCGACGATGACGCTGTTGTCGTAGAAGACGGGTGTCGAAATAATTGCATTGCGATCACCACGGCCTTGCAATTCCCACTTGGTCGCTTTCGGATTCAAATCGCATTTCCAAACCTCGTCGCCGGTTTTGGCATCGTGAGCGTAAACCCAACCGTCGCCACCAGGGAAGAACACCAATGTGCGACCGTTGACGTCACCGATCGCCGGAGACGACCATTGACCGTGGAGAATCTTGTCAAACGGTTGGTTGTGTTCCCAAACGACTTCACCTGTCTTTTTATTAACTGCCAGGAAGCAGGGGGATCGCGGCGAGGGCACTTCCAAGTGAGCCTCGTCAACGCCGTTGGAGGTCAAGATATAAACCATGTCTCCGTGGATAACCGGTGAGCTGGTGGCCAGGTTGTGAGGGAACACGCCCAGTTCTTCCAGCATGTCAAGGTTCCAGACAATGTCGGCGTCTTCGGGAGTACTATCGACTTCATCGGTAACTGGTCCGTCATTTTCGCCGTCGTCATGGAATCCATTAATGTCCAGGCACATTAACTCGCAGCGATTCGTCACCACCCACATACGGTCACCTTCGACGACTGGCACCGAGCAAATGCCTTGCAGCTGCCAATCGTTGACCCGACCGGCAGGCAATTTGTCGCGGGTCAGCTGCCACAGGAATTTACCGGTCTTCTCTTCGAAGCAAAGGATCACGCCCTTGTCTTCTTCGGCCGGGTATTTGTCTTTCCGCCAGCCGCCACCATTGTTGGTGCCGACGATGATTTTGCCGTCGACCACGATTGGATTACCGTACGTCTGTGAGCCCAGATTCTGGACCCAATCGACGTTTCCTTCTTTGCCCTTGTCGAGCTCGAATTCAAGCGAGACTTTGGCGTCCGAAACCATGTTGCGACTGGGGGTGCCGCCCCACATGGGCCATTCATCGGCCCACAGCAGAGTGGCCGTCAGGCTGACCAGCATCACGGTCAGCGACAATTGTCGAATTGCCTTCATTCCTGTTTATCCTCGATTTTTCAATGTTGTTGTGTTGGTAGAGATGGTATGCGATCGGGAGCTACTCTTGGGTGACAATCACATTGTCGAAGTAGCAATCGGCCAACGCATAGGTGTAAATCCCGGGAGCACCCACATGGTTGGGGTGAGGGTCGGTTTGCGTGATGGTCCATTCGGCTGGTTCTTCTTCGCCACGTTTCCAGACTTTGCCATAAATTGTGGCCTGGTCTTCAGTCGTTTCGGCTTTCATTTTCATGGTGTACCAGACGTCAGGATCGCTGCGGAAGCGAATTTCTTTCCCCATGCGTTTGTGGGCCGGCCAGGATTGGATTTCCAACTTGCTGGTGTTGCCACGCATGATCAAATTGTAACGATTGGCAGACAACCCGATTGCGGGCAATCGACGGCTCTCTTCCTTTAGCATCACGTCCGCCTGAATCGTGTAATTTTTCATTTCAGGCGGGCCAATGGCGACCTGGTGGCTGGGACGCCCTTTGGCATCGGGGCCACCGGAGAAGGCCATGACCGTGTTGCCATCCAGCTCTTTCGGTTTGATCTTGATATGGGCGCGGTTCCAGGAAGGCGGAGTTTGCACTCCTTTATAGCCTTCGAAATCCCATTTCCAGACCTTGGCCGTATCAAACATTTTGACTCGCGCGGTCCCCGACTTGTCGCCCATGTCAATCGAGACCGTACCAGTGCGAGCACCACCTTGGGTGGGGGCGACCAATACGTTGCCGTTGACCTGGAAACCGTCCAGTCCTTCGCTGAGTGCGAGTACAAAATCTTCCTTGATTCCCAGTCGACGTCCGTTGGCATCGAACAAGTACGCTTTGTATTCGGTTTTCGATCCAGGGGCGGCGATAATCTCGTATGGTCGCAACTGAACCAAGTCCAGCGTATCGGTGGGGGGAGTTTCGGCTGCAAAGGGTTGAGGCGAATTGATCTGCGGAGTCTTCGACTCATCGTAAATGCAGATCGTGCGATCACGGGTGACCAACACGACGCGGCCTTCGGCGGTCGCTGGGGACGCGTAGATTTCATCCCAACCCGTTCCAATGCGGGCGGGAATTTCCACGTGGGACAGTTCTTCGCAACCTTCGCGTGAAGGCTTCAAAATCCACATGTTGCCGTTAACTTCGGTCGCGTACAGTTTACCATCGGCCCAGATGGGTGACCCCTTGCCGACGGTACCCAGGTCAAATTGCCACAGCTCTTTTCCTGTCTCGGTATCGAAGGCGTGCATGTTTCCGAGGTCGGCCACGACGAACAGCACACCATTCTTGACGACCAGCGCCGTATAGCCGGCTTTGATGCCGTCCTGACGCCAGACACCGTGGGTGTCGGTCACGTCGCCGGTTCCGGTCGCGTCAATACACTGAACACGTCCAAATTCCGTGTTGTCGATGTTGTCTTCACCATGAGAGATGAAAACATGGTTTCCTTCGACAGCTGCAGTGGTATTCAAACCTCGCAGCGACATTCTGAATGACCAGATCGGTTTGCCCGTTCTGGCGTTGATGGAATACACGTTGCCGTCGCAGTTACCACCGATCAATTGACGTTGACCGTTAATGACGGCCACCACTGGAACCGAATAGTTGGTGTCTTTGGGAGCTCCACCGGGAGCAGAAACCCATTGCAATTCTCCGGTACGTTTGTCAAACGCGTAGTAATAATGCAAGGGCGCGGGGCCTTTGGATTCGCCCCAATTGGTCGCCATGAAGCTGAGAATCAGGCGATCTTCGTCGATGATCGGAGTTTGAGTTCGGCCACCGTAACCGGAAATCTTGCCGTATTCTTCCGCCAGCGATTTCTCCCAGACAATATCACCGTCGGGAGTATAGCAACGCAAAATCCCGCCGACCGAGTGCACGTACACGTAGCCGGTTTTCTTGTCACCACACATTGATGCCCAGCCAACTCGGGGAGCCGGAATGTCAGTCTGGAAGACATTGAAGATGTCACGCCACAATTCTTTTCCGGTTTTCAAATCCCAACAGACGACCTGTTCCCGAGCATGAACTTTTTGGACCGGATCGTTGATATCATCTGGAGTCCGGCAGTTAAGATACACGCGGCCATTGAGGATGATTGGGGTCGCTCGACCACCGGTCTCGGCCACCCAGGAAACGTTCTTCCGCGGTTCCAGAGACCAGTCATCGACCAGGTTGGTATCGCGGGAGATACCGTTTTGTTCTGGACCGCGCCAATTGGCCCAATCTTGAGCCATCGCGGTCGGTGCCAACATTGAGACTCCGATCAGGAGAGCGATTGCGAGCTGCCCTCCCCAGCTTCCAGACGATCGCAATCGAGATCGCCAGGAAGATTGATTTTCGAATTTGCAAAACGCCGGTTCGAACATGGATGTCACCTAAGTGAAGTTGGGAGCAAACGTTTAAAGTTGAGCGGCAGGTGCTGGTTTTTACCATTCCCGCCGAGCCATCAATGTAATCCCCTGCCTGATCTTTTGCCATGGTTGCCAAAACCAAATTGACAGTTTGACCGGCTGCAACTGTATGTTGGTAAACGGATGCGGCTGGAAAGAGCCCAACGTTGCAGTTTAGAAGTTGCACACTTTTGGAAACCCGACGCGTAAGCGAGGGCGAAACTCGCATCGGCGTAGCCCTCGCTCACGCGTCGGGTTTCCATTCCCAAGCAAAAACTGCATTCGCGAAACTTCAATACGTTGCAGCGTGCCCTCCCGCTCACCGGGACCGGTCGAGCGGTAGAATCTGACACCCTCGGCTTCTACAATGACGAAGCAGGATTGGTCCAGGAAAAACCGCTGAGCCGCAGAGTCGATTGATGCTTTACCTCAGCAATTCAATGTCCTTTGCGTCTCTGCGGTAAATAATCTACTTAGCAGTATCGAAGAGGCTTCTTGCTGGCCAGGCCTCAGTTAATTGCCAGCTCCACCAGCGTGGGAAGGTTTACAAAACGAACCGCCAAAATGCCACAGTTTCCAGCCACACGAATGCGACGTTTGCGACAACATCCCTGGAGTCGAGTGCTCGTTGCCGAACACACGTTAACTCCTGCGGACCTGATCTGGCCTGTCTTCGTCCAGGCCAAAGACGGTCCCGACACGGCGATCGCGTCCATGCCGGGGGTGTTCCGAAGATCGCTTGAATCATTGGTCGCTGCCGTTTCGGAAGCTCATCAATTGGGGATTCCGGCGGTAGCGTTGTTTCCCGAAACCGATCCAAGGCTAAAAACGGAAGACGCCGCTGAAGCCTGGAATCCAGAGAATCTGGTTTGCCGCGCCGTCCGCATGATCAAGCAACAGGTCCCGGACATTGGAATTATCTGCGACGTGGCTCTCGATCCTTATACGTCCCATGGACAGGATGGTCTGGTTCGGGACGGCAAGGTCGTCAATGATGAGAGTGTGGAAGTGCTTTGCCGTCAGGCAGTGGTGCAAGCGCAGGCTGGCTGCGACGTGATCGCGCCCTCTGACATGATGGACGGTCGGATCGGGGAAATCCGACGGGCACTCGATGGAGCTGGATTCGAAGACGTGCTGGTGATGAGTTATGCCGCCAAGTATGCGTCCGCCTTCTACGGTCCGTTCCGTGATGCGATCGGTTCCAAATCCAATCTCTCCCAAGGTAACGTTCAAGGAGGGGGCAAGCAAAGCTACCAGATGAATCCTGCCAACAGTGACGAAGCTCTTCGCGAAGTCGACCTGGATATTCGCGAGGGAGCGGACATGGTGATGGTTAAACCCGGAATGCCCTACCTGGATATTGTGCGTCGCGTCAAAGACAACTTTCGTGTTCCAACGTTTGCCTATCAAGTCAGTGGTGAGTATGCGATGTTGACTGCTGCTGCCAACAACGGTTGGTTGGATCGGGAATCGGTGATGATGGAAAGCCTGATGTCGTTCAAGCGGGCGGGCTGCGACGGCGTATTGACCTATTTCGCGATCGAAGCTGCCAAGCAGTTGGGTTCGCGCTAGTGCGTTTGATCGGTGGTTTCCGCTGGAGTGGGCAGTCGTTTTCAATTCCGTAATCAATCGTTTAACAGGACTTAGATGCCTCAATCGATCATCGATCAACATCAACGCAACAATTTTTTCCAGACCACCTTGCTGCTGCTGGCGATGGCAGCCGTGATGTGTTTTGCGGGCTATCTGTTGTTTGGTACCACCGGAATGCTGATCACGTTGGGACTGGTTGCATTCGGGATGCTGTTTTCCGGCAAGGTTTCAACGGGGATGATCTTGCGAGCTTACCAGGCACAGCCAATCACATTCGAAAATGCACCCGCGTTGGTGGAGACGATTGATACGATTTGCAGCCGTGCTGACATCGCCCCCATTCCACTTTTTTATATTCCGTCCAAACTCCCCAATGCGTTCGCGGCCGGTTCCGGGAAGCGCACGATTATTGCGGTCACAGATGGGCTGTTGCGAATGCTGACTCATCGGGAATTATCTGGTGTTCTGGCACACGAAGTTGCTCATGTCGTCAACCACGATATCCGGGTGCTGAGTACGGCCGACGCAATCACTCGAACGACATCTTTCCTGGCAAGATTTGGTCTGTTCATGATGTTGTTTTCGTTTTCCAGTGTGCTGTTTGGGCTTGGTTGGGCGCGGTTCGCGTTGGCTGGACTGGTCTTGTTTTTTGCACCGGCCGGGTTGGTGATGTTGCAGCTGGCGATCTCTCGTACTCGAGAATTTGACGCCGATATCACGGCGGCTGAAATCACTGGTGACCCGCTGGGATTGGCGATGGCATTGCAGAAAATTGATCCACCTCAACGCCCTGGAATTTTTCAGCGGATTCTGCATCCCGGTCCCAAGCGTACCCAGCCCGCGATGTTGCGAACCCACCCACCGACCGAAGAGCGGGTGGAGCGGTTGCAGGAGCTGGCCAATCATCAACAAACAGAGAAATCCAATCGGCAACCTCAGGCTCCAGACATGCCCTTTGTCGTCCATGTGCCACCGGTCGAACGGAGGCCTCGGTATCACCCGACCAACGGATTGTGGTGGTGATTCGGGCAAGCCAGGTTCTTGCGGGTTCTCACGCGAAGCCGCAAAGGGTGCTCTTCTGCGATCCAGTAGCCTTGGCAGCAAAAAACCAATCCCAGGGTTTACTCTCGACGCCCGAAATTCGATGCCCATTTGAGGGCAAAACTGACTGCGACGATCAAGATTATCAGACCGATCAGGAACCGCCCTTGGTTGGGACGCGCCGCCAGTATCAGCAGGCAAATCCCCAAAATCGCAAACGCGACCTTGGGCAGCTTTTGTTGCAACGCCAGTAACTGATCCCAGGCCAACCAGATCACCGCCAGCAGTGCACCCACCCGCACCGCCATCGCCGCCCAGAACAGATTTCCGTCCTCCTGGAAATACATCACGATTCCGATCAGAATCAAAACGATACCGATGGTTCCGGCACTATGACGGATCATTGGCAGGATCCGATTTTGATTGAGTCAAATACAGGATCTGATTCTCGTGGATCTGGATTGCCGATGCGATGTCAAAGTGCTCGCGAATCAACTTCGTCCAATCGATGAAACTCTTGCGGTTGACGTGTAGTTCCTGGCCGGTGCCGGTTGATTCGCCATTGTGAATCGAGAACGCTTGCCGTTTAACCTGTTTCATGTTTTCGAACAGCCCCAGCACCTGGTCTTCATACAAGTGCTCAATGCATTAAATGCACACGACGCTGTTGTAACGATCCATCTGTTCCAGCGGTTGGGTGATGTCACCAACGCGCATGCCAGGGTGGATTTCGACTTGATCGATTCCGTCGGCTTCGTAACCGTCGCTTCGTAATTGCTCGACCGTTTGCCCGCGTCCGCAGCCCATGTCCAACACGGGACTGATCAGCCAATCCTGGTATTCAGGCAGCAGACGAACGCCGGGGCAACGCCCCTGGTCGGCATTGCCGTACCAGGGGTTGTCGTCGTAAATCTGCTGGTACAACGATGCCGAGTCTTTCGGATGGTGTTCCAGCGAATCTGGCGGTGCTGCTGGACCGGGAACGGCAGTGGTGGATGATTGGCCGGCGTTTTGAAACTGCAACGCCGCCATGTTCCGTTTCGAGTTGGTTGGGTTAGCTGGCGTCAACGAAACGTGTTTCCAGAGGGCAAGTTGCATGCGGTGCCCATCGTATTCAGCCGTATCGGGTTGGACTTTTTCGATCCACCAATCAGTTCCCCGGACAGTTCGATGCAGGTTGTCGCCGTGTAAATCGGACACGCCCGACGCGCGGCAGGAGACCGAAATGTACAACACGCCGCCGGGACGTGCCGTACGCAGCATCTCTGCGAGCAGCACATCGATGTCCGGTTCGTCGAGGTGTTCCAGCACATCGAAACAGGTGATCAGATTGAAAAAATCGGCATCAAACGGAAGCGTCTGGTCGGTTACTGTGAGCAATCGCTGGGCGCTGCCAGGAATATGTTCCAGCCGCTTTTTGGCTTGTTCGATCGCCACATCGCTGACGTCGACCCCGAATACATGAAAGTCGAAGATCGGGCCCGACATAAACTCGGCGGCAAACCCGACACCGCAACCGACATCCAATGCGCGGCCGGAAAGCAGGCTGAGTCGATCGGCGGCTCCGACGACGGCGCGAAATCCAGGCGAGTTTTCCGCCAAATTGTATCGCGCGTCATGCTGCACGACGTGGTTGTAAATCTCGCGATAGTCTGGCATCCTGCTGGCCGATCCTGATTGGGTTGTTAGACGTTACAGCTCAAGTTGCTGTAGTCGATACTTATGAAGGGGTTGGGAGGCAATGTCAAGCAGACTTCGCCGCAGCAGTGATAGATTCTCAGCCGTAACGGACGTGGTTTGACGACCCCAGAACGAGCCTTCGGCTTGGCCAAGGTCAATCAGAAATCCGATCGCTGTCTCCAGCAAGTCATCCCGCTGCTGAGGTTCCAATTCTTCCCGGGCCATCCACCGCAACCCAGCCCGGAATATTTCCGGAGCATCGACGACCGCGTGTTGATTCAATTCCAGCACCGTCGCTTCCATCAAGCTTACGTTCCTGGCAATGATTGCCAGTCGATAAACTTCAAACAGCAGCTCAACAGATTGACGGTCGGAGTCGCTAACCATCAGCAACAGTTGATTGACGATTCGATCCGCCTCGTTCGCCTTCAGTTTGGCTGGATCCGAATAACCCAGTTTGGATCGAAGCTGATGCAGCCAGTCACTGGTCAGGATTGGGTCGATGATGATCCGCTGTTCATTCGTTGCCAGTTCGAAGTTTGGCTGTTCAATGAAGCTGGCAATCGCAGCGCAGTCCTCGCCCCGGTCGGTTGAATACCGGATCAGTTCGTTGACTTTTTTTTCGTCCAGAACACCAGCCATGGATTGTTCGATGGCGTAAAACGCAGCCTTGCGACGATACCATTTGGCATTGTCAGGATAGCCCGTTTGTTCGACCAGCTGAACAGCCAAGGCCGGAGGCATGTGTCGGTAATCGTAACGGTGGTTGATTCCGAATTGTCGCAGCACGATTGATTTGCGATCGGCGTCGACCAGGCCAACGACCTGATCGTTGGCATTGATGTTGAGATTTCCCGGGACATCGATTGCGGCGTCAGACACCTGCTGGAGGAACTCATCCAAATCGGTTGTTAACTTCTGCAATGTGGTAATCCGAGACTGCAATTGGCCCGGCGTTTCGGGCAACGGATCATGCTCGCCGTCGGGACGAAGCAGCTGCTTGGCCTGTTCCAGCCGTTGTCGCGCGTCGTCGTAGTTGCGGCGATAGAGTTGATGTTGTGCCAGTCGAATCAACCAGCTCGCCGTGCGCCAGCGATTTCGATCTGCCGGGGTAATCGCGGGAGGAGCAGGTAGGGGGTCGACGGCCGGTTCCGAACCTGGCGGCGAGCCATTGGCTTCGATCACCAGGGACGGATCGTCCGTAGCGACTTCATCTTGCTCTTCATTTTCCCCGGTCTGCTTGTTGTCCGCAGCTGGGGAAACGGTTGAGCCTCCGGTTTCATTGATCTCTGGCGGTTCAGGGGTGGCGTTGGCACCAGGTTGATCAAGCGGTTGGGGTTGATCGGATGGGTTGGTTTGATTCGCTGGTGAGTCATCTGGCTGTGACAACGCGGACGCGGTCGGCTGGGAAGCGTTGGGTTGGAAACCTAGTTTCGCTTTGAGGGTTTCGAGGTTGGTCAGCAACAGGAAACCGATCACGACGATCACGCCCGTAAGGCCGACCTGCAGCAAGGCGCGAATCGTCGCCGCTTTCTTTTTCGCGCGACGATTGCGATCGAATTCGGACTCTTTCTTGACCTTGGGCTGCGGCTGAACGGGCCGCTCAAGAGGTTGCGCGGACGTGGTCGCCGTAAGCTGTCCCTGGGTGTTCGAAATTGGTTGAGCAAATGGAACGGGATCATCAGTCAGCTCAAAATCCTCAAACAGTTTGGCAGTGGGCACCGAGCGTGGTTTGTCGGGAACCACCTCCGGTTCGATTCGAGGCGATTGTTTGACTTCCTCCAACGCACCAATTTCTTCGCCGGATGGTGGCAAAGGTTGGGGCGGAATCTTGGCCCCTGGAGGAAACCGTTCTTCGACCGAAGGTGGGCCCAGGAATTGACGTTTGCCGGTTGGCTCGGCTGCACGGTTGGCTTCCGGCTTGGGGGTGTTCGTGCTGGCTGACTTGGGTTTCCTTCTTTTCGCCGGCGTAGGCCGACTTTGGGGGGAACGTGCGGATGGTTCCAATTGACTTAAGTATTGCCGCCGTTGCTCGGGGTCGGTCAGCACCTGCCTGGCGGTTTCGATACGTTGCCAAAGTTGCTGTTGCAGAACCGGTTGATCGGTGGGAAGCAGGCGGGCCAGCTGGGCACTGATTCGTTCGTATCCGGCGTTGATCGTCAACCGGAGTTGAGACTCTTCCATTCCCTGGCGTGGGACTCGGAGCAGCTGAAAATGATCCGGGTCGGCCTGCTCGGGGGGGAACCCTAGCCATTGTTGAAACGGATTGAAGTCAGCATGTGTCATTTGGGCCCAGGGGCTCCATTTCGGCTATTTATTTTTTCACCCGTATTTTAACCTGATAGTCAACCCGCAGAAACACTGTTTGTCGTACGCGTTGAATGCCAGAGTTGGGAATCATGTCAGAAATCATCAACATTTCCGCTTACAAATTCGTTGATCTGGATCGCCTCCAAGAACGCAAGGCCAGTCTGTTGCCGTTTTGCCGCGAGTTAGGACTCAAAGGAACAATTCTGTTGTCATCCGAGGGGATTAATCTGTTTGTCGCTGGCGACCGTCAGCAGATTGATCAGTTCATGGCACACATCAATTCGTTTCCCGAGTTTGCAGATCTGAAGGCCAAGGAAAGTCCTTCCGATTATCAACCGTTCAGTCGGATGTTGGTGAGGATCAAGAAAGAGATCATTTCGATGGGCGTCGAATCTATTCGCCCGCGGGTCAAAACCAGTCCCAAGCTCCAGGCCAAACAGTTGAAAGCCTGGTTGGATGAAGGCCGACCCGTCACGTTGTACGACGTTCGCAACGACTATGAGTACGAAGTGGGGACGTTTAAGAATGCGATTCCGGCTGGCATCGATTCGTTTCGTGATTTTCCCGAGGCGACCAGTCGGCTACCGGACGAAACCAAGAAGCAGCCCTTGGTGATGTTTTGCACCGGTGGTATTCGCTGCGAGAAGGCCGGTCCGTTGATGGAAGAGCAAGGGTTTGAGGAGAT
>CAZJEK010000057.1:0-7693 GCA_964545005.1 uncultured Pirellulaceae bacterium
CCAAGCGGCTGGACAAAAGTGTATGGCTTCCAAGTCGTTTCCAACTTGCCTACGACTCGGAGAGTCGATCTACATTCATCTCATTCAGCATCACCTTCAGCCGGTGCGTTTTTCACGTACTGATCGAGCCACTGGATCATCTCGGCTTGCGTGTGCAGCACCGATTGCCGGGCTCGGTAACCGTGTGACTCAAACGGCAACATCACCAGTCGGACCATTCCGCCGTTCCCTTTGATGGCCTGATACATTCGCTGGGACTGCATCGGGAAGGTACCACTGTTGTTATCGTTCTCACCATGGATCATCAGCATCGGTTCATTGATTTTGTCGGCGTGTAAAAACGGCGAAATCTTGTGATAGATTTCTTTCGCTTCCCAATACGGCCGTCGCTCAGACTGAAATCCAAACGGGGTCAGCGTGCGATTGTAGGCGCCGCTGCGAGCGACACCGGCTTTGAACAGATCGCTATGAGCCAACAGGTTGGCCGTCATGAACGCCCCATAACTATGGCCTCCAACAGCAACGCGATTCCGATCCGCAACACCCATGTCGACCGCCTTATCGATTGCTGCCTGCGCTGAACTGACAATCTGCTCGATAAAGGTATCGTTCATGGTTTCCGGGTCACCGATCACCGGCATGGTGGCCGAATCCATGATGGCATAGCCCTGTGTCAGCAACGTCAAATGCGTGATCCCCCGCATGCGAGTGAACCGGTCCGTGCTACCGGAAACCTGTCCGGCCGTTTTGGCATCGTTGAACTCACGGGGATAAGCCCAAACCAACAGTGGCAACCGTTGACCTTCTTGATAGTCGGCCGGCAGGTACAGTGTGGCGGACAACTGGACTCCGTCTGCGCGTTCGTACTTGACCAGCTGCTTTTTGATCCCGCGAATCTGCGGCGTGGGATCTTTGAAATCCGTCAGCCAACGGGGCGGGTCGCTGTTCGCCAGATCCTGAATGAAATAGTTCGCCGGTGCGGTCTTGGATTCCCGCATCGTGATCACGGTCGGGGGTTGATCGGCGTGGCTACTGGAAACCGCTACCAACTGTTCGTATTCGCCTTCGTCACAACGCCACAATCGTTCGACTTCCAGCGTTTTCAAGTTTTGTCGATCCAGAAACGGTCGATTCCCTTTCGGCGTCGCGCCAGCTCCGGAGCGATAAATCCAGTCACCATCCTGTCGGGCGATGGCATAGCCATTGTCAGTGCTCCGGGTCACGATCCGGCCTGGATCCGCGTATCGATCACGGATACTGCGATCCATCATCGTTTTCGGAGTCGAACCCGGTGTGCTGGTATCGTACAACAATGCTCGTACCCAGCGACGATCGCGATCAAATTCGGTGGTCATCAACAGCGACGGGTCTTCAAAATAACTGACCCCAAAACCGCGGTGTTCAATCTTGACGACTTCTGCGGGGTCAGCGGTAAACGGAGCCGCCTGGGTCATCAATCGGTCGCGATACTTGGCTTCCACATTGGGGTCACCACCATCGAGCGCTTCGAGCCACATTAACGTCGCCGGTTTGCCTGGCCGAAATGCAACGCTGCGACGGCCAGTTCGAACACCCTCGATCGGAATGTTTTCGTCCATCGGGACATCCGCAATCAAGGCCTTGTCAGGTCCCGCGGCGGCCGGATTCAATTTGATGACTTCAAACGTGCGCGGAAAACTCCGATACGTCATCAGGTAGCTGTACGGTCGACGGACGGTCGTGACGAGCGCGTAGTCGCCGCTGGGCGATACTTGATAGCCGCTGATCACACCCGGTTGACCGACATGGCGAGGTTTCCCCTGCTCATCGAAGATAGCCAACTGCGAGGTCGCGTAGTAGTCAAACAACTGCTCGTCGTGAGGATTCTTCAACAAGTCCTGATAAGTCCGAGTGGGCGACTTGTTGCCGAGCGATTCCTGCACGTTGGGGCCGCGTGGAACCCGGCTGGCCTGCGGTTCTGCACCGCGGTTGTCGGGAACCAGGCTGGCCAACACGCTCACCCCGTCAGGCATCCAGCTGTATCCGCCCATCACGGTGTTCAATTGATCGGTCAACAGCTGGAGTTGTTCCGGTTGGTCAACCGACCCCCGGATTAGTGACTGGCCTTCATCCGTTACGATGGCCACCACAAAATGACGCGAGTCGTGGGACCAGGAAAAGCTGTTAATCTTGACGTCCTCGGGAAGCGGGATGCGGATCCCGTCCTGCTGAGGCTGCGAAGTCTGTTTTAAAATCAAGCCTCGATTAAAGCCGGCTGAAAAGCGACTGTTGGCGGCCGGATCAATTCTCAACCCAGCCAGTCGCAGCATCCGCCGCGAAATATCTGCGATGTCCGGCATCGCGTCCCGCTCAATCAGCATCATCCATTGCGTGTCCCTGGTAAAGGAAACCAGCGGATCGGGCTTGGCGTCGATGATGTCGACGACTTCTTTCGGAGGTAGCGAATAGTCTTCTTGAGACATGGAATCAACAGGCAGGAAAAATGCAAAGGCAGCGACAACAACCAGCATCGGAAGTCCCCGTCGCCAACGGTTGGTTGACCTTGAGGCTGGCCTCAACGGTGATCTGGAGGGAGTGATTGTCCGCAAATTTAAATTGGAATCGAGCGCGCCAGGCAGCGTCGTAAAGCAAGTTTTTTGCCGAATCATCGAAGTCGATCTGAGAAAAACCAGGAAATATTGCCACGCCTCGCAATTGGCTTGCGAGTTGGGGCGAGTTTATCCGGCCCCCGACCGAAGTGCAAACAATGGCTGGCTATTACCCGTTGCCGTGAGCTAACGTACCGCGAGAGCCGCCCAATTCCCTGATCCCCTCCAAATTACTGCTGGCAAAAAACGCTCATGGTCGTCTTCGTCACACGACGATGAACCAGTGAACCCTGGCTTGCCCTGTTAGTCTAACTTGACAATCTTAACTGGGCAGAAATACTGCCACGGTTCACCGAACTTAACTCGATCCCATCTGGCGGCGACCAGGATGCATTCATCAGGCCAAAACTTTCGCAACTTCTTTTCAGCTTGCTGTTGTTACAAGTCGGCCTTTTGCTGTATTTACTGACTTTGGTACGCCCTGATCCAACGCACATCGATCGTATTACCGCAGGGCAACCTGCGGTTTTTTTATGGACTTCCCATGACCCAGACTGATTCATCCCAAGCACAACCGAGCTCGACTGACCTGACCGCCGTGCCCATCGAACCGGCTTCAAAGGAATTGGATGCAACTCCTTTGAAGCAGATCCATGACCAACCACCAAACGACAGGGGCGAAATTGATCACCAAGATGTCCCACAAGCGGTCCGCAGCACGCCGCCTGGGCCCAGCGTCGACGATACCAAGGAACCACAGCAACTGGTCGATTGGGCGCTACAACATTTTGCCGATCAGCCGATGGTCATGACGACGTCCTATGGCATGGAAGGCTGCGTGCTGCTGGACATGTGCTCCAAAGCCATCCAGCAATTCCAATTGCAACCACTGACCGTCGCTTGCATCGATACGGATTTCTTCTTCCCGGAAACGAAACAGTTGCAAACACGATTGAAAGAGCGTTATTCGAACCTGAATTTTGTCACCTGGAAGACCCCGGTTTCGGTCGAAAAGCAGCAGCAATTGTACGGCCCCAATTTATGGTCCTACAACCCGAACCTGTGCTGCAATATTCGCAAGGTTCAACCGATGTCGGAAAACATCGTCAACTATCGAGTCTGGATCACCGGTTTGCGACGGACTCAAACCCAACAACGATCCGACACGCCGGTGATGGGTTGGGACTGGCGATACCAGCTTCTCAAGTTTTGTCCGTTGGCAACCCTGACTCGTTCCGATGTCTGGAGTTACATCCAGCACCACGACGTGCCCTTCAACCAACTGCATCTGCAGGGATATCCCAGCGTCAGCTGCTTTCACTGCACCAAACCGGTACCTGGTGCGACTCCCGACAGTGACGCGCGGGACGGTCGTTGGTCGAACACCGAGAAGACGGAGTGCGGCTTGCATTACCAGATTTAGATTAGTGACTTTTATCCACGCTTAAGCAAAAACAATTTCCATCCCGGAATCCAGATACGATGGCCAAAGAGAAGAACAAACCCACCAAAGTGGAAGGTTACAAGCAGGACAGCCAGTTGTTGCGCGGCACGATTGACGAGACGCTGAACGATCCGGCTGCCGATCATTTCCAGGAATCCGATCTGCACTTGCTGAAGTTTCATGGTTCCTACCAGCAGGACGATCGGGATTTGCGAAAACAACGTCGGGCCGAAGGATTGGACAAGGCCTACAGTTTCATGTTGCGGGCCACTTTGCCGGCGGGCCAGTTAACGGGCAAGCAGTGGTTGGCACTGGATCGCATGGCGGATCAGTTTGCCAACGGGACAATCCGATTGACCACTCGTCAGGCAATTCAGTACCACGGGATCATCAAGTCCGATCTTCGCGAAACACTGCGGCAGATCAACGAAGAGATGATGACGACGCTGGCGGCCTGTGGGGATGTGTGCCGAAATGTGATGGCGACGGCGGCTCCAATCAAAGATTCCATTCACGAAACCGTTCGCCAGACAGCGCATGCGATTGCTGCCGATCTCCGCCCGGCCACTCGCGCCTACCATGAAATCTGGATCGAAGGGCAGAAGCAGGACACGCCGGTGGAGTTGGAACCCTTTTACGGGGAAACCTACCTGCCCAAGAAGTTCAAGGTTGGCGTCACTGTCGCGGGCGACAACCAGATCGATATCTACTCCTACGACGCCGGTTTGATTGGCGTTGTTCAGGATGACCAGCTGATTGGTTGGAATGTCGTCGCCGGTGGTGGACTGGGAATGAGCCACGGTCGTCCCAATACGTTTGCTCAAATTGCCGATCGAATCGGGTTCGTATCCGTTGAAGATGGTGTCGATGCGATTCGCAACATCGCGTCGATTTACCGCGACCTGGGAAACCGGTTCGATCGCAAGCAAGCTCGCTTGAAGTACTTGATCGACAAAATGGGACTTGAGTCATTCCAGCAGGAATTCCAGCAACGGGCCGATTTTGAATTGCACCCCTGGCGCGAGATTCCTGACGTCAGCAACCAGGATTGGATGGGCAAGCACGCTCAAGGCGATGGCAAATTCTTCTATGGTGTCTTTGTTGAAAACGGACGCATCAAGGACGACGAACAACTGCAACTGCGAACTGCGTTTCGCAAGATCGTGCAGCAGCTGGATTGCCCGATCACGTTGACGGCACAGCAGAGTCTGATCTTTCATGACTTGAACGAAGCGGATATCCCCTGGATTGAATCGATCCTGGAAGAGCATCAAATTCGCAAAGTCGAACAATTGTCTAACGCCCGGCGGTACTCGATGGCTTGCCCTTCGATGCCAACCTGTGGATTGGCGGTAGCTGAATCTGAACGGATTGCTCCCGATGTGATCACCGAATTGGAAACTTGCTTGCAGCGATTAGACCTGGGCGATGTACCGCTGACCATTCGCATGACGGGTTGCCCCAACGGTTGCGCCCGGCCTTACACCGCTGACCTGGCGCTGGTCGGTCGGCGCCCTGGCGTCTATCACTTGTTTGTCGGAGGTCGCCTGGACGGCGATCGACTGGCCGACTTGTACGCGGCCGATGTGGCGATCGGAGAAGTCGTTGCGACCCTGGAACCACTTTTGAAGCAGTTTGCTGAGCAGCGATTGCCCGATGAGGGACTGGGAGATTTTTATCAGCGGCTGATGGATCGCGAACAGCCTCGCCGCCGATTGACCGGCAAGGAGACACCGACGTTCGATCAACTGCAACCGCGGTTGGTGCAGATTGAGGTTAATCGATGAGCCGAACGAACATCGTATTGGTGGCCCACGGATCCACCGAATCAGCCAACGCCACGATCCACCAACTGGCCACTGACATCGCATCAGCGGTGAGTGCGGATTGCGTGACGGCTGCATTCCTGAATGGCACGCCGCGGATTACCGACGTCCTGGAAGGATTCGATCCTGGTCAGGTTACCGTCGTACCGATCATGACCAGCAATGGCTATTACCTGGGCAAGCTACCCGAGCTGCTCCGCGAGAATCGCAATTTCGATTTATTGGATGTTACGATCACGCCGGTGGTTGGAACCCATCGCGACATGTCCTTGGCCATGTCGCGACGTTTGGACGCCTGGTTGCAACAACAGCAGCTTGATCCAGCACAGACCACCGTGGTGGTGATTGGTCACGGAACGGCTCGCAATGCCAACAGTTGCCAGACCACGTTGGACCTGGTCGATCATTTGCAGGCTTTGAACCAGTGGGAAAACCTGGAGTTTCAACCGGCATTCCTGGATCAACAACCGGCCTTGAAGCAGGTCGTTGCCGATGTCACCCGACCGCACGTAATCGCGTTGCCGTTTCTGATCAGTCCCGGGCCGCATCTGGTCGAAGACGTCACCGCCGCCCTGGGACTGAAGGAGGGACGCTTTCCATTGATCGGCCAACGGTCATCTGTTGACAAAGCGAATCGAACAGGGGTTTGTATTTGCGACTGCGCCCTGGTGGAGTACCCGGAAATGCGATTGGTTGTCCTGGACCTGGTTGCGGGAGTACCCGTATGACCATCAAACCAGCCCACGTTTATCTGGTCGGTGCCGGACCGGGAGACCCCGAATTGATCACCGTCCGCGGCATGCGATTGCTGGAACAAGCGGACGTGGTCATTCACGATCGACTGATTCCCCATCAAGTCCTGCAATGGTGTCGCTACGACGCGACGATCATCGATGTTGGCAAATTCCCTGATCACCATCGGATCTCGCAACCGGAAATCAATGCGTTGCTGGTGTACCACGCCCAGCAAAACCGATCCGTCGTGCGGCTCAAAGGGGGCGACCCATTCGTGTTTGGCCGGGGTACCGAGGAGATCGAAGCCTGCCAGTTAGCCAATGTGCCTTGCGAAGTTGTGCCGGGGATCAGCAGCGCGATTGCTGGGCCGGCGGCAGCCGGAATTCCGGTAACCAGTCGTGGGTTGGCTCGGT
Source organism: uncultured Pirellulaceae bacterium (assembly GCA_964545005.1). Classification (GTDB taxonomy): domain Bacteria; phylum Planctomycetota; class Planctomycetia; order Pirellulales; family Pirellulaceae; genus Mariniblastus. The sequence goes on from CAZJEK010000057.1 coordinate 7,007, forward strand.
CGTTCATGGTGGTCACCGGGCAGACGGCACCCCAGTTAGCCGATCACCGGTTGGACTTCTTGGCCATGGCTGCCACTGATACGCTGGTACTGCTAATGGCCAGAAAAAACTTGCGCGAATTGACCTGGGGATTGATCGAGGCGGGGCGTGATCCGGAAACGCCGGCTGCCTGCATCGAACGCGCGACATGCAGCGACCAACGGGTGGCCTACTCAACACTGCATGGAATCGCCGAGCAGGTTGAATTGCTGGGTTTACAAAACCCGATGGTCACGGTGATTGGCGAAACCGCGTCCATGGTCAAACCGGAATTGATCGAATGGCCTGCCGAAGAACAGGACCATTTCTATTCCCTGGAATTCGGTGAGTGACCGTGGGTGCAACGGATCGAGCGATTTTTCGTTTTGGTTGAACGTAGCTTGGGCCAGTGGCCCGAGTTGGCAAGGCTTTCGCCCAACTTTGAGTCTTCCGCTGCGATCACGGCCGAATCGGCCATGCTACAAGACCTTCCCAGAGAGGCGGACATGTTTGTCCAGCCGATTTAGGCGCTAGCCCCGGACGAAAGCCAGTTGAAGCGCACACTTCGGAAAGTCGGTGGCTGCTGCCAAAACCGGTGGACACGATCGCAGGAAGTAGCTTGGGCCAGTGGCCCGAGTTGGCAAGGCTTTCGCCCAACTTTGAGTCTTC
>CAZJEK010000057.1:7793-13061 GCA_964545005.1 uncultured Pirellulaceae bacterium
CGCTGCGATCACGGCCGAATCGGCCATGCTACAAGACCTTCCCAGAGCCAACAGTTACTCGATTTACACCGACCCAATAATTCCATTCAGCGTCTCGCTGGGACGCATGGCGCGAGAAGCGAGGGTTGGGTCGGGGTAATAGTAACCACCGATGTCCATCGACTGTCCCTGAACTTCATTCAGCTCGTTGACGATCTGTTCTTCGTTGGCTTCCAGTTGTTGGGCAACAGGTGTAAACCGCGCTTTCAGATCGGGATCAGAATCCTGGTCAGCCAATGCTCGGGCCCAGTACATTGCCAAGTAGAAGTGGCTTCCCCGGTTGTCCAATTCATTGACTTTGCGAGAGGGAGACTTGCCGTTGTCCAGCAGCTGGCCGGTGGCGGCATCAAGTGCATCGGCCAGAACTTTGGCCTGCGGGTTATCGTTGAATTCGCTCAGGTGTTCCAATGAAACCGCCAATGCCAAAAACTCACCCAGTGAATCCCACCGCAAGTGGTTCTCTTCCTGGAACTGTTGCACGTGCTTGGGAGCCGAACCACCGGCCCCAGTTTCAAACAATCCACCGCCGTTCATCAGTGGCACGATCGACAACATTTTGGCACTGGTCCCCAGTTCCAAAATGGGGAACAGGTCAGTCAGGTAATCTCGCAACACGTTGCCGGTGACCGAAATCGTGTCTTGCCCGGCTTTGGCTCGTTGCAGCGTAAATTTCGTGGCTTCCACGGGCGACATGATTTCAATTTGCAAACCATCGGTGTCGTGATCAGCCAGGTACTGTTTGACTTTGGTGATCAATTGAGCATCGTGGGCCCGGTTTTCGTCCAGCCAGAAAACAGCTGGCGTATCGGCGGCACGGGCTCGCGTTACGGCCAGTTTGACCCAATCACGAATGGGGGCGTCCTTGACCTGACACATCCGCCAGATGTCACCCGAGTCGACCTTGAATTCCATCAAGGTATTACCGTCGCCATCAACGACCTGAACCATTCCAGCTTGGGTGATTTCAAACGTTTTGTCGTGAGATCCATACTCTTCGGCCTTTTGAGCCATCAACCCCACGTTAGGAACCGTTCCCATGGTGGCCGGATCAAAGGCACCGTGTTGTTTGCAGAACTTGATCGTTTCGTCATACACACCGGCATAGCTACTGTCTGGAATGACGGCGACGGTGTCCTGGGGCTTGCCGTCACTGTTCCACATTTGCCCCGAGTTACGAATCATCGCCGGCATGGACGCATCAATGATGATGTCCGAAGGCACGTGCAGGTTGGTGATTCCCCGATCACTGTTGACCATTGCCAGCGCCGGTCCGTCGGCCAGCGCGGATTGAATATCCGCTTCGATCGCCGATCGGGTTTCCGGAGGCAACGTCTGAATTCCTTCCAGCAGGTCGCCCAGCCCGTTGTTGACGTTGACGCCGGCTTGTTTCAGCGCGTCGGCATGTTTTTCAAACACGTTGGCGAAAAAGACTTTTACCGCGTGGCCAAAGATGATCGGATCGGAGACCTTCATCATCGTGGCCTTCATGTGCAGTGAAAACAAAACTCCCTGTTCGCGAGCGGCGGCGACCTGCTGCTGCAAGAAGGAACGCAGCGCCGCGACGGACATGAACGTGCCATCAACCACTTCGCCGGCTTGAACAGGAATCGAATCTTTCAACACGATCGCATCACCGGTGGTCGGCTGCAGCACAATTTTCAATTCCCCAGCGTTCTCGATCGTGGTCGATTGTTCATTGGAGCGAAAATCGTCAGCACCCATCGTAGCGACATGACTTTTGGAATCACTGGACCAGGCACCCATCGAGTGCGGGTTCTTTTTCGCGTATTGTTTGACGGCGTTGGGGGCTCGCCGATCAGAATTTCCCTCGCGGAGAACGGGATTGACGGCGCTACCGAGAACTTTGGCGTACCGCTGACGGGTTTCCCGTTCGGCTTCGTTTTGCGGTTCGCCAGGGTATTCGGGAATCGCATATCCCTTGGCCTGCAATTCCTCAATTGTGGCTTCCAGTTGAGGGACCGAAGCACTGATGTTGGGTAGTTTGATGATGTTGGCTTCCGGTTGCTTGGCCAACTCGCCCAGTTCGGCCAGTGAGTCCGGGACCTGTTGATCTTCCGTCAAGTTTTCCGGAAAGTTTGCGATGACTCGACCCGCCAACGAAATGTCAGCGGTTTCCACTTCGACGTCGCAGGCAGCGGTAAACGCCTGGATGATCGGCAACAACGATTGAGTTGCCAGATATGGGGCTTCGTCAGTAAGCGTATAAACAATCTTTGATTTCGACATCAGAAATCCCGGGACGGTGCGTAAGAAAGCGGATCATTTGCAAACCGCCCATTGTCGCCAGCATGGCGATTTTTTCCAGCCCCGGCCAGAAGTTTAGAAGTTGCACTATCGCAGTTTTTGCTTGGAAATGGAAACCCGACGCGTGAGCGAGGGCTACACCGATGCGTGTATTCCCCTCGCTTACGCGTCGGGTTTCCAAAAGCGTGCCACTACTAAAACCAGAAGCTAAGTGATCCGCCGCGGCGTGTGGATTTCGCGGACATCGAAACAGGCCATACCGGCCCGAACCGCCGCCTCGACACCCAAATCGGCATCTTCAAAGACCTGACATTGATCGGGCTGAACGTTGATTCGACGGGCCACTTCCAGAAACACATCGGGTTCTGGCTTGTGCCGATCGGTGTCTTCGGCCCCGACCACGGCATCAAAAAAATCGGCCAATCCAATGTGTTCCAGGATTTGCAGCACCACCTCGCGGTTCGAACCGGATCCGACGCCCATTGGTTTGTGGGGTCGGAACTGACGGGCAATTTCGACCACCGGCTGGACGGGTTCGACCTGGGGCAAAAGTTCCAGAAACTGCTGCTCTTTTTCGTAGGCAATCTGAACCGGGTCGCCGGATTTCGCCTGTTGATCCAGCAATTGTCGCACGATGGACACCGTGGGCTGACCCGCCATTGCATAGAAACGATCTTCCCCGAATTCGATCCCATAGCGGGTCAATGTCGAATGCCAGGCAACGTAATGCAGCGGCATGGTGTCGGCCAAGGTGCCGTCACAGTCAAAAATCAGGCCACCAAACTCGTGGTGCTGGGGATTGTTTTCGAAGGGCATGCCAAAGCAATCAGTTGAAGGGCGGTTGCGTTATAGCATAACGCGATCGACCTACTTGGCCAGAGACTTCAACCAACTGAGAAATTCGTCGCCTGGGATCGGACGATTGACGAGGTAGCCTTGAGCCATATCGCAACCGGCTTCACGCAGAAACTCCAGCTGGTCCCTCGTTTCGACGCCTTCGGCAACCACCTTCAGATCAAGTCCGTGTCCCAGCGAGAGGACCGTTTTGGCAATCGCGACAGCGCGGGTGCAATGGGGAAGATCTTTGACGAATGTGGTATCGATCTTCAGCGTGCGAATCGGGAAGTCGCGAATGTAGCTCAACGATGAATAGCCGGTTCCGAAATCGTCCATCGCGATCGACACCCCCAACTCGTTGATCTTCCGCATCAACGTTAGAGCGCGATCAACATCTTCCATGACCGCGTTTTCGGTGATTTCCAGTTCCAACCAGCCTGGATCAACGCCGGTGGAGCTAATCGTGTGGACCAGCTGATCAAAGAAATTTGGCTCTTTCAGCTGGCGTGGCGACAGGTTGACCGCAATCGGGCCGCTCAGCACACCGGCATCGTACCACTGTCGAGCCTGTTTGCAGACGGTTTCCAAAACCTGTTGGCCGAGGATCGTAATCAGGCCAAAGTCTTCAGCCAACGGGATGAACTCGGAAGGCGGAATGACGGTGCCGTCTGGCTTCGTCCAGCGAACCAGTGCTTCGCTACTGGTGACCCGGTTTGTTTTCAAGCACAGCTTGGGTTGGTAGACAACGTTCAACTGGTGCTGGTCGAGTGCGATTCTGAGTTCTGACAGCAGCCGCTGGCGACGTTCGACGATTTCGACCAATTCGGAGGAAAAGAAAGTGACCTTGTTTTTGCCCTCGTCTTTGGCGCGGTACATCGCCACGTCCGCATGCCGCATCAACGACTCGACGTCGGTCGCGTGGTCAGGATAGATCGTGGTCCCGACACTGACTCCAATGTGGACTTCGTGGCCGGCGAGATTAAACGGTCGGCTGAGCGAATCGACAACTCGTTCAGCGCTCGAATGGGCTTGCAGCGGTTGGTCTCGTTCTTCCGGGATCAGCAGGGCAAACTCGTCGCCGCCAAACCGGGCCATGAAACAGTCTGGACCTAACGCCTCTTTGACGCGGCGACTGACTTCAACCAGGAGATTGTCACCGGCGTCGTGGCCCAGTGTGTCGTTAACGATCTTGAAGTCATCCAGGTCCAGGAAGCACACGCCAAAGCGGACGGTTCCATCGTCCGATTCAATCATGTCGGCGATCTTCTGACGGTAGTAGCGTCGGTTGGGCAGATCGGTCAAGTTGTCGTGCAACGCTTGTCGATGAAGCTCGCGCCGTGTGTCCTCGATTTGGGTAATATCGGAGAACATTGCGATCAGGTTGGTCGTTTCGCCGCGACGATTTTTCGAGGGTGACAACGACAGCCAACAGGCAATTTCGTCACCCCGTTTGTTCAGCATTTTGACATAGCCGAACCAGGGACGTCCGGCCCGCGCCAGACTCACAATCTCGGTAAAATGATGCGGTCGGCAATCGACGACATCTTCCAACGAAGTGCCAAGGATTTTTGCGTGGGCTTTGCCGACGGTCGCAATGAATTCAGGATTGGCTTCGCAAATCTCACCCGCCGGGTTAAGGATCGCGACTCCTTCCTGAGCGTTTTCAAAAACGCTGGCCAGCAATTGCAGACGATTCTCGCGTTTCATTTCCGCCGTGACATCCCGCGATACCGCAACCACGTAGGGGTTGCCTGTAACTTCGTCGGAGAACGATGATCGATAGGTCGACAGGATAAATTGCTGATGGTCGGAATCCACGAATGATTCAAACGCGGCCTGGCGTTCACCAGTGGCCAGCACATGGTGCTCATGCTGGGCAACTTCGGCAGAATAAGATCGTGGCAGCGCCTGCTTGGCGGGTTTTCCGATCACGTTTTGTCGATCGACATCGTGCGTTTCGCAAAATGCGTCATTGACCAGCACGATTTCCAGGTCCGAGGATTTAACCGACAACGGTTCAGGTACAGCGTTGATTGTGTTGTGTAAAAAGTCGCGGCTGCGCTCGAGTTCCAATTCGTACCGTTTTCGGCGCGAGATGTCGCGGATCATCATCAGGTTCCGCTGATA
>CAZJEK010000057.1:13071-19347 GCA_964545005.1 uncultured Pirellulaceae bacterium
TCCGTTGCGGAACTGACGTAGTTGAATTTCGCACCAGATCGATGGCTGTTCCCCCCGAGGCACTTCCGCTTCGACCCAGCCTTGCCTTCGTAGACGTCGAATGTGAGTAACCAACCATTGCCGGGATACGCCCAGTCGGTGATGGAGTACCTGGAGGAAGTCCCGTCCTCGATCGGCCGGCGTCAGGCCGAACATTTTTTCACTCAGTTGATTGCAGGTTTCGAGGGTCGTACCATCGAGAACCAGCAGGGCATCGTGGGCGCATTCCAGAACCGCCTCGGCCATCGGAACCTGGGTTGCAGGCCAGCGAAATTGATTCAGACTTGCTGACTGAACCGGTTCTTCATTGGCTGACGCTGCCCCCGCATCGTCGGTTTGCCGTCGCACCGGCGTCAGGTCCGCCTCCGGTTGCTCGGCTGACTGATCGTCCACGGAAGAACGCTGGGCGTGCAGTTCGTTGAACACGTGTTCGAACTGCAGCAGCGACTGTGGATCGTAAGCTGAATTGGATGGTGAGGAGTCGGACATTACGGCCAGACGGGTTCTTGGGGCAAATCTGGTTTGCTTCAATGCAGACGGCAATGATTGAGCAAAATTGCTCGATTTATGTGGGTACGTAAGCTTAAGACACGCTTATCGCAGCAGCTTGGCGCGAACGAATTATTTCGGGTGCGTTGTCAAAACTCTGACGAAGCTGCCGACAATATGGGTTTCGCCGGATAGCGGGATTGAAGCGATGGATTTGTTTTTCGTCATTGGACGGCCTGGCGAACAGGGTGTGGATGAGCGGCTGATGGGATGAGTCAGCCCTTGCCTGGTTGATATCGACCTCTGGCGGCGCGGAACAATTTTCCTCGCGCGGTCACCAGGGCGAACTGCGGCAATCCGAAACCTGGATTGAAGCGGTTAACGTTGGTGCACTGAATACCGACATCCTGTTGCCTGTCAGGGTCAGTCCGATGGTGCTGAAAATAACTCATCGAGGGTTGCGCGAAAGCCCCGATTCGCAATCTTTCGCGGAGAGGCTGAAATTGATTGTCCTATGGCAACTCAAAACTGGCGCGTCGGGCTGTATTTATCGTGATCGGGGCGCAGAGAACGGGGAGCTCGAGATTTGAAGGAACTTTGCACGTCCTCAGTGAACTCTGCGGTAAAATCTTCGCGTCGGTTGCAATGATCGATTACGAATCGGCTTTTTGCCGAAAAAGCCGTCGTTTGGTGCAAATTCGCCGGCCAAAATGACTGTTCGCCAGATTACGATAAAGTGCGACAGAATGTCTTACATTGCGAACGAGGGGAACAGCGTCAATGTTCAATTCGATGGTTCGACCAGTAATCGCCGCCTTGTTGTGCGGCATGATCGGTGTTTCTGCTTCGCTGGCCCATGATGGCGAAGGGAAGTCTTTGGCCAACGCAGCGCCGGGAGGCAGTGGAGGCGGTGGCCCCTATGCCGCGTCCAGAGTTCGGTTATTGTCGAATCTCGAACTTACCGAAATGGGCGGCGGCTCGACGGTCCTGGCTAACGATCTCTGGGGCTGGACCGATACGGTTTCTCAACGTCGATTCGCGGCAGTCGGGTTAACGAATGCGACTTCTTTCGTCGAAGTCACCGACCCGCTGAATCCGATTTACCTGGGCAAGATGGATACGGCCGAAGCCGGTCAAAACCGCGCTTGGCGGGACATCAAAATCTACAACGATCACGCGTTCGTGGTCGCCGATGGTTCGGGTAACGATCAGGGCATTCAAGTTTTCGATATGCGGCAATTGCTGACGGCAGACACGTCGGCCGGGCCGCTCGATTTTTCAGCCACCTCGCACTACAGCGGTTTTTCAAGAGCCCACAATATCGTGATCAATGAGGACACCGGTTATGGTTACGCGGTTGGGGCCTACAACAACAGCGGAGGTCGGCTTCATCGTGGTGGTCTGACCATCTTTGATCTTAGCGACCCCAACAATATCACCGAAGTTGGCTCCTACTCGGGAGACGGCTACACTCACGACGCGCAAGCGGTGATCTATAACGGTCCCGATACCGATTATGTCGGCCGAGAAGTAGTGTTTGCTTCCAACGAAGACACGTTGACCATCGTGGACGTATCCGACAAATCGAACACGGCGCTGATCTCTCGCAATCCTTACGCCAATTCCAATTACTCTCACCAGGGTTGGCTGTCAGACGACCAACGATTCTTTTATATGAACGATGAGTTGGACGAATACAACCATGCTCGCGGCCCCGATGGTCAATTTGGAACCGACGATGATGGTGATCCGATTCCCACCAAGACTCACCTGTGGAATGTCGAAGATCTGGACAATCCCGAATACATGGGATTCTATGAAGGAACCCAGATGACGATCGACCACAACCTGTACGTGAAAGGTGATTTCATGTACCAGGCGAATTACACCTCGGGCCTGCGAATCATCAAGATCAATGACGCTGCCGCCGGCGACTTGGAAGAATTTGGTTTTTTCGACACCTACATGGCCGACAATGACGTCACCTTCAATGGTGCCTGGTCGGTTTATCCCTATTTTGACGACAACGTGATCCTGATCAGCGACCGACAAGGCGGATTGTTCATCGTTCAGCAGGTCCCCGAACCAGGTTCGTTGATTATTCTGGGAGCAGGCATTGTGGGGATCAGTCTTCGTCGTCGACGACGCGCTTAGCCCTCCACTTTCCCGCCACATCCCAAGGATTCGTTTCAGGTTGGTTTGGTCATGAATTTATTCCGCAGTTGTGTCGGTCTGTTTGCCGTTACGTGTTTGGTTTTGTCGCCCGCTCCGGCCGACGAAGTATTCATTGCGAATTTGACCGCCTCTCAGGTCGTCGGCAATACGACCACTGAGACTGGTTTCGGGACCGCAACGTTTGTGCTGGATACGGCACAAATGAATCTCAGCTATTCGATTCAATTGTTTGGGCTGGACTTGAAACCCAACGCTGCCGATCGAACTGGATTCAGTGACGTCGACAAGATTCATTTGCATAACGCATTCGCAGGCAGCACGGGTCCCCATGTTTTGAACATTTTCGGGTTACCCAGTGAGGATGACGCTGAAATGGTGGTCGACTTCGAGAACGAATTGATCACCGGGATCTACAACGACGACGATGCGTTTGATTCCAATGGCCAGTTATTTGACCAAAATGATCCTGGCACGACCAAGTTGTTTTCCAACTTTGTGGATGACCTGTTGGGCGAGCAGCTGTATATTGCGGTTCACACCGCCGGTCAAAATGGAGACGTCGCCATTCGGGGCCAGATTCTGGCCGTTCCCGAGCCCAGCGGTGGGGTGCTGGCTGGATTGTCACTGGCTGCCTTCTATCTTCGCCGCCGCAAGTAACAACATTGCTTCCTGTAGCATGGTTGGTAGTGTTGCCGCCGGCGTACCACCCACCACCGGCCAGAAAACAGGAACCATTCATGTCGCTTGATTCAAGTGAACCCACACCACGGCAGCGCTGCAAGCCGGAGTTAATGAGTCCGGCCGGGCATTGGCCGGAACTGATGACGGCGATCGAGGCCGGTGCCGATGCGGTCTATTTCGGGTTGAATCACTTTTCAGCTCGAGCCAAAGTCGGGTTTGCCATCGACGAATTGAACGAAGTGATTGCCGCGTTGCACTACCGGCAAGTCAAAGGCTTCGTCACATTTAACACCCTGGTCTTTGATCACGAGCTGCGGCAGGCCGAACAGGCGATCGAAAAAATTGCTGCCGCGGGAGCGGATGCGATCATTGTTCAGGACATTGGCGTTGCCCGGCTGGTCCAGGAGATTGCTCCAGAACTGGAAGTTCATGGCAGTACCCAGATGTCAATCACGTCAGCCCAGGGCGCAAAATTTGCCGCCGATTTGGGCTGCTCCCGCGTTGTCCTTGGCCGTGAGCTGAGTCTGGCAGATATTGAACGGGTGGCTGCCGAAACATCGGTCGAATTGGAAGTCTTTGTCCACGGCGCGTTGTGTGTTTCCTATTCGGGGCAATGCTTCAGCAGCGAGGCCTGGGGCGGACGCAGTGCCAACCGCGGCAAATGTGCTCAAGCCTGTCGGCTGTCCTATGACCTGATCGTTGATGGGCAATTCCGCGATCTCGGTGCCTTTCGCTACTTGTTATCGCCGGGGGATCTGTGTGCCCTGGACCAGATCCCCGCCTTGATCGATCTGGGGATCTCCTGCGTCAAGATCGAAGGCCGCTATAAAGACGCGGGCTACGTTGGCTTGACGACCCGCACTTACCGCGACGCAATTGATCAAGCCTGGTCCCATCATTCGATCAACCTGGATACTCAACAGCGAACGGACCTCGAGCAGATTTATTCCCGCGGATTGGGTGACTTTTTCATCGGCGGTACCGACCATCAACGCGTTGTCCTGGGTCGGGCGCCAAGGCATCGCGGGCTGCGGGTTGGGACGGTGGTTAAGGTAGGCCGCAAGGATGTCTTAGTAGCCGCCGACGAAACGATCCGCCCTGGCGATGGACTGGTGTTTGATGCCGCCGATTGGCGCAGCCCCGATGAACCGGAAGAAGGCGGGCACGTTTATGTAGCCGACGCCGAGCATCCAGCTCTGGCTACAGGCGAATCGTCAGATCAGCAGTCATTGGTTCGGTTGGAGTTTGGCCACGGAGAAATCGACTTTAGTCGAATTCGAGCTGGTGATGTTGTTTGGCGAACCAACGATCCGCAGCTGACCAAGCGGTTGAAGAAGTTGACTCAATCCGAAAAACCAGTGTACACCCGACCGTTGGATTTTGTGGTCCAGGCTGATGTCGGTCAGCCTCTGAAAATCGTGGCTTCCAACGAGTCTGGTATCGCCGCCGAGTTTGAGGGCGATGAGCCGCTGCAGCCGGCGAACAAGCGGGCATTGGATCGAGCATCGCTGGTTGAAAAACTGGGACGCCTGGGTGGCACTCCCTATCACCTGGGGAGGCTGGAATTGATTTCCAGTAGTGCCGTGTTCGTACCATCCAGTTTGTTGAATCAGATTCGGCGAGAACTGGTCGACGCGATCGGTCAGGAGATGTACCGGACTGAGCCGATTGAATGCCGACCAATGTTGGCCGACGGCGTGGAATCCCTGCTGAACAAAATCCAGGCATTCCCGTCGAATTCTGCCAATGACGCCGGCGGGACATTGCACGTGCTGGTCAGAACCGGCGAACAGCTGGACGGAGCGCTGGAAGCCTCCCGAAAATTCCCGCTGGCATCAATCACGTTGGACTATCTGGAATTGTATGGTTTACGACCCGCGGTGGAACGAGTTCAACAACAGGGGATTCGCGCACGCGTCGCCAGCCCCCGAATGCTCAAGCCCGCCGAACAGAATGTGGTTCGATTTCTACATTCGTTGCAGTGCGATGTCCTGGTACGTTCCAGTGGCTTGCTGGTGGATTTGCAACAGCTGGAACGAAGTCCGGGGATCCATTGGGTGGGCGATTTCAGTTTGAATGCCGCCAACGCCATTTCCAGTCGCTACTATCTGTCGCAAGGTTTGCAACGCATTACGCCGACGTACGATCTGAACGCCCAACAAATCGAAGACTTGACCCAACAGATTCCAGCTGCGGCACTCGAGGTGATTGGTTACTCGCATCTGCCCGTATTTCATACAGAGCATTGTGTGTTCTGCCGGTTTTTGTCCGATGGCACCGACCACACGAATTGCGGTCATCCCTGTGAACAGCATCGAATCGCTGTTCGTGACGGGCAAGGACGTCCACATCCGGTCATGGCCGACGTCGGCTGTCGAAACACCGTGTTCGGAGCCGAGGCACAAACGGATCCCGACGCACTGCAACGTTGGCGGAAGGCCGGCGTATCCAACTTTCGCATCGAGCTGGTTCATCAGACTCAGTCGCAGACCGAGGGCCTGATTGCAGCGTTTGCAGGATTTCTGAATGGGACGATCGATCAGGTAGAATTGCATCGTCAGCTGGAATCAAACACCGAGCACGGCACGACCGAAGGCAGCCTGTTCGTACCTCCGGGATTCAAGCAGCTGGTGCAACTCCAGGGATAGGCCGGGGCACGATGCCGTGAGTCGTATCACAGAACGTGCCGCGCGTCGTTCCACTGAACGTATACGCTCAGTTTGCACTACAATGCGACTCTGCCCAATTGCTCGCCACCAACACAGGAGTGACCCATGCAAACCGTTGACGAAGTTTTGTCCGCATTGGAAGAAAAAGGTTCGGCTCAGACTCGCAAAATTTTTTCGCGGCATGGCGCGCCGGAATCGATGTTTGGAGTCAAAGTGGCTGATC
>CAZJEK010000057.1:19357-22182 GCA_964545005.1 uncultured Pirellulaceae bacterium
GGAGCTTGCCCTGCAACTGTATGACACCGGCAATGCCGATGCGATGTACCTGGCTGGCATGATCGCCGATGGTGCGCAGATGAATAAAACGATGCTGAACCGCTGGGCGAAGCTGGCGCCCTGGTACATGGTCGCCGAGTACTCGGTTCCAGGTGTAGCAACCGAGCATCCCGATGCCGCCTCGATCGCGCGAAAGTGGATCAACTCCAAACAGCCCCAGATTGCTTCAGCAGGATGGGCGACCTATGTCGGTGTCCTGGCGACGCGTGACGATGACGATCTGAATCTGAAGGAGATTGAAGAGCTGTTACAGCAAGTCGAAAACGAGATTGAAACCGCCCCCAATCGTGTCCGCTACACGATGAATGGGTTTGTGATCGGCGTGGGAACGTACGTCAAGCCGTTGCTGAAACAAGCCAAACAGGTCGCTAAAAAGATTGGCAAAATCGAAGTTGATTTGGGTGAAACGGCCTGCAAAGTTCCTCTGGCGACGGACTACATTGCCAAAGTCGAAAAAATGAAACGGGTCGGAAAGAAACGCAAAACGATCAAGTGTTAACGAACTACGGTAAATCGCCTTCGACAAACCGGGCCGAATCCAGTAGGCTCTGAACGTTGCGTTGCCATGGCTGGATCCGCCTGTCTTTGCGTAACTTGTTCCTGACAATTACCCCGAATTGACTCCCCGATGACTACCACCGACGTTGTTCGCTTGCCTGCCCGTAATGAAGTTGCTCCCGCCGATACCTGGGACCTTTCCAGGCTGTTCGAAAATGACCAGCAATGGGAAGAGGGGTTTAAAAAGTTTGAATCGATGATCCCCGGTTATCAGGAATTCCAGGGAACGCTCGCCCAATCTGCGGACCAGCTGCGCAAGTGTCTTGATTTTGACAGCGATGTCAGTCGACTGGCCGAACGGCTGGGGAACTATGCGTTTCTCAAGTCGACCGAAGACCAGGCCAACAGCGACTACCAACGGATGGTCGGGCGATTCCAGAACATGGCCACCCGAGCAGGGGAAGCGGCCAGCTACATCCGACCTGAGATCCTGGCGATCGACGAGGATCAGCTGAACGCGTTCATGGCCGATTCGGCGTTGGAACTGTACCAATTGTCGTTGGAACGATTGACCCGCTACAAGCCTTATACGTTGTCGGAACGAGAGGAACAGCTGTTGGCGATGCAGGGTGAAATGGCCGGCACGGCATCACGGGTTTTTCGGCAGCTGCATGATTCCGATTTGAAATTCGGTGAAATCGAAGATGAGAATGGACAGAAAATCGAGCTATCCAACAGTACCTTTTCCCAATTCCTGATTTCGCCTGACCGCGACGTTCGCAAGCGAGCCTTCCACCAGTATTACGAACAATTCACGGGCCACGAAAACTGTCTGGCTGCGACTTTGTCGGGCTCGATCCAAACGGATATTTATTACGCTCGCGCCCGCGGGTACGACAGTGCACTGCACCAGGCGCTGTACGTCGACAATGTTCCTCAATCGGTTTACGACAACCTGATCGCCGCCGTCCGCAAGAACCTCCCGGCCCTGTTCAAGTACTACGATCTGCGGCGTCAAAAAATGGGCCTGGATGAAATCCATCACTACGATACCTACGTTCCCATTCTCAGCGACATCGAAGTGGAACATTCGTGGGACGAGGCCGTCGATGTGATCAGCCAGGCCATGGCTCCGCTCGGCGAGGAATACTGTGACGTGCTCAGAAACGGTCTGGCAGGCCGATGGTGTGACCGTTATCCGAACAAGGGTAAACAGTCTGGAGCCTTCAGTGCGGGAAGCTACGATGGTGACCCCTATATCCTGATGAACTACAAACCCAAGGTGCTCAACGATGTATTCACGCTGGCACACGAAGCAGGCCACTCGATGCACTCCTGGTATTCGGTCAACAATCAGCCCTACGAATACTACAACTACACGATATTTGTCGCTGAAGTTGCCAGTACCTTCAACGAACAACTGCTGACCCGTCATTTGTTGGCCAATACGGACGATGATCGATTCAAGGCCTACTTGATCAACAATGAAATTGATTCGATTCGGGCGACCATCATCCGACAAACGATGTTTGCGGAATTCGAAAAACTGACTCACGAAATGGCCGAAGCCGGCGAGCCGTTGACCGTCGCATCACTTAAGTCAACTTACGGGAAGCTGCTGGAAGACTATTTCGGTCCCGATTTCCAGATCGATGAAGAACTGCAACTGGAGTGTTTGCGGATCCCGCATTTTTATCGAGCGTTCTACGTCTACCAGTATGCAACGGGCTTGTCGGCAGCCATCGCACTTTCGACGCGTGTGGTCGAAGGAGGTCCGCAGGAGCTGGAGGACTACCTGAGTTTCCTCAAAGGCGGTTGCTCCAAGTATCCATTGGATTTGTTACGTGACGCCGGCGTAGACCTGGAACAACCAGCACCTGTCGATACCGCATTGAATCGTTTTGCCGAACTGGTCGATGAGCTGGAAACGTTGATTTAGACCACTCGCTGTGGCTCGACCCTCCCGCGAACGGGAGAATGTCGAAACAAAGTTCGCGGAGAGGCTGGCATTTTTTGTCCAGCTGAACCGGTTGTCGCTCGTGTTGAGTTGTCGATTGATTCGTTTCTGCAAAAAAACGCATCTTGTTGATCATGTTAATCTTGTCCATCCTGTCCTATTTTCGGACCCCTTGCTTCAAAATGGACAGCGAACGCAAAACTCACCAAAAGTTTGACAGGATGTTCAGGATCAACAAGATTGACGAGATGCTTCCTGGTGTTGGATCCCTGAGACTACGAATCGGGCAAATGACAAAACTTCCTCGGAG
>CAZJEK010000058.1:0-18274 GCA_964545005.1 uncultured Pirellulaceae bacterium
TGCCGCTTGGCACTCTTGTAAGATCTTTGCGACTTCGTGTCTTTGCGTTTCCCTGCTGTCCACTGGTCAGGCCAGTTCGCCGACCATTAACTGTGAACAAATCGCTGCTCGTAGCGGGAATCACTACATGCAAAACGTTTGAGTCAGAAAAACCTATATCAAATTTCGCACCCCAAATCTCAAATCAATCCGCTGGTTACTGGAACACTGGCCGGTATTGCCCCGTCTGATCGCGCAACTGTTCGAATTCGGCCAAGGCGAATTCCGCGTCCAGAAACGGAACGGAGATCGAATGGCCGGCCGGTCCGGCGGCTGCGGTGTCGACCGTCAACTTGGCCATTGACCAGCGGCGGTCAAACGGAGATTGGTCGACCCGCATCGCCTGAATCTTATCAAAGAAGGTGATGCTGATTTTTCGATTCAAGACTCCGCTGCGAAATAGCACGCCTTCGGCTGTCCGGGCATAGCGCATCGACCGAGCCTGACGGCGGGCCCACATCAATAGCAGCGGCAACGCGACAATTCCGGCAGCAACTCCCCAAGGGCGGGTGACCAGCAAACCAATCGCCCCGATCAACAGTGCCTTGACGATCGCGATTCTCGACATGCGGGAGAAAGCGCGAGGGGCAAGCGGTTGAAACTCAAGTTCGTCTTCTTGCCATTGCAACCCGGGCCTCAGCGTTTCAATGATTCCGGCGACGCGCGACTCGGCAACTACCGGAATGAACCAGCGTTTGGATACCGACTGGGTGGCGTCTTCTTTCTCTCCCGATCCACCTGCAGTTTCAATTCGAATCGAAGCCAGCCCAAACCAGCGCATCAACATTGGGCGGTGGACGCTGATAAACTGAATCCGCTTGCGTGGCACCGTCGCGCTGACTCGCGTAAACAGCCCGCAGCTGATGCGAAAATCGTCGCCCCGCCGATCCAGCCGATAGCCGAAAAAACGCAACAGGTACCAGCCGATGCCGAATAGTCGCAGCAACACCATGACCAATACGAATGCGGCAATCGAGACGCCGATCATCGTCGGCAGGCTCCAGTCTTGTGGTAGCAAGTCATACAGATAGGCAAACTGTTTGCGATAGCCATCGTCACCAAATTGAAACCAGGCACCGAGTGCGATCCCCACCATCACCAAACCCCGGTTGCTGGCCAACCCGGCCTTGAACAGTTCGGCGATTGTGATTCGCAAGACGGGAGCTTCAGCCGCGTCGTGTGGTTGGTCGCTGGCCAGCGGTGATTGCGGGGTCTCGGCAGACAGGCCATCGGTCGCCGACGCAGGTCTGACAACCGCTCGTTTACGATCAGCAAAAATGGCTTCCCGAAGCGTCTCCAGTTGGTCCATCGACAGCACCCGCAACGTCGCTTCCGGTTCCGTTCCACTGGCCGTTTCGATACGTACTTCCGCCACACCCAACAAACGATGCAGAATGTTTTGAACCAGGTCAATGTTCTGGATCCGAACGACGGGGACTTTTCGCATCTGGCGGAACACCAGCCCCTGAGTGACGACCAGATGTTGGGCCTCAATCCGATACCTGAGCGTAAAGTACCGAAAGATCGAAATCATCACGGCGGGGACAAATACGAAACCGGAGATCACCAGGTAACGCATCTCGCCACTGGCGGCTCCAAATAATCCCAATGCCAGTGGAACCAGATAGGTCCTGCCGTGAGACATGATGTCGAACATCAACGACGAGGCATGCAGACGCTTGGGCGTGGCAACCGACTCCAATGCCTGTTGCTGCTGTTCAGTCGGCTGAACGGATTCCGGCGTCAACGTATCGCCTGCGGGAACCGCAAACGGATTGTCTTCGTCAGGCTTGAGATTGAAATCAGAATCATCAGACGGCATCGTACTCTCCCCGCTGATGAACGATCAGGTCGCGTAGCTGGATCGCCAGGTCATGCGACAGTCCTTCCAGGGCCACGGATGAGTTTTGAGTCCCGGCGGTATGCACGGTCAGGGTTGCGATGCCGAACATCCGTTGCAGCGGTCCTTGCGAAACGTCGGCGTGCTGTACGCGACCGATTGGTACCGACAGTTGATGCCGCCAGATTACGCCTCTGCGAATCTCCAGACCCATCTCATCAACGCGGTAGGAAGTTCGTTGGTAATCCCACCGCGGCCAGAGGACTGCCAAGATCGCCAGCAAAGCGACGAAGGCGAGCCCGCCACCGGCAATACACCAAAAAACCGTTGTGAAGCCGACGTTAAACCAGGCAGTCACGTCTGCCGCGACCGCCACTACGGCGATCACGCAGGTGAACACCAGCGAACTGATCATGTCGGCCTGAATGCTGTTGGGGTCCAGCGGCTGGAATTGATCGGTCATCAAACCATCCGCCTGGGTGGCCTGGGGAGAGAGTTCTGGGTCGGACGATGCCAGTTGGTGAGGATGCAGGCCAGTTGTCGGCAGGGAGTCCGCGCCGGGAAATTCTGAGTTAGGCAATTCCGAATTCAATCAAACGCTCCTTCAGACACGTAACAACCGGTTCAGGGTTTCAGGGGTTAACAAACAAGGCTCATTTCGGGTATCGACTGTTCGCTGGGCGATGAAAAATCTTGCCCGACGCTTAATTCGATTATCGACTTGTTTCTGTTCCAGCAGATCAATTAACCGCGAACGGGCTTCACCAACCAACTGTCAGTTGGCGGATTTACTGTAACCACTGAGCAGCAGAAACGCGACATCCCTCCAGCCTGCAGATCGCAGCTGGACCATACAAATTCGGGCCCAAACGATCGACGTGTGCCGAGATTGCGGCTCAATTTGTTTCGATCTTTTCGCGGCCGTTTTGGTGAAACTTCGGTTAATCTGTGGAGGTATTCGCCGAATACGATTGCCTGAACCAAGCACGATGAATCGATATGTCTGAATCCAAAACCGCAGAAAATCGCCTGGCCCCAGTCCGGCAAGCCGAACGCATTGTTTCGATCGATGTGGTCCGTGGTTTTGCGCTCTTGGGAATCTTGGTGATGAACATTCAGTCATTCGGCTTGATCGGTCCCAAGTACATGAACCCGACGGCGCAGGGGGAGCTGTCGACGGCATCGTATTGGTGCTGGTGGTTTGCGCACGTGTTTTTCGATTCCAAGTGCATGACGATTTTTTCGATGCTGTTTGGCGCCGGGATTGCCTTGATGGTCGATCGCGCCAAGGCTCGTGGGCGCAAATCAGGCTGGCTCCATTATCGACGAATGTTCTGGTTGCTGTTGATCGGATTGGCGCATGCGCATCTGTTGTGGTACGGCGACATTCTGGTCTCTTATGCTATGTGCGGGATGATCTTGTACTGGGTCAGCGGTTGGCGTCCGCGTTATTTGATTCCCAGTGGATTGCTGCTATTGGTGATCGGATCCGCAATCATGATCGCTTGCGGCTTGAGCATGCCTTATTGGCCGGAAGAGTCGAAGGCTGGCTTGCTGGAGGGATGGGCGCCCACGACAGAGCAGATTCAAGCGGACTTGGCACGACATCGCGGTAGTTGGTGGGAAATGCAACCGCATCGAATGAAAAGTTCGCTGATGGTGGAGACCTTCGTGTTCGCGTTGATGTTTTTCTGGCGGATAGGTGGGCTGATGTTGCTGGGAATGGGGTTGTTCAAGTTGGGTCTGTTCTCCGGTCGATTCTCAACCAAGTTCTACCGAGCCGGGTTATTCTGGGGACTGGCGGTTGGACTTCCGTTGGTGCTGGCCGGAGTGTATTTCCATCAGGCAAACGATTGGCAGGTGGAATACTCATTCTTTCTGGGAACGCAATTCAATTACTGGGGCAGTGTGCTGGTGAGTTTAGGCTATGTCTGCCTGTTGGTATTGTTCAGCCAGAGTCAGTTTCTTCCCTGGCTGCAACGTTCATTGGCAGCGGTCGGTCAGATGGCACTTACCAATTATCTGACTCAAACCATCATCTGTACGACGATTTTCTATGGCCATGGACTGGGTTGGTTTGGCTATTTGAACCGCGTGCAACTGTTGATGATCGTAGTTTCGATTTGGACGTTGCAGCTGGTAGTGTCGCCGATCTGGCTCAAGTCATTCCGATTCGGTCCGTTCGAATGGCTCTGGCGATCGCTCAGCTACTGGCGGATCCAACCGATCAAGCGAGTGTAGAAGTTGCCCATTGTAGCTTGGGCCTTGCTCCGAAACTTTCGCGGAGAGGTTGACATCAATTGCGGTCGACTGGAGGTAATAACTCTCCCTTGGGAGAGTCGGCCGAGTCGGCCTATCAGGGCCGGAGAGGGGTAGTCAACCCTCCCCTCGCTTTGGCTCGACCCTCCCGCGAGCGGGAGGGTGTCGGTGCTAACTTTCGCGGAACGAAAGGCGACTATGGGCAACTTGTGAACTCGCGTTGACTGGCTCTCGTCTCGAACAAGCGAATCATTGCGTGGTCGCTCCAGAAGGAACTATTTCAACTGCCACCAACGTCACCAGTCCAACGTCTTCTTGTTTGGGCTGAACGTATCTGATTGAAATTCCTGGTCCCTGCGAAGTAGCGAAGGCCCGAGATAGCTCGTCAACGATTTCATCAATGATCGGTTGTTGATGTCGGATCAGTAACCAGACTCCGCCAGCTTGTTCGATCTGATCCAGCTGACGCTGAGAAAAATGGGGTATGCCCAGGGTCGAACCGGCGCTGGTTTTCCCTGGACGATTGAGGATGGGGTGCAAACTGTTCACTGGGAACAGCAGGTATTGCTGGAATCGCTGATCGGTCTCGGAAAGAGCCGCGGCATCTTCGATCACACTGGCAAACAGGACGACGGGCCATGGTTGCGTATCGTCACCTGAGTTAATCGAGTCAATTGCTTCCTGCCAGTTTTCCTGCCGCATCGGAGCGAAAGCCATTTGATCCACCGAAGTTCGCCACCAGTCCGACTGATTCCAGTGAACGATGCCACTGCCGATCAACAGCAATGCTGCCAGCAAGACTCGGCACCGCGGCTGGCGGGGCGTCGCGATGACCAGGCCGGCAAACACTGCCGGCAGAATCATCGCGACACTGAAGTAACGAGGAAGCGCCAACGCAGCGATGCCCGATACTTGTGCCAGGACCAGCAACAGAAAAACCAACAGCGGAACGAGACCGGTTGACCAGATCGCCAACTTGAGCCGACGGTCGGCTGGCTGAACAAACACCAGCACGATCCCGGGGACAAGGATCCAGCCCAGCAATGGCAGCTCCAGGCCTCGGACCAGCCTCTCCATCGATGCGACCGAGTCCCAGTTTTCGCGACGGCTGGCGACCAGGCCGACTTGCCACCACAACGGCACCAAACCAATTGCGATCAATGCGCCAACGATCAACACCGTGCGCGAGGCATGCTGTTGAAATGGAAACTTGTTATCCAGCAGCCACCAAGCGACGATTATCATTTCGGCGGCCAACAGCAACCCGCCCGTGTAATGGATGTAAACGACCAGCCATGAAGAAAGCACCAACGGCCCGTAGGTAATCAGGAGGCTTGCAAAACTGCGGTTCGAATGCGACGTCTGGTCCGCGTCCGTCAGGCGGTCAATGGCCGTCCAGACGGTGAACAACTGCAACAGCCCCGCCAGCATCAACAGGCTATACGGTCTGGCTTCGCTGGCGTACCAGATCATGGTTTCATCGCAACTGGCCAGAATCGCGACAGTCCACCCGGCAAGCATGGACCGCGTCCAGTGAAACACGAACGCGGCAGCGACAAACACCACCAGGCATCCGGCCAGCAGGGAAACCGACCGCAAGCCCAACTCGGACAGCCCTGTCAGTTGAACCGAGGCAGTCGTGAACCAGAAATACACTGGAGCCTGGTTGCCTTCGGCTGCACGAAGCGAGACTTCCGACCAGGGCCCCGACACCACCCAACCGGTATGCAATTCATCCAGCCACAGCGAATCCGACCGGGCAACGGTCACACGCGGCCAGGCAGCCAGCAACGTTACGAGTACCAATACGAGATGGAATAAGATCCACGCAGGCCGTGAAACAGAAGCAGACTCGTGTTCGAAAGCAGGATGGTTCAATTTGCGTCAGTTTGCATCGTTGGTCGGTGACGATTCAGCCGATCGAATGGTTGTCGGAGCGACCGGCATCGGAATACGGTTGATAGTTGAGACGTTGAACATCGTAACCGCTGCGAACTCGGTAGCGGATCCCTCGCCAGGAAATCGTTCGTGTCATCAGGCTGGTGACGCACCCGACACCAAACATCAGATACGCTGGCGCGGCCGACAACATGACCTTCCAGCAATTCAAGGCCCCCAGTGGTTCCAGCGTTTGGCCTCGCAGCTGACAACTGGCTGCCACGCAGCGCCGCGTCGATTGGTAAGCCAGCAGGCACAGCCAACCACTGATCAGCAACGCTGTAGTCGTCGCTGCCATTAGTCCCAGACTGTTTAACTCCCCTCGCAGAATGGGAACGAAACTGACGAGAAAAAAAGCCATCGTTCCCAACATCACCGAATTGCTAAACGCCGCATGGACTCCTGTCAGCCAAAACGTCGGCTCGTACAGTCGCGACCAGGTAAGCGTTCGGGTGGTCCAGCCAAAGGCAAAACCGGCGGTGCAGGATTCACGGTTGATCATCAACAGGGAAGGTGCAAAGGCTTGACGTTTGCCAGTAGCGGCGATGGCGTCTTTGGCGGGACCATCGTCGACCATCGCTGATTTCCACCGCTGCAGCAGGCCGCTCGTTTCCAGCAGGTCACGTCGCAGGGCAAAACTGCCTGCCCAGGGGTTGGCATAAAACACCGTCGGGACCAGCGCTCCACCATTCCAGGTGCTTCGCCACCAACTGCCCCAAGCGGCATCGGGCTCAGGCTCAAACCATTGAGCTCCCGTTACCGCGCCGATGTTTTCGTCCTCCAGAGGCTCCGTCAAGGCACGCAACCAACCCGGGTGAACCGTGACGTCGGCATCCACCAAGGCCACGTGTTGGATTTGCTGGGGCAGTTCCCCGCAAGCTTGCACCAGGCTGTGACACTTCAGGCTGCATTGGTCAGGCGGTGGCTTCATGGTGTGCAAAACCAGTCTCTGGCTGCCGGGGTGCTGTGACTTTACGGCGTTTAGCAATGGCCAGGCAGGATCTTGCGGATGATCGACGACAACGTGGACTTGATAATCTGGATGGTCCTGTTCCAGCAATCGGCCAATTCCAGCGGACAGTGACGGATCAGCTCCACGCACACTTAGCAACACGGCAGCAGCCGGCAGTTGCGTCTGGGATTCCGTGGCCGTCCGGCATGTCTTCAGAAACGAGCGTTCGAACGCTTTGGCGAAGCCCCATTGAATCATTGCTGCAATCACCAACGCAGCGGCAAATCCAAAACCGACCACTGTCATCGCGAACGCCGCGTCAAGAGACCAGAAACCAGCTTCAAAAACCGGGGAACGTCTGCCCAGAATTCCGAGTTCAACAACAGGCGACGCTCGCGAGTCAATCCGTTGCGGGTCAAACGGTGTGTTCCCACTGAGCCGGAAATCAGGTGCCGACCTCCGGCCAACGCCTGGTTTTGTCGAGCTTCAGGACCGGAAACATAGCAGCTCATTCGATCGGCACCGATGTGGCGGTAATCGTGCGATTGGTGAATCGCAGTGATTGCCTGACTCAAGTTGATCACTGGAACCCCTTGGGACTTGGCGTGATGGATCATCCAGTTGTCCCAGTTACCGCGACCGATCGCAAATTCAGGCATGTCAGCAAACAGGCCACGATGAAACAGAAAGTATTCCTTGCAGACCTGAGAACTGATTTGTCCATGTCGACGCGCTGCAGATACCAGTCGGCGCACCGAGACGTGATCGGCGAAATCGATGTCTGCGGTGACGTCCAAGTCAATTCGGCGGCCGAACCCGACAAATTGCTCGGTCTGACAATCATTTACCAGCCGGTTAAGCGTTTCAAAGAAATCGGGCAACAGAATAACATCGCTGTTGCAATAGGCCAGCCACGGAGTGGTCGAATACTGGGATGCCAATTGAAACGCGGAATTGACCAGCGGCGTGCCCTGATCGTTGTATGCCAATCCAGACACATGCCGAGCGTTTAAGCGGCTGGCGGTCGCTTCGATGCCAGGTTCGTCCCCCAGAACCAGCACCTCAACTGACGGGGCCAAGCTGACCCAGGAGCTGATTGCGTTGACCTGAATTCTGTCGATATGTGGATCATCGCCAAACGGTTTGGGAACGGTGAACAGCGTGACCGCCGGCTGTGGCAAACGTTGTTCCGTCATCGCCCCCACGCTCGCTTCCCGAGTTTGTCCCGGGGCTGCTGAATTCAATTCAGATTGCGTCTCGGCTGATGGAGGCATTGATTAACTTGGCAGTTACAGATGGCTATCGGGTGAGCAGTTTCAGTTTGCGATAGCGAATGACGAACCTTCGAATCCAATGCACCGCTTGCAGGTCCCACCATCGTTTGAGACGAAACGGTGGTTTGCTGGGCCGCCAATCTTTCCAGGCGGTCTGGTCCAGGTATTCGAAAAATGTTTCTCGAAGCGGATGAAAAGGCTCGTATTTCCAGGGTTTGAACTCGGTCGTGTAGTGAATCACGGCTGGACGATCGCGCATTTCAATGAATTCCTGGCGATCAATCGGGCTTTGCAATTCGCTGGGATATTCAAAAACATGAGCTCCCTGGTTCCAGCGCGCCGGTAGCTTTCCCCATTGCCCGGCAAAGACAACATTCAACGCGTATTGATCCCAGCACCATACGTAAGCGGAATTTTTCCGCAAACATTGCAGCAACTGTTGGTCGATTCGTTCGCGTCGCCAGCGATCCAGGTTCAAGACCATCACACCGCTGTTGAAGTAAGGTGCCGCACCGGACAATCCCAGTTCCCGCCAATTTGGAACCGGTGAAATGGC
This sequence comes from uncultured Pirellulaceae bacterium, assembly GCA_964545005.1. Taxonomy (GTDB): domain Bacteria; phylum Planctomycetota; class Planctomycetia; order Pirellulales; family Pirellulaceae; genus Mariniblastus. The sequence continues at coordinate 8,859 of CAZJEK010000058.1, forward strand.
GGCCAGGTAAGGAACAGAAGATCGAATTTCAGGCTGCTGTTGGACCGCTTCGTAAGCGTCGATAAACGGGCAGGCAATGTCGGTCGCGGCCAGGCAGTAGTGATCGCCGATTTCCAGATCCCACAAGTTTGACAAATCTTCACGTACCAGGACGTCGGAATCCAGGTAGATCACTTTGGAAATTGAATCGGGAAGCAGCCGGCTGGCCAACAAACGAAAGTAGGCGGTGTGAGTGATGTGATGCGAGGTCATCAAGTCGCTGACTTCGGCTCGATTGATCTTCAGCACATGAATTGAAATTGGCAGATCCAGCAACGTCTCGCGAAGTCCCTGGTAGCTGTCTTCTGAAATCCCGCCGTCCATCAAAACGACATGTAAATGATTGTCCGTTTGCAGACTGCTGGCGGCCGAATGTAAGGTCACCGCCAGCGGTTTGACATAGTGGTCGTCAGCAGCGCACAACACAATCGGCTCGGCGGGATCGGCCGCGAGCTGAAGTTGCTCGTATCGCTGAAGCTGCTGGATCACACGCAATCCTCAACCGAATGAGGCGAACAGGAATCGGGATGCGAATCGACCGAGTCGGATTTGGTTGCGCCGGTCGAGGGAGTATGGTTCGATTCGTCGTTTTCCGGGCGTTGGATGCGTTGCTGAATCGACGCCATTAAATCCAGCATTTTTTGTCGGACCCGAACGATCGGCCCGGCGATCGGATGGTTGTTAATGGTCTCAAAAATCTGGTGGGCTTGTCCCAGCTCACTGCGAATTTGTTCCAACTCGCGATTTAAAGCGTCGATCTGCCGGCGGGCGTGAGCCAATTCGGTTTGCAGCAGGGCTCGATCGTGGTTGCGGAATTCCCGGTAGCCGGGAAACAGACGCTGGTGCGAAAACTCGGCAGACAACTGACTGGGGGGTGTCAATAAATTGGCTGGGAACGATAACGGTTGATCGGATTGTTCGGCCAATTGATCGGCCGCATGCTTTAGCATTCGACCGATCAACTGTTTCACTCGCTGGACACTGTCGGACTCAAGATACAGTGCGTCGTACAATTGGTTTCTTTGGAACAGCATGCGCGGTTCCTGGCGTTCAACCATTTGCATGATGGTAGGCCCGATTTGCTGCTGCCGACTGATCGACCAGCCAGATTGAACGTAGCGGGGGCAACCGTGATAGTCCAACACCGAAACGGGCAGATCGCGAATCATGGCTTCCAGCATCGCTGTCGAAGGGGTGGTGATCACCGCATCGACGGCATCAAGTTGAGTTGCCAGCTCGAGGCCGGATAAGTCCTGCAACGAATTATCGACCCCCAGTTCGGCGTCCAACCCGCCAGTCAGTCGCCAGATCACTTCCACGTGTTTTCCATCGATGACCGGATTTGATTCCAGCCAATGCCGTAGATCGACCAGGCTTTCACAGACGATCTGCCATTGGACGTTGGTAAATGCGGGAGTCTTGGCGGTCATCACCAAAAGTCGAACAACGTTATCCTGCAAGGCGCGTCGCGCTGTCTGCTGTTGAAGTTTCTGTCGCAGCGGTTCCAGTCGCGGGATACCAATGACCTCGGTTTTGCCGGCATTGCCCCAGGATTCCAATACACGGGCTTGCGCGAGCCCGATGCAAGCCACTTTGTCCGCCAATGCGGGCCGCATCGTAAATGGGCAGGCCAATTCGTCCGGGTCATTCTCCCAGGCGTTACGCCATTCCAGAATTCCGTCGATCAGATAAAGCGTTGCTACTCGACGCTGTTTTAGCTGGACGCAGGTATCGCGAAAACGATCGAAGTGTTCCGAGTAAAAAATCGCCAGGTCGCCCGGTTTAGCCTGTTGCAGGACGGAGTCCGGTGCGGCGATTTGAACGTGGCAAAGCTGTTGAAAAGGCGCTGCATGATGGGCTACTTCAGATTCGTGACCAACAAAATAGACAGCAGCGTTCATCAGCGGGTCACTTGCGCAACTGGACAGGCTGGCCATCGATCCGAGAGCATAGCCGGGCGAGCGTTTCTTCGTCGGTCAGATTGTTTAACGCATGCACGCTGCCATCTCCCATCAGAAAGCCGGTCGTCGTTGGGTGAGCGCTGCCAAAGATGGGCAATTCACCTGGAGAGAATCCCTCTTTCTGCGATTGCGCGATCCCGAATGCCAATCCGCCCAATCGCATGAATGTCTCTGGTTCATCCCCATTGAGAATACAACCATCACCCCAGCCTCCCGATCGTCCCAGGTTGTCCCAGTCCAGGTACTTTTCACCCAGGAAGATCGTGTTGGACGTTCCGTCTTTGATGGAGGCATGGTTGTAGCGGCCTTTCTCAGGCCCAACCAGCTGATAGTTGTCGACCGGGTTGTCGCGAGCGAAGCCCGAATTGAAAACACCATTGACGGGTTCTTCGAACGTCGCCCAGACGTCACCCAAAAAGTACTCATGAGTCCCGGCATTACCGGCGTAATCGCAGACCGGGCCCACCGGCTCCCCACGGCTCTCGCTTTCCGAAATGAACTCGGTACGAGGTCGAGAAGCGCAGATCCATTCGGGAACTTTGCGCCGCAGCACGTCTGGGTCCTGATCCTGGTACAACAATTTGCCGTCAAGTCGGTCGGCGAGATTGTTCATTTCCATGTACGGCATCAGGTAGTACGGCCAGGTCATGAACCGGTCGGCGGCCCGTGCCGGAGGGTATTGATTGAGCGTGGTTTCGTAGTGCATCACGGCCAGCCCAAGTTGACGCAGATTATTCTGGCAAGTGGTCCGTCGTGCCGACTCGCGTACCATCTGAACAGCCGGCAACAGCATACTGACCAGGATGCCGATGATGGCGATCACGACGAGCAGTTCAACCAGCGTAAAAGCTTTATGGGATCGAATTCGAGGCATGTCTTGGAGTGCAATCACGGAAGGCCGGGCTGAACTTCGATTTTAGTCCAAACTCTCGCTAGGAACAGAATTTCCCATCGGCTGACCAGGCCGCCAGGCACGAGCCGAGTCTGAGTTTTCCGGGATTTGACGGGCGAAAGTCAAACCGGGCCGTTGCCTGGTCGAACTTTCAAGTGACTGGACAGATTTATGAGAGCAAATTCAGCAATTCCGAGTAGGCAGATTCTGCTGACAATTCCGTTTCTGCCAGTTTCAATGCCGCTTCGGCAGCCTGCTTCCTGCGGATTGGATCCATTAAAAGCCGAATTGGTTCCCCTAAATCGTGCAATTGGTCACAAACAAAAATTGCCGGAGAGCTTGGCACTCCTGCCGCACCGGCAGGAGTGGTTATCAGGGGTTTGCCGAAATACAACGCTTCCACGCACTTGATCTTCAACCCTGTCCCATACAACGCAGGATTGATGACAACGTCTACCAGATTGTAAAAATTTTCCAGCACTTCGACCGGGCCCAACCGCTGGATGGCTCCTGCGGCGGGTTGCACCCCATCCCCGACCGCACCGCCAATGACCAGGCGAATCCGGCTGCCAAATTGATCCTGTAGCTCTGGCCAGACGGTATCCAGAAATCCCTGCAGAGCATCGCGGTTGGATGCATTGTCCGACCCCAGATAGCCCAGCACCAATCCCTGGTCGGCCGGGCGAATCTCGACTTCTGAATGCGATGGCCGCTGGTTCGGTGTGTGAGGACAGACAATCACATTGGCGTCGGGAGCCACCTCGCGAAACCAGGCTGCTTCGCTGGGCTCGATGGCCACAATCGCGTCGAAGCGGCGAATTGCCGCAGCTTCCTCGGACTCCGAAAGCTGGATCCAGTGTTCATGGTCACGTTGCGAAAATTGCTCAGCCCGTCGATGCAAAATGTCATGGGTGTCGAGCAGTTTGATCACGTTGTCGGATGGTTTGATCGCTTCCAACAAATAAGCCAACTTGACGTACTCGATGATGACGGCATCGGGGTGAAACTGCTGAAACGACTCGCGAAACGCCTCGATCGCCCACGGCCAGCGGAAATCGGCCAAGTGCATGGGGCCGGCGACTTGCTGCTGTTGTGTTGGAATGGCGGCACGACTCAGTTGGTTCCAGACTGCCGACAGATACCAGGTTGCTTTGGCAGGAATCCTGCGGGGGATTTGATCGGAAGAACGGAATTCAACTGACAACTGGTGTCGCGCAATCAACTGGAGGTCACGGCCGGTTCGCTGTTCCGGCGGCGTGATGCAGAACACGTGGACCTGCTTGGCCGCTGAGCATAGCGCCTTCGTCAACGACAGGATCCGTTGTTCGGCGCCATTGGAGCCGCGCCAGAACGGCAGGTCAGTGGCGATTAGAATGCGGTTGGCGGTCACGAAATCTCGGCGAAAAAAAGCTCGGTGCAGGGTTTGTTGGTTGCAGGCTTGTTCAATCGTCGCCCACAATCGAGAATGAGCGGATCTTAGTTTAGCGAATTTGGAAGACTTGAAGTGGCCGGATACCAACCTGACCCTGACCGTTACGATGGACGCATGCCCTACCGACGTTGTGGGCACTCTGGACTGTTGTTGCCAGCGATCACATTGGGGTGTTGGCATAATTTTGGCGGCGACCAGCCAACCGATAATCAGCGACAAATGATCTATACGGCCTTCGATGCCGGGATCACTCACTTTGATCTAGCCAACAATTATGGTCCACCGTACGGTAGCGCTGAAATCAATGTGGGAAAAATCCTGCAGGATTTGCCGCGTGACGAATTGCTGATTTCCTCCAAGGCGGGGTATGACATGTGGCCCGGACCCTACGGCGAGTGGGGTTCCCGCAAGTATCTGATCGCCAGCCTGGACCAGTCGTTGAAACGCGTCGGCGTGGATTACTTTGACATCTTTTACAGTCACCGGTTCGATCCGGACACACCGTTGGAGGAAACTCTGGGCGCGCTTAACACGGCCGTGCAGCAGGGCAAAGCATTGTATGTTGGGATCAGCAGCTATTCCTCCAATCAAACGCGGGAGGCAGCCGAAATCTGCCAGCGGCATGGATGGTCGCGACTTTTAATTCACCAGCCCAATTATTCGATGCTCAACCGCTGGGTCGAGAAGCATTTGACGGAGACCTGTGAGCAGCTGGGGATGGGGATGATTGCGTTTTGTCCGTTGTACCAGGGGCTCTTGACCGACAAGTACCTTAACGGTGTCCCGGATCATTCGCGGGCCACCAAGGCCCCCGGTTTGTTGACCGACCAGGACCTGAGTCAGAAAACCGTCGAAGTGGTCCGGCAGTTGAACGACATCGCTGCCCAGCGTGGCCAGTCGCTGGCCCAGATGGCGATCGCCTGGATTTTGCGATTGCCGCAAATCACCAGCGTGCTGATCGGTGCCAGTCGGCCCGATCAAGTCACCGAAAATTGTAAAGCGGTCCAGAATCTGGAGTTCAGCACTGAAGAACTTGGCCAGATTGATCGGCTGACCGAATCTCTCAAGCTACCGTCTCATTGGGCTCGCGAACAGGAATGAATCAATGGAGCAGTTGAACCTGCAGCGTCTGTGCGAGTGCCAGACCGAACACGATGCGCGCGTGCTGGAATCGGAACTGGCCGAGATTGGTATTCAGGCCGTCGTGACCGGAATGGATGTCTCGGCACTCGGAGAAGCACTCGACGGTCCCGATGTGATTCAGGTATTCGTGAAAGCGGAACAACTGAACGCGGCTCGTGAGTTGATGGAGCAACTGGACGATGCTGATCAGGATCCCATTCCAGCCTGGACCTGCAAATGTGGTGAAGACGTCGACGAAGGCTTTTATATTTGCTGGGCCTGCCAGGCCACGTTTGATGATCAACCTGATGACGGTTAGCCGCTGTATTCCGATTCCTGAATCTACAACCTATTTTTCGCGATGAGCAAAGCAAAAAATAAACGCGACCGGCGCGGATTTCCTCCGGCTGAATCAGCACCTGCCACCAAACCGGCGTCAGCGACCGGCGGCAAGCGTCCGGTCCGCTGGGACCTGGTGATTCTGTTTTTGACGATCGCGATCGGGGGAACCTATTTGGCGATTTGGTTGCGATCACCCGAGGGCGCGCCGCGGTATACGTACCGAGTCCTGAAGACGTATCCTCATGATGCCAAAGCATTTACCCAGGGGCTGGTCTATGACTCTGGATACTTGTGGGAAAGTACCGGGCGCTATGGCCAGTCAACGATGCGCAAGACTGAATTGGAGACCGGCGAGGTGCTGCTCAGCAAGCCAATCGGGAATGAGTACTTTGGCGAGGGCATGACGCTGCTGGACGACAAGTTTTATCAGCTTACCTGGAAAGAAAATATTTGCTTCGTCTACGATCGCGAGCTTCAGCAGATCAATTCGTTCGACTACTCAGGTGAAGGCTGGGGGCTGACGACCGATGGCCAATACCTGATCTTCAGCGACGGGTCGCGCGAGATCAAGTTTCTGGATCCGAAGACATTCAAGCAGGAAAAGTCGATCTGGGTTCGCCAGCCGTCTGGGGCCCACGTGGGGCAACTGAACGAGCTGGAATATTTCAATGGTTATATCTATGCCAACCGCTATCAGTCGGATTTGATCTACGAAATTGATCCGGAGTCTGGCGACGTAACGGCTGTGATCGATCTCAAAGGGCTGTGGACCGATCGTCCGCCGGACGGAGTTTTAAACGGGATCGCGATCAATCCGAAAACCAAAAAAATGCTGGTGACCGGCAAACTGTGCCCCAGCATTTTTGAGATTGATCTGGAATTAGCGGATTGATCAGCGAACCATCGCCACCGGCTTGACGGCGGTGGATTGAATGATCCGCGGGGTGATCAGGTAGGCAATTCGTCGTTTGACGGTTTCCAGTTTGGGTTTTTTCAGGAACTTCGATTCCGTCCGGCGTACGGTTTCGGACACCGTTGTCGGGATGATCATCAAGGTGTTTCCGTCGCCGATAAGAGCCGAAAACTCGACCCGTTCAACACGCGTCTCGGGCAATTGGTAACGGGTGCCTTGCGTGACACCGTCGATGGGGGGTAACTCGATTTCTGAGACTTTGGTGATCTGCGCATGTTCGAAGATGCCCCGGGTCTGAATCTTACCGTTCTCGATTTTCCCGAGGATTTGAAACCGAGAGCCATCGTCGAACAGTTTGATTGCCGGAACAAATTGCTTGGTGTTCGGGTCGATGGTGGGAGTCACAAACGGCCGCTTGGCGGCGTCGCTGATTGTAGCTTGTTGCCCATCGAATACCGTTAAGGTTGGAGCCCGGGTTTTGGCTCCGGAACTTCTCCGGGCGATGTTTTTCATCTCTTGATCAGACAGTTCACAATGCATGCAGGCAGAGATCGCAATGGTTTGCTGGGTGCATCCGGCAGTGTTCTGCTCCGAACGATTAGGCAGTTCCAGGTCACCGAGGCTTTCGGCTTTAGTCGGCGGCACCAGGCTGAACCGATCCCAGCCCAGTTCTTCCTCCAAGTATTGAGGATAGTCTTCCCCCTCGAAGGACAAAGTTCGAATTTCAAAGACGATAGATTTTGCGTTGGGAGGAACAACTGCAACGGGCGTTGGCTTGGCTGCCGTTTGCCCCCAGGCCGGGTTGGATCCAAGCGTCATTACAACCAGCGTCAACAGCCAGGCAATGTTAGCAGCGATTTGCATGTCTTTGCTCCAGGAAAAGAAATTCGGTTTCAATCGACCGTTGCCAGCAGCAACTGCGGCAGTGTGTTAACTGACAGAATCTGATCGCCAGAACAAGCCTGAAGTGTACTCAAGGTCCGCTAGCAACCGGGTAGATGGATCCCCTGCCCGGAATGTGTCAACAACATTGAGACAACATTTCTTCATGTTTTAGATTCGCCTTGCTCATGTCGGGGGCCAGCCCCCGAACCCCCGGGATTTTTTGGGCATGGCTCGGGTGTTCAAAGATTTGTTTTGTATTAATTTTCTGTTGTCTGGTGAAACAGAAGCGAGCTCTGCGGGGACGCAACTTGTGGAGGGATAGCCAGATCGAGGGTGCGTCAAAGACGTGTCTCAGAAGCCCCAAGGCAATGTGCCATTGGGGCTTCCTTTTTGTCTTTTTGCCTTTTTGCTTTTTTGCCTTTTGCTCGACGGAGCGAGGAATTTGCGCAGCCACCATTGGCAAAAAACGTTTTTTGGGCGAAAAGAAAGTGCAAGAGAGTGTTTCTTCGAAGTTGAAGTTGAGTGCGAGAGAGTGCTGCGGCGGACGTTGAGGCCCCAGCTTGCCGAACGTTGAAGGTCGATATCTACTTCAGCGTCGCGGGAAGTTGAAATTGTCACGGGCCGAAGGCCAATCCGTTTGCCTAGCCTAGGGTAGCGCTCTTCTCGCTGGCGAGAAGAATGCAGGCTCTGGGTCAAGTCTTGAACTTGAACTTGAAGTTGAAGTTGAAGGCGACTGATTTACAGTCTATTGCCGGCTGTAAATCAACGCGGAGCCAACTTGAGTCTGGACTTCGGCCAACGGAACATCGATTCGCATCACCTGGCGTTGGAAATCCGTGAGAACGATGCGCGGGACATTGTCTGATGGACACTGTTCCAGCAGCGGCAACGAACCGTCTTTGTTGCGAACGACGATCAGCCAGCCGTCCAGATCTTCGATGGCCTGCTCAAAATCCTGTTGGCGAAAAGAAGCATCGTCTGTTCGGTCAATGCAGACAGCTACGGCCGCAACCGCCTGGCCTGTCCAGGCGCGGCTCTGGCGGTTGACTTTATACAGGGCTTCGATCGAACCCTTGTCGTTGCTGCTCCAGAATACGATCAGCCCCACTTGTCCTTCCAGCATCGAGTTATCAAGCTGACCACCGCTTTCAAGGTTACCGCTAAAGTTCAGTGGTTGGCTAAATGCCTGGCAGCGAGTTAATCCGTCGCGCCCCAATTGGCCAGCCTGTTGGCCGACTTTGGTATACAAATAGTGCTCACTTTGCTCTGCCAGCTGCTGGTATAGCTGTTGCGCCGAATCGATTTGGTTGGCTTGTTCAAACCAGCGTGCGATCTGTTCAACCCTTTCCAGCAAGACCGATCCACACTCGCGTTGTTCGATCATTTGCACAGCAACGTCCAGCAGCTGCTCAGGAGACAGGTCTCGAGCCCCCCAGGCTTCGAAAAACCTTAACTCGATCAGTCGAGTCCAATCATGCATTTCGGCTTTAAGCCGGTTGAGCGATTGCCCTTCAAAGTCAGCCAAGCTGATTGCTTTGGCCAGGACGTTTCCGTTTTCGCGTCGACTGGATTCTTTCAGATGGTATTCGATCGTCTCCCGTATTCCTTTGGTGACGCGAGGGTCGTGAGGAAAGTCTCGAGCCAGGTCAAGCATTGCTGCCGACAGCCAGCGGGTGTCGGGAGCAGCCTCAACCGCTTCCAACTGGATCAGGATCAATCGAGCCAGCAATTGAATTTCCGGTTCGTCATAATCCTCGTACTTGTTGGCGAAATTCCTGAGTGTGGGCGCCAAGTTAGGCTCGCGCAAATTCAGGCTTCGGTTCAAGCTTT
>CAZJEK010000058.1:18284-22129 GCA_964545005.1 uncultured Pirellulaceae bacterium
AGTCCAATTTGGCTGTCACTGCCAGGATCTTTTGCTCTGTATCGAGGTCAAAAGTCAGCATTCGGGTTGCCAACTGCGAGCGTTGGCGGTGGACGTTAACTCTCTCCCGAGCGGATTTTTGGCGGACCACGACATTCAGCCGTCGCAGGCTACTGGTCAGTGCCTGCAGATCCTGGCTTTCCAGCAGTTTGTCGAACTGATCGGAATCAAGCTGCGACTGTTCTGCAATCGGTTGCGCGGGTGACGGTACTCGTTGATCGCCTCGTCGAAAGAAACTGAGAATCAGCAGGAAGATGGTGCAGGCCAGCACGAATCCCATAAAAATGGCAAACATGGACAGCCCATCTTTGGCCAATGTTTTCGCCGTCGACCCGCCAAACTTGACCGATTTCCTCTTGTGACGGCTGGATCGCCGTTGGCCACGTTTTGAATTGCCGCTTTCGCGTTGGGAAGGGTTTGAGCTGGGGCGATCAGACATGGCACGGCGATCTGGATTCAGCCAGGTAACGCGAATCTTTTCAGGGCAATTCGATGGAAGAAGTTGGGCCACCGTCGGAAGAAGCGGTGTCCGGCTGGTCTTTAACGGCGACGAACATCATTCTCAATTGGTGCAGCGCATCGCGAAGATGGGCTGCTTCATCGTCATTGAGATTGCCTTTGGTTTTTTCTTCCAGGATGCCCAGGGTGTCAATGAAGTGCTTGGCCAGAGGCTTGTTGACGCGGGGTTGACCAGTCATCGGATCGGGTAGTACTCCCAATCCACCCATGGCTTGCGCACCCAACAGCGATAGTAGGGACAGGAAGGAAGCCGGAGGAATTTCGTGGTGTTCATCGGCCTCGGAAGCGCTGTCCGATTCCGTTTCGTTCAACTGCTGTTTTTCCTGTTGAACTTGTTCTTTCCAGTCGTCGTCGACGATGATTTTTGGCTTCTCAGAGTTTTCTTCAGTCATGTCGTCTTGCTCCTGCTGGTTGATCGCGTCAACGATCCAGTTACCAATTTGGATCCTGCGGGGCCGCCGAATTAATGTCAGCTAGAGGGGCGCTCCACCCCGCTTGCTGGCAGCCTGTTGTTAGTATTCTACTTCCTGAGTTTGTCGGGCACCATTGTTGGTCTTATCTACGGCAGCCTTGACGAAGCCGGAGAACAGTGGGTGGGCGTCGGTTGGCTTGGATTTGAATTCCGGGTGGAATTGCACCGCGACAAACCAGGGATGATCCCGAACTTCAATGATCTCGACTAATTTGCCTTCCTCGCTGGTTGCTGAAAACACCAATCCATGGGCTTCGAGCTGTTGACGAAAGGCGTTGTTGAATTCATACCGATGACGATGACGCTCGTTGATCCTTTCGCTCTGGTAGCAGTCGTGGGCACGTGTGTTGTGGGCGAGTTTCGAGTCCTGCGCTCCCAGTCGCATGGTGCCACCCTTGTCGGTGATCTGTTTTTGCTCGTCCAGCAAACAGATTACCGGAAATGGAGTGTCTTTATCGAATTCGGTTGAGTTAGCGCCCTGGAGTTCGGCCACGTTGCGAGCAAATTCAATTGCGGCGCATTGCATTCCCAGGCAGATTCCCAGGAACGGAATTTTGCGTTCCCGCGCCCAGCGAATCGCTTCGACTTTACCTTCGGTGCCACGTTCGCCAAAACCGCCGGGGACAAGGATTCCGTCATAACCTGACAATAAGCGTTCAGGGCCTTCGCGTTCAACTTCTTCGGACTGAATGCGACCGATTCGGATCTGGGCGTGGTTTTCAATGCCGGCGTGGTCGATCGATTCGTAAATCGACTTGTAGGCATCCTTGTGTTCGGCATATTTGCCGACCACTGCGATACTGATTTCGGTACTCGGGTTCCTTAACCGATGCAGCAGCTCGCGCCATTCGGTCAGGTCCAGCGAACTTTTGGGCAGCTGCAGCTTGGAAACAATTAACTGATCCAGCCCGTGGTCAACCAGGCTGAGCGGGACTTCGTAAATTGAAAAATCTTTGTCCCGTTCTTCGATGACCGCGTTAAAGGGAACGTTGCAGAAGAGCGCAATTTTTTCGCGATCTTCAGCGGCGATTTCCCGTTCACTGCGACAAATCAGAATGTCAGGCTGAATCCCGATGGCTCGTAATTGCCCGACGGAATGTTGAGTCGGCTTGGTTTTCAATTCCGCCGCGGCCTTCAAATAGGGCACCAGCGTCAAATGAATGTAGAGGCAATTTTCCTTGCCCACGGTTAGCGAAAATTGGCGAATTGCCTCCAGGAATGGCTGGCTCTCGATGTCACCTACCGTCCCACCAATCTCAGTGATCACTACATCAACATCGTCATCGGCCAGTTCACTGATGCAGTGTTTGATTTCGTTGGTGATGTGAGGAATCACCTGTACCGTTTTTCCCAGAAACTCACCCCGCCGCTCTTTCTCAATCACTTTCAGGTAAATCTGACCAGTGGTGTAATTCGACCGACGGGTCAGGGGACCATGAGTGAATCGTTCGTAGTGTCCCAGGTCGAGGTCCGTTTCGCTGCCATCGTCCAACACGTAGACTTCGCCGTGCTGGTAGGGGCTCATCGTCCCAGGGTCGACGTTGATATAGGGATCCAGTTTTTGCATTCGGACGCTGAGTCCGCGTTGCTCCAGGATCATTCCGATTGATGCACTGGTGAGTCCTTTGCCCAGCGAGCTGACGACGCCGCCGGTTACGAAGATATGTTTTGTCATGCCTGGCCCAGAAACAGAACAAACGCGATTTCCACCGAAACCGCGTTGTGAATATGATCGACATCCCGTGTCGGTGGGTATCTTATCAGCAACGTTCTCGACTGACAAATGCTTGGTAGTCTTGCGGCGTGTCGATTCCAGCGGCCTGGTGGTCGGTCTGCCCGACCAGAATTTGGAAACCCGCGTGCAGCCAACGCAGTTGCTCCAACGATTCCACGCTTTCGATGGCCGGTCGAGGCAACTTGGCGGCAGCCAACAGGAACTCTCGCCGATAGCCATACAGTCCGACGTGTTGCCAGAATACCGGAGGCTGATGTTCAAGCCAGTTTTCGTTCCAATCACGGGGGCAAGGAATCACACTGCGACTGAAGTAGATCGCGTATCCCCGCGCGTCAAAGACAACTTTGACGCAGGCAGGATCCTCCAATCGGTTGCGGTCCGTAATCGACGTCGCCAACGTGGCAATCGGTGCTTGAGGGTTTTCCGACAGCAGTGAGATCACCTGGTCGATGGCTTCCGGCGCAATTTCAGGTTCGTCCCCCTGGACATTGATGACCCATTCGCAATCCAGCGTCTGGGCTACTTCGGCAACCCGGTCGGTTCCGCTGGGATGGTTTGAGTCAGTCAGCATGACCTCGCCGCCAAAAGCGCTGACGGCGTCAGCGATTTCGCGGTCGTCGGCGGCCACGATGACTTGTCCAGCCAATTGGCTTTGCAGGGCCTGACGATACGTGTGCTCGATCAGCGTTTTGCCGGTCTGGTCGAGTAACAACTTGCGGGGCAAACGAGTCGAAGCCAGCCGGGCAGGAATGACGATTGCAGCATTCATGTCAGCAGTTTAATCATTTCCCCGCGATCGCGAAGGTATCGAGCGATGACAAACCAACGAAACGAAAACAGGCAGCCCGCAATGGCGAGCTGATCCGACAAGCGTTCCTGCGTTGGCTGTGGTTGGTGTCCGCGTTGTGACGATCGAAAGGGCAGTGCCGACATAAAATCCGGCTTCGAAAGTGTTGTCCTGAGAATCACCGGTGTGGGAGTGCCGAGTCAACGTCAGTTTGGAGGCCGCAAGTTGACAATACTGGCCCCGCTTGGTCCCCAAAATCCTGTTTTCGGCAAGGACATCCCGGATTTCTCGAT
>CAZJEK010000059.1:0-9975 GCA_964545005.1 uncultured Pirellulaceae bacterium
CACTGATCTGGAGTTTTCGGCTGACGGTGATTTGCTGGTCAGTGTCGGCGGCCGGGGGACTCAAGGAGCAGTGTTTCGAGTGGCTTGGGCAGGAGCGAAACAGCAAGCAAACCATTCAGAAGGTCCGCCATCGCAGTTGGTTGAAATTAATTCGCAGCAACTGACGCCAAAGCAGCTGCTGGAATTGCTGGTAAACCCGGCGGGAGACAATCAGGATCGAGCGATCGAGATAGCGGCCGTCGAGCAACTGGTTGGCCGTGACCGCTGGCTTCAGCAACTTGACGTGAAATCTACTTTTCCGCTGGTAAAAAAATTGCATCGTTTGGCTGCCAACGGAGACGCTCAGGATCTCAGACCGATCCTGTCGGTGGCGGCCCAGCTTGATTCCGAGCTCTGGCCGCCAATGCGTCCGCACGTCGAGTCAACCTGGTTGTTGGAATTGGCTCAAGCCAAAACGGATCACGATCGAATCGAGGCTGTTTCTCAGCTACTCCATTCCGCTATGGTGGGCGTTGCTCGGCGGTCGGACCCGCTCCGTTCGATCCGGGCGGCGCAGCTGGCATTCGGCGGTTGTCGATGGTCCGAAGGACCGCCAATGTTCCATGGTTACGAACCTCGGCTTGAACTTGAGGCCGATAACCGATCCAAATTGGTCACCGCTTTGTTGCTTTCGAAGTCGCAGTCAGGGGACAGTCTCAGGGAGTGGGGACGGTTGGCTGCGCTGGTTGGCGAGGATCCAGAGCTTGTCGTTCCGATTGCTGGCGAATTGTACCGATCAATCGATGATCCCGATTCGAAAATGGAAGACACGATCCACTGGCTGGCCTGCCTGACGCGGGTGCTGCCCCGCGACGCGAAACAAGTTGGCACTCCGGTTGATTCCCTGATCGCTGACGGATTGGTTGCCGTCAACCGAAAGTTGCGAACGAACCAGCGGGACATCGACCGCAACTTTTTTCCTCGCCTGACAACCTTGGCCGAGCGGTTGATCGAAAAGCAACCGCAGGTCAAACGGGCTTTGGCGGAGTCGATTCCTGGCCATCCAGGTGACGAATACCTGGTAGGTTTGCTGGATGAACATGGACGAACTCAGGTGCTCGATCGGATGGCTGGTTGGATCCAGCGACATCCTGACGAAGCGACTGGTGGGCAAGTCGGCACTCTGGTTCGGCTTGCACCGGGTCGTTATGTCCAGTCATTACGGGTAGTAGCGGATCGTGCCGAGTTTTTACCGCTGGTTGTCGAAGGTTTAGCTGCTTCGCCCCAACCCGGGCACGCCGGCTTGTTTCTGGAAGCATTGAAATTGCGTCAGCCGGGGGTGCTGAAATATGCGGCGATCGGACTCCGGCGACTTTACCAACAATCTGGCGATGAACTGGAACCGATGACCGGCTCGGTCTCGGCGTACGCGATCTGGGCGGCGGGGCGATTGAGTTGGCAGCGGCCTGATGTGTCGGCTCGAGATCAACTGGTGTTGTTGCTGCAACAGGTGTTGCCAGCTCAGCAGACCGATTATCAACCCGGCAAGTTTGAAGTTGATTCTGAATTACAGCAGCGACAACAACGGTCGCTGGATCGTTGGCGGGAAGCAATTGCGGCGTCCTACCCGGAAGCGTATCGGCGATTGCCAGCTGCGGAACAGCAAATGGAGTTGAAGCAGAAAATCGCCCAACTTGATTTTGAGTCCGGCAATGTGTCTCGTGGAGAAGCGGTTTATCGACGGTTGCGCTGCGCGCAATGCCATGCTGCCCAGTCGCGATTGGGCCCGCGGCTGGAGGGCGTTTCGACCCGGTTTTCGCGTCATGATTTACTGGCATCCATTGTCGATCCGAATGCCGTCGTCCCCGATCGGTACCGAACAACCGTGATCGAAACAGTTGACGGCAGAATCATCACTGGAAGTATTGTTTATGACTCGGTTGCGGGTGTCGTGCTGCAAACGGCTGAAGGCGAAACGGTCACCGTCGCTCAGGACGATTTGCAACGGCGTCGTTTGTCCAACCGTTCGCTGATGCCTGAAGGCTTGTTATCCGACGCCAGCGATCAGGATTGGGTAGATCTTGTTCGATACCTGGAAACCAGATGATCGAGTGATGTTGGGTTTCTTTGTTTGCTGGACGCCGCAATCGGTATTCACGGCATTGGCAATTACTCTGGGAATGATTTGGAAATTGCGCCGCGAAGAATGACGTAGCATGTCCGATTCGGCAGTGATTGTGCTTGTCGCTTTTACAATCAATCATTTTCCGACGTGACGACGCAACCGCAGAGACGCAGAGTTCGCTGAGAACGCGCAAAGTTCCCTTTAGACTTCTGTAAGCTCCCCGTTCTCTGCGCCTCTGCGGTTTTTTCTTGATGATTGTTGCGATCCGTCGGCGACATCGGAGCAGGCCCGTTAACAAACCGTACCTCAAAAAATCGACGGTAGCGAACTCGAAATCGGTTTGGCAACACTGGTGGGGGCATTACAATGAAGGCTGAAATCAAACACCCAAGGGGGCTTTAATGTCACATCTCCATCCAACCCGTCGTACTGTTTTAAAAGCTACCGCTGTTGCTGGCGCCGCATTGGCTGCACCGGCGGCCAGTTATGCTCGCATTGCTGGAACCAATGAAGAACTTCGTTGTGCCGTGATTGGCTTGAATGGTCGTGGTCGCGATCATATCCGCGGATTGGGCAAACACGTCAAAGCGGTTTGCGATTGCGATCGCAATGTCCTCGGCGCTCGGGCCGCTGAGGCGACCAAGAATGGTATGGAGTTTAAAACTTACGAGGACTTCCGCGACTTGCTGTCCAGCAAAGATATCGACGCCGTCAGCATCGCGACGCCCAACCACTGGCATTCGCTGATGGGTATCGAGGCCGCGATGGCTGGTAAGCACGTGTATGTGGAAAAACCGGTCTCGCACAATGTCTGGGAAGGCCGGCAGTTGGCTAACGCTCAGAAAAAATACGATGTCGTGATTCAATGCGGCACGCAGTCGCGGTCCAGCCCATCGCTGCAGCAAGCGGTTCAGTTTGTTCGCGATGGCGGCATTGGCAAGGTTCAGTATGCGATCGGGACCTGTTACAAGCCGCGGAAGAGCATTGGTAAGCGTGACCAGCCGTTGGAGATTCCTGGCCACATTAACTATGACCGCTGGTGTGGTCCGGCGGAGAAACGACCGTTGTTCCGCGAGCGATTGCATTATGACTGGCACTGGGATTTTAATACCGGCAACGGCGACATGGGCAATCAAGGTATCCATCAAATGGATATCGCGCGGTGGTTTCTGGGCTACGATCATGTATCGCCCCGGATTCTCAGCATTGGCGGTCGCTTAGGTTACGATGACGCCGGTGACACCCCAAATACTCAGACCGTGATTCACGACTATGACGGTGCACCACTGATTTTCGAAACACGTGGCCTGCCCAAAGCGAAAGAGTTTCAGGATTCCCGCTGGGGCCGAGAAATGGACAACTATCGAGGCTCGCGAATTGGCGTGATTGTCCAAGGCGAAAATGGTCACGTCGTGATTCCGTCCTACTCCAGCGCGTCGGTATTTGACGGCGATGGCAAGAAGGACAAGGATTTTAAAGGTGGTGGCAATCACTACCAGAATTTCATTGACGCCGCGATGGCCAATGATCAGTCCAAATTGAATGGTCCGATCATCGAAGGCCACCTATCCAGCGCCCTGTGCCATACCGGAGGTGTTTCTCACGTGGTCGGCAAGAAGATGACGGCTGATCAGATTCGCGAGAAAGTCTCCGGCGAAAGCGAGTTATTCCAGGATTCGGTGGAACGGATGCTGGCTCACTTGAAAGCCAACGAAGTCGATCTATCGAAAGCGAATATCACCTTTGGTGGCGACTTGAAGATGGATGTGGCGGCTGAAACCGTGACCAACCACGAGCAAGCCAATCAGTTGATGACACGGACTTATCGTGACGGCTACCAGGTCACGCCGATTGCGTGAATGGGGACGGCGTGGGTAGTTGGTCCCGGGAAGTAAGTGGTAACGCCCCCGGCTCGTCCGGGTGATCGTTTCCTGGGGCTAGAAAGGCAGTGATTCCAACCGCCGTCGCATTGTCAGGGTTCACAGGTCTTGCAAGCTGCTGCGGTGCCTAGTGGTAAGTATCCCCCGGGCAAGCCGGGGGCTTTAGTGATGAATTGCCTGGAGTTTGTTGTAGCGAGAACGTAAAGATCACCCGGGCAAGCCGGGAGTATTCGCGATTGTGATGACGGTACGCAAAAACGAAACGATCACCCGGGGGGCTTTAGTGATGAATTGCCTGAAGTTCGTTGTAGCGAGAACGTAAATCACCCGGGCAAGCAGGGGGGATTCGTGTTTTTCACGACTGAAAGAAGCTGTTTGTTTTTAAAGCCAGGTTTTCTACGAGTTGAATGACGGCGATCAAGTACCGTTCAACGAAACAAAGCGACCTATTACGTCGCACATGTATCGAGAGAATGGCCCTAAACCACACAACTGCTGCAATACCCCCGGCTTGCCCGGGTGGTGCTTATCTACTTGCTAAATGGAAGCCACCGAACCACGTCCCAAACGCACCCGGCTCGTCCGGGTGATCGTTACCGGTTTGCCGCCGTTTTTCGGCAATATTTTCTCCTCCTCACCGAACACGGAAATAATATCGCGCCCTACTGCCCACTGTTTAGTCAGGCCTCGTATTGGACATGAACCAAGCGTCCGACAACATCTTCCGCAAACCTGTCACCGATCAAAAACCTCGTCAGCTGTCCCCTTTATTGGCAAGTGCCGAAGCGCTGTTGGGTGAATCGGCAATTGAAACAGTTTGGTTCCAAACCCGCCCTGTGCCCGCGTGGGCGGGGGAATTGGTTCTGGTTGTGTTGTCGGCCCCATTCAGATACCTGTTCCCTGCACCTGCCACGGATACCGAAATCAAATGGGCACATACCGGATTTGTTTACTGTGTTCGAACCAAACAGCACTTGGCCTTCATCGCAGCTCGAAATTGTTTCGGGGGCCGCGAACTGACTAGTGTCCTATTCCGCGGAAATTTGGGTGACCTTGAGAATTGCGAATCCAGCTTCCCGCGAAACACCGAAGTCAGATTTCGATTCAAGTCCGATGATCCAATTCAGTTACATTACCTGGGTGGTGAACTTGCGCTGGAACGATTGATGGATCATTGTCGCGATGAACTAGAGCTTGGCGGCAAATGGGTATCTTCTGCCACGAAGGGCCGGAGCGGACACACGGTGACGGGTTAACCCGGGACACAATGTGCAGTTACCATTGTTGCTGTCGGAGTCTGAGGTACATTAGGCAGAACGACAACTTCATCTCACACCGCACTACCACAACCAAATAATCGACATGCCAATCGTCAACGCTTACGCCGCTCACGAAGCCGGTGGAAAATTTGAACCCTTCGAATATGAACTTCCGGCAATCGGTCCTGAGCAAGTGGACATCGAGGTCGAGTCGTGTGGTATTTGTCACAGCGACTTGTCGATGAAAGACAATGACTGGGAAATGACGGAATACCCTTTCGTCGGTGGACACGAAGTGATTGGCCGCGTCAAAGCGATCGGTCAGCAAGTTCGTGGCGTCAACGTCGGCGATCGGGTCGGACTGGGCTGGTATTCGAAGTCCTGTCTGTATTGTGATCAATGCATGGCGGGCCAGCAAAACCTGTGTGCTGCAGCCGAGGGTACGATCACGCATCAAATGGGTGGATTTGCGGATTTGGTACGTTGCCACTGGGCTTGGGCGATTCCAATCCCCGATTCCCTGGAGGCTGAAAAATGTGGGCCGCTGTTGTGTGGCGGAATCACCGTTTTCAATCCGCTGGTCCAGCATGGTCTGTCGCCCACCGCCAAAGTTGGCGTTGTCGGAGTGGGAGGACTGGGGCACATGGCGATCAAATTCCTGGCCGCCTGGGGTTGCGATGTGACCGCGTTTTCCAGATCGATGGACAAGCAGGAGATGGCCAAAAGCTATGGCGCCAATCGCTACGTTGCAACCGAATCAGAGGGAGCTTTGGGCGAAGTTGAAGGCCAGCTGGACTTGATCATCAACACTACCAACGTTGATCTGCCATGGGACCAATACGTCGCGGCATTGGCTCCGCAAGGCGTGTTGCACACGGTCGGGGCCGGTCCGAAAGTTGAAGCGACTTTGTTTCCGATGATCATGGGGCAAAAGTCGTTGTCTTCGTCTCCGCTGGGCAGCATCGCGACGACTCGAAAAATGATCGAGTTCTGTGCTCGGCATCAAATTGTGCCAGAAGTTGAGACCTTTCCCATGGCGGAAATCAACGCGGGTTTTGATCGGCTGAAAGAGTCGCCTCCACTGCGAGTAGTGTTGAAGCGGTAGTCGTCCTGCTCACCGATCCGGGCCGTGAGTTCCTTTCCTGGTGAGGCTTTGGCCTAACTCGCTGATGAGCTGTTATGCCCCATCCCAAGCCCCGCCCTTGAAATTAGCGATCCTTTGATGAGCTTGCCAACTGGGTCAGCGCGGCAGCTGCTCCCGGCAGTCTGGGTAAAGCGATCGACTGCACCTTCGGCCCGGTGCTGCGCGGTCAAAAATATTGCGATTGACCCCGAACCCGCAATTATCCTACAAAAACCGTTATTCAAACACTCTTGCCAACGCATGGATGCGGTATGAGCCCTCAGCAACATATTGTAATTCTTCCATATTTTTGCCAGGAAGAAGTCGACAGGTATTTGAAAATCGCAGCCAGGTTGGCGGAATTCCCGGCCCCTCGCTGCCAGGTTACCTATCTGCTAGCGTCGAGTCCCAAAACGGAAACCAGTCAGCTGTTGGTCGACGCTTATTCGCAACTGGGTAACACGATCCCATTTGCCTGCCCGACCCAGGTTTTTGGCTATC
This sequence comes from uncultured Pirellulaceae bacterium, assembly GCA_964545005.1. Lineage (GTDB taxonomy): Bacteria > Planctomycetota > Planctomycetia > Pirellulales > Pirellulaceae > Mariniblastus. The sequence goes on from CAZJEK010000059.1 coordinate 6,868, forward strand.
CCGAAGGCCCCGGTGCCATGTTCTGGGATTGTATGGAGCTGATCCAGGCGGAGTTCGGCGACAATAATGGTTTCAGTCTTTGGTTGGAGTCGGATATGGCTCCGATCAAGCCGGACTGGATCGATCGACTGTCGGCAGAATGGTACGGTGGCGATCAGAAGCCAATTATGATGGGCTGTTACGTTCCGGAAGTTTACAAGTACCGGATCTGGAAAAAGCCAAAGCTGATTCTGCATCCGCACATCAACGGTGGCGCCTGTTACGCCATGGACTTTGCTTCTCACATGCCTCCTGCGGCTCGTGAAGGCGTGTTCGATATGGCTGTCTTTCAATTCGCTGACAAAGTCGGTCGGGCCCGATTTACCAAGCAGATTTCATTTTCGACCAACGCACGCGTGCGGCGTGATCTGCTGGATCCAGAGAAAGTGTTACTGCATGGTTTCATGCAGGAAAAAGACCCGTTTATCGATCATTGCCTGACGCCGCTGACCGCAGCCGAACAACGTCGAGCGGGTTGGAATCCGCTGCTGGACAAGATGGAGCGTTTGCAGCGGCAGATCCGAGTCCAATTTGTTCGCCGAGGTCGACGCGCGATGCTGGAAAACATGTTCCTGGAAAAGGAACGGTTCGAAGCCGAACATCCCGAAGCGTTTGATTTCGATCGCACACGCGTGGCTTGATCAAGCGATCAAAATTTCTGTTTTAGCGAAACGGCTGATTCATGAACGTCGCTCATTTCTGTACCTTTCCGCATGGTGGTGCTGCCAATGCCGCGATCGGACAACACCTTGGTTTGCGAAGCGCCGGAATCAACAGCCAGTTCTACTACTATCGGAACCAACAAGCCGACTCGATCGTAGAGCTCGGGTTGGATCCCGATGCAGGGTTTCAGCAACTGGAATTCGCCGAAGCTGGGGCAGGATTGTTCCCACCGCTTGCCAGACGGTTTCACAAGTCGCGGCAGCGGAAGATCTATGAACTGTACAATAAACATTTGGCGGTCCGTCCCCCGCAAACCGAAACGTATTCGATGGCGGAACTGCCGGAACCGACTGAGCTGGATTGGGATCGGATTGCTGCCGACGTCGTGCACTTGCATTGGATCTCATACTGCGCGGACTATCCGTCGTTCTTTCGTTCGATTCCGGATTCAGTGCCCGTCGTCTGGTCATTGCACGACACCAACGCGTTTACCGGCGGATGTCATTACACTGGGGGTTGCGTTGGATACAAATTCGGTTGCGGTAGCTGTCCACAGGTGAGTCAATCCGGTCCGCGGGATGTTTCCCGAGCGTCCTACAATGCGAAACAGAAGGCGCTCAAGAATAAGCAGGTCCAGGTGGTAGCGCCTTGCGATTGGATGCTGGAAATGGCGGAAGCAAGTCGCATTTGGCCCAAGCAAACGACGTTTCACAAGATCGAGTATGGGCTGGATCTAAATCAATTTTCTCCAGGCAACCAGCCAGAGGCACGCAGCCTGCTCGGCTTGGCGAGTGACGATCGCATTGTCGCGTTTGGTGCGATGGATGTCGAAAATCCCAGAAAAGGGTTTCAGTTTGTGGACGAGGCCTTGTTGGCCATGAAGTCGCGATTGGAACAGCAAGAGTATCCGGGAAAAGTGACTTGCCTGGTTTTCGGAGCCGGCAAATTAAAGCTGATGCGATCAGGCGTGCCGATCGTTGAGCTGGGGTTTGTCGGTGACCTGGCGACGAAACGGGCGATCTATCAAGCGGCTGATCTGCTGATGCTGCCATCGTTGGAAGACAACCAGCCGCAAGTTGGATTGGAGGCGATGGCTTGTGGAACGCCCGTCGTAGCCTTCGACACCGCCGGGATGCCCGAATACGTGATCGATCAGCGAACGGGGCTGCTGGCCAAGGCGGGCGATAGTCGGGAACTGGGCGAACAGACGGCCCAATTGATTGCCGATCCAGGCTTGAGCAAACGGCTAGGCAACGGCGCCCGGAACTTGGTCGAAGAACGGTTTGCACGCTCGCGGCAAATCTCACGGACCATCGAGCTGTATCGAGGGGTCACCGAACAGCAACAATCTCGCGCGGCGTAGTGAAACCACAATCCCGAAACGCCAGCGAGTGAAGGTCTACTCGCTTGCGCTTTTTGAATTTGAACAAAGTCGGCTTTCGCTCCCGCAAAAGTTTTGTCATTCGCCCATTATCGTCTTAGGGAGCCAACACCAGAAAGCATCTCGTCAATCTTGTCGATCCTGAGCATCCTGTCAAACTTCAAGTGAATCCTGGGTACGTTGTCCATTTTGAGCAAGTGGCCCAAAAAGACAGGATGGACAAGATTAACATGATCAACAAGATGCGAAGGTTACGCTTTTCGAATGCAGTTTTGGCCGAAGACCATGTTCATCGTTGCCCCAGGCGACGTTGTCCTGGGGCCGTTGGCCTCATCCAAATTCTCACTCGAACGTTAGTCGTCGTCGCTGCGTTGCGGATCAACGACGCGGCCCATGTAGAAACCACAGGTTGGGCAGACGACGTGCGTCGGCAACGTGGTGCTGCACTTGGGGCAAACGGTGAGATTCTTTGCTTTCAAGCCGTCGTGAGCGCGACGTTTTCCGGTACGTGAATTGGAGTGTTTTCGTTTTGGAACAGCCATGACGGATCGGATCGGTTAAGTTGATTTGTTGGTTGTAAAAGGGCCTGACGTTGATTCGCCAAGCCCGTTTGGAAAATCGGGCGACTTCGTCAAGCCGCCCGCAGCCTGCTACGCGTTGGCTGCTTCTTTGGCCTTGCGACGTTCTTCGACAATTTCTTCCTGCAGGTTTCGTGGCACCGGACGGTAGCCTCGCAATTCCATGCTGAACGTGGCTTGTCCCTGTGACATCGAACGCAAGTCAGTGGCGTAGCCAAAGGTTTCCGACAGCGGGATTTCACAGGTAATCAATACTGTGCCGTCCGGCTTGATGTCGGTCGATTCCATGATACCACGTCGAGAGGTCAAGTCGCCAACGACCGAACCTTGCGAGGCTTCCGGACATTCGATTTCGCACAGCATGACCGGTTCCAGCAATTGCGGTTTGGTCTTGGGCATGTACTCACGGAACATTCCACGGGCGGCTGCCTGGAACGCCATTTCCGA
>CAZJEK010000059.1:9985-22113 GCA_964545005.1 uncultured Pirellulaceae bacterium
TATTCCTCCGGGGTTACCACCTCGACCTTCATGATCGGCTCGAGCAGCTGAGCACCGGCCTGTTTTGCGGCTTCCCGGAAACAGGCGCGGGCAGCAATTTCGAAGGCCAGCACGGAAGAGTCGACGTCGTGATAGGCACCGTCAGCCAACATCATTCGCATGTTGACAACCGGATACTCGGCCAGAGTGCCCTTCTGGATCGACTGACGAAGTCCTTTTTCGACAGCAGGAATGTACTGCTTGGGAATCCGGCCGGAAACGATCGAATCCTCGAACAGGAATGAGTCCTTGGCTTCCGGCTTGCCTTCTTCTGGTTCGTAGGTTTCAGGATCAAATGGTTCCAGATAACCTTTGATATGAGCGAATTGACCAGAACCACCGGATTGTTTCTTGTGCTTGTAGTCGAACTCGGCTTTGACCGTCGGGGTCTCGCGATAGCTGACCTTGGGAGCACCGACGATCACGTCCAAGCCGTATTCGCGGCGAATTCGTTCAACGTAAACGTCCAGGTGCAGTTCACCCATTCCGGAAATGATCGTTTCCCCGGTTTCTTCGTCGGTTTCGACTCGGAAGGTCGGGTCTTCTTTGCGGAAACGCTGCAGAGCTTTCCCCAGTTTTTCGCTGGAACTGCGTTCGGCGGGTTCGACGGCAACCGAAATCACGGGCTCGGGAACGAACATGTTTTCCAAGGAGCAGAAGTTTTGCTCGTTGGAGTAGGTTTCACCAGAAGCACAATCGATCCCCATCACGGCAACAATGTCACCGGCGTTGGCGACATCGATTTCTTCCCGCTTGTTGGAGTGCATCCGCACGATTCGGCTGAAGCGTTCTTTGCGACCCGTACGCTGGTTGTAGTAAGTCCCGCCTTTTTCAATTTTACCTTGGTAAATCCGCATGAATGTCAATTGGCCGAAGGGATCTTCGACGATTTTGAAGGCCATGCCGACAAACGGTTTGTCGTTCTTGGGCTCCAGCGGAATCTTCTTGGTTGGATCGTCGTAATCAAGGGCCGAGATCTGACGCTCCAATGGAGACGGTAGGTAGCGGACGATGGCATCGATCAGCGGTTGAACGCACTTATTCTTGAACGCCGAACCCATGAACATTGGGGTAAAGCTTTGGGATTTAATCGCTTCGGCCGCAACTTTGTAGATCAAGTCAGTTGAAATTTCTTCTTCCGACAACAGCAGCTCCATCATCTCGTCAGAGTACATGGACAGCCCTTCCAGCATTTCCTGGCGGTACTGTTCGGCCTTTTCCTGGTAGTCAGCAGGAATGTCCTCGACCAGCACGGTTTCGCCTTTTTCGCCGTCGTTGCGGTAGGCTTTCATTTCGATCAAGTCGATCACGCCTTCGAACGTTTCACCTTCACCGATCGGGATCTGGAACATCAACACGTCGACGCCCAGTTTTTCGCGCATCTGGTCAGCGACCTTGTAGGGGTCAGCACCGGTGCGGTCCATTTTGTTGACAAACGCCAGTCGAGGAATTCCGTAGCGTTTCATCTGACGGTCAACCGTCAGCGACTGAGCTTGAACTCCACCGACGGCACACAGAACCAAAACGGCACCGTCGAGAACACGCAATGAGCGTTCCACTTCGACGGTAAAGTCAACGTGGCCCGGGGTGTCGATCAGGTTGATCGTGTGGTCTTTCCACGTCACCTGGGTCGCGGCACTGGTGATCGTGATCCCACGCTCTTTTTCCAGTTCCATGTGGTCCATGGTCGCGCCATCGCCGCCGCCTCGGACGTCTTCGATTTTGTGAATTCGACCGCAGTAGTAAAGAATACGCTCAGAAAGGGTGGTTTTCCCCGAGTCAATGTGAGCCGAGATTCCGATATTGCGATAGTTTTTGAGGTTCATCAATGCACCGTCAGCAGATAATTACAAATACGTGTTGTGTTCGCGTAAAATTGTGGCCGATCGAAAGCACCGAGCTTTCACCGACCTGAACGAACAGGCGACCAGTGAATGGTTCGGGATAGACCGCGACACAGTCAATCAATCAAGGACAACGGATTCCGGTTTTCGATCCATCAATTACCGAAACGCCGCCAAAAGAGGTTCCCGGAACAAATCGCGTCGCCTTTTCGGTTGCCAGAGGCGCCTCGGAGGCGGTTTCCCATTTGCGCGGGGGTTACCAGAGCAAAAATCTTAGTTGATTTGTGCTACTTAGAAAGCCCAGTTTGGCGGTTTTATCGGCAAATTCCGGCACCACACTTTTGGAAACCGACGCGTAAGCGAGGGAAAAACACGGATCAGCGTAGCCCTCGCTCACGCGTCGGGTTTCCATTCCCAAGCAAAAACAGCGATAGTTCAAATTCTAGACCCGTAAGCGAGGAAAAACATGCATCGAAGTAGCCCTCGCTCTTGCGCTTAGAAATTGCACACTTTTGGAAACCCGACACGTAAGCGAGGGAAAAACACGGATCAGCGTAGCCCTCGCTCACGCGTCGGGTTTCCATTCCCAAGCAAAAACTGCGATAGTGCAACTACTAAACTCACGCGTCGGGTTTCCATTTCCAAGCAAAAACAGCGATAGTGCAACTTCTAAGCCTGCGAATATGTTTAATTTGGTAGGCTGGGAAGCCGTTTAACTTCAGGTTTAACGCTATTTTGCCGGGAATGGATGAGAAATATGCCGGTCGGACACTTAATCAAAATGAAACACACGATGCAGTTGACTACTTGGAATGCACTCCGAAACAGTGTCGTAGCCTGGTCAGTGACGGCCACGCTGATCCTGGTTGCCAAGGCAACCGCCCAGGACGATTCCACTCCCGAACCTCAACCACCCAAGATTGAGCAGGCCAGCGATGAGGCTCAGCAGGCGATTGCTCAATTCAAATACCCGCGCGAGCTGAAATGCGAAGTCTTTGCAGCCGAGCCCGACGTGGCCAATGTGGTTGCCTTTCAGCGAGATTTCCAGGGCCGGGTGTATGTCTGCGAGACGTTTCGGCAGGAGCGAGGCGTCGAGGATAATCGAGGTCATGGACACTGGATGGACGAAGAGCTGTCCGCCAAAACCGTCCAGGACCGTATCGATTACATTCGCAAGTATGTCCCCGATGCTGATAAATCTTACACGCGTCATGACGATCGGATTCGACTGTTACGCGACACCGATGGTGACGGCAAAGCGGACAAATCGACCGTGTTTTCAGATCACTACAACGCGATCGAAATGGGCACCGGTGCCGGCGTTTTGGGGTATCGCGGCAACGTCTATTACACCTGTATCCCGTCGCTGTTCATGCTCCGCGATGTCAATGAAGACGATGTTGCTGACAATCAGCTAATTTTGCATACCGGATACGGCGTCCGATTCGCGTTTCGCGGTCATGATATGCATGGCTTGATTGTCGGCCCCGACGGCCGGCTGTATTTCAGCATTGGGGACCGCGGCTACAACGTGAACGATCAGGTCAATGACCCGACATCGGGAGCCGTTTTCCGCTGCGAGTTGGACGGTCAGAATCTGGAAGTTATCCATACCGGCCTGCGGAATCCTCAGGAATTGGCATTCGACGATTACGGGAACCTGTTTACCGGCGACAACAATTCCGACAGCGGTGACCGCGCCCGATTTACCGAAATCCTTCCCGGGGCCGACAGTGGGTGGCGGATGTACTATCAGTATCTGCCAGATCGGGGACCCTTCAATCGGGAAAAAATCTGGTACCCCGCCAACGATGATACGCCGGCCTATATCCTGCCGCCGATTGCGAACCTGGGTGACGGTCCTTCGGGGCTGGAATACTACCCGGGAACCGGGTTTGGGGACCGCTTCAAGGGCTGCTTTCTAATGTGTGATTTCCGTGGACAGGCAGGCAACAGCGGCATTCGAGCGTTCCGCCATCAACTGGAAGGCGCCCATTGGAAACTGGTTGACGAAGATCAAAAGCCTTTCTGGAATATCCTGGCGACCGACCTCGATTTCGGATCCGATGGTCGGCTGTATGTTGCCGACTGGGTGTTCGGTTGGACGGGAGTCAACAAAGGACGGATTTACTCATTCCATGATCCCGAACAATTTGAGAGCGAGCTGGTGCGCGAGGTTGAACGCCGGCTGCGCACAGGCATGACCGATGAATCGACAGAAGTGCTGGTCCAGCTGTTGGCTCACCCCGATCAGCGCGTCCGCCGCGAATCGCAGTTCGAGTTGGTTAATCGAAAATCCGTCGAAGCGCTGCAGGCCGTTGCGACCCATGCTGACCAGCAACAATTGGCTCGGATTCATGCCCTGTGGGGGCTGGGACAGTTGGCTCGTTCAGGGGAGTTATCCGATGCCAACGTTGTTGGCCAACTCGCGTCCAAGCTACTACCTGACGAAGATTTTCAGGTCGTGATTGCAACCCTGAGATTGCTGGCTGATGCTGGAGGTCGACAGGAATCCGCGGTCCTGCCGTTGCTCGGTCACTCACATTCTCGAGTTCGATTTGAAGCGGCGATGACGTTGCACAAGCTGGGCACGCCGACCAGTATCGAAGCCGTTGCCAAGTTGCTGGCTGAAAATGAAACCGATGATCCGGTCATCCGGCACGGTGCCGTGATGGCCTTGGCTGGAATCTTTCAACGCGACCCGGCCGCCGGCTCCAGTGACGTTGTCGAGTTGGCCAAGCATCCGTCATCCCGGGTTCGAATTGGGTTGGCCGTGGCGATGCGGAAAATTTTGCAAGCGAATTTGCCCGGCAGCTACCGGGCCAAGCAGGCTGCTGCCGATGTGGTTTCCGGACTGGTGCAGGACGGTGATCAAGCCGTTGTGATGGAAGCGGCGCGAGTGATCCATGATGTCCCCGTGCCTTCGAAAATGGATGACCTGGCAGCAGTTGTCCGCCGAATGGACAACATCGCAGGCAATGATCCATTGGTTCGACGAGTGTTGAATGCTAATTTCAAAGCCGGGGATCGAGATGCCGCTGATGCGTTGGCAGCGGCGGCATTGAATCCTGGATTGTCGGACGATCGCAAACGCGATGCCCTGGAAATGCTGGCTCAATGGGCAGCGCCACCAGAGCGAGACAAAGTATTGAATGATTGGCGACCCCTCGATGCCAACCAACGGAATGCGGTCGATGCACGCGAAGCGTTGAGCCAGGTGTTTGCGAAACTGATGGAACAGGATGATCGTGTGGCCGAAGTTGCGATCGATGCAGCCGGCAAACTACGGTTGATTGGGATCGGAAAAAACCTGCTTGAAACAGCAACCTCGTCGATGGCCCGCGAATCAGTTCGTGTCGCAGCCCTGTTGAGTCTTGATCGAGTGGGTGATCCGGGACTGGATGAAGCGCTGGCCAAGATGGCTGAGGAATACGAAACGCTACCGCCAAGGATTCAGGCCACGCTGGTCAAGCTGTTGGCTAAACGCAATCCCGTTGTGGCCGCGCCGATGATTGGGAAAGCACTGTCTTCTGACGCAACGGATCAGAAATCGATGCAGTCGATGATCTCTACCTTGGGACAGATGAAGGATGCAAGATCCAAGGAACTGCTTGAGCAATTGCTGCAGCAGATGATGACCGAAAATTTTGACGATGCCCTGCGGTTGGACGTGGTCACCGCGGCAATCAGTCGCGATGATCAAAAGTTGAATTCCCTGCTTCAGGAATACCATGCCCAGCGGTTGGCGGGAGACTCCATCAGTGACCGTTATGTCGATTCGCTGGTTGGTGGCGATGCCGCGCGGGGGCGACGAATCTTTATCGGCAAAACGGAAGTCTCCTGCGTTCGATGTCACAAGATCGGAAACACCGGTGGCGAGGTCGGGCCCGATTTGTCAGGAATCGGCAGGGACAAGAATCGTCGCTACTTGCTGGAGTCGATCCTGGAACCCAACAAGGAAATCGCCAAGGGGTTTGCGCAAACCAAAGTACTGACGTTTGATGGGGAGTTGATCGTTGGTTTGTTGAAAGAAGAAACCGATGACGTGATGAAGTTGCTTGATGCCGACGGCAAGGAAATTGAGATTGAACTGGACAATGTTGATCAAACGTTGCCTGGCGAATCGTCGATGCCCGTTGACATGCACAAGCTGTTGACCGATGAAGAGTTGCGGGACCTGGTCGAGTTCCTGGCGAATCAAAAATCGGATCCGGCCCCGGCCGGCGGCGAACACGGCGATTAGTCAGAGACCCGGGGCGATTGTTTGTTCGGGGAAAGTTTCAGTCATCGGTATCGCCTTGAGATACTTCCCGTCTGTTCCAGGTAGTACTCGCCGATTCGTATCTTGTCGATCTTGATCATCCTGAGATCCTGTTTTTAAACACGGGACCTTGGTCTGTCGCTGGCCAATTTGGTCGGTAAACCTGGCGAAAAAGGGGACAGGTTGGTCAGGATTTACATGATTAACCAGATGCGACAACCAGTGACACGTGAAATGTCAACTCGTCAGCACACTCGCTCACCCGACCACGAACTCGAATTCCATTTCATCGAAGTAAACCAATTTTTCGAACAATTCGTCGAGCTCTTTGCCGGCTCCAAACCAGAAGCTGCCCCGCCCTTGGTCCAATTCAACTTTCACGGGTGAGTTGGAGTAAGGGCCTCGTAAGATGATTCGATCTTCGGCATCTTCGCCGAATGAACTCAGGTTGCCAGCGATCGACCATGCCGTCGTCAGGCTGGGGGTCACTCGAAATCGATTGGAATCAGGATTGCCGACCAGGTATGCGTTTTCGATTTTATCAAACCAGATTCCGGCAAAAGCTCTTTCGCCAGGGCTGTGGATATCTGGAGAATTGAAAACCCAATGTTCATTGATCAGGTAGGCAAAATTGCCGGTACTGCGATAGTCCATTAGCGACAAACTATCCGATCCGCTGCCGCCAATGGCATTGACGACACCAGCCAGTGCGTCCAGGTTGCCATTGGGGAAGGTGAATTGATCGTCACCGGCGTTGCCGTACAGCGTGATTCGACTGTTGGCGATGGAATTGAAAACCGAAAACGAGTCGTCTCCCTGGCCGCCCATCAATACCAGTTCCGCGCCAGTGAAGTAGAAGGACTCATCTGTTAAGCCGTAGATTACCAGAGACGGGCTGTCCTCCGGCCACGCCGCGCGATCTACCCTGACATTCTGGTTGGATGTTTGGCTGGAATTGGAGACGACCAGTTTTCGATTCCATCCCAAATCAACTCCGGCGATGTTGGAGGTGTCCCCGGCCGAGACATTACCGCCAACCACCACTTCGCTAAAAGCTTCAGCCTGGATCGTCGTTTCCGAATGGCGAATATTAATCAAGCCAGAGGTCAAACTTCCCTGCCTGAAGTTATAGTTCCCGGAAAAATCGTCAAACCCCAACAAGCCCAAGGTATGCCCCTGAGTCGATTCCGAGAACCAGGTTGTATTGCCCATGACGTCCAATCGCCAGGCCGAATTCCCGTTGCCTTCCTGGTACAGCCATTGAAGTGACCCGAAGCTGGCTTTTGAATCCGACAGATTGATGGCCCATTCCACATTGTCGACCGAATTATTGGCTCCGGTGTCGAACTGTCCAGAACGGCTTAACAAAGGGCTGGAATCACCTTCACCGATCAGGTAGACGCCAGGCCCGGTCCGGTCATATACGTGACTCTTCAATAACCAACGGTCCTCACCGGCTCCCATGTCGACAAACGTGGCCAGTAACTGGCCGCCTTCCGTATCGATCAGGTAGTCATTTCCTTCCCCCAGATACCAGTTTCCATTGGTTGACCGGTCGTAGCGAATTCGATCGTCGCCCGCTCCCAGATCGAGGTTCACTGAAGGTGCGTAACGATAGTTGTCCTCGCCAAAAGTATGATGGATATCGACCTGGTCATTGCCCTCGCTGGTGGTGATGGACAGCCCGCTGGCTGCCTGGATCATCAGGCTGCCAGCATTTCCCTGGACCTGCGTATTGGTTCTGAGTTGATCGATTACCAGATCAAACGTATCGCCAACCAGGCTGACTTCATCGGCCGCGTTGAAGTCAGCATTGGCAGGCAGCTGCAATGAAATCGTGGCGTCGGAATTGGCGAAGGTTTCGCCATTGATTTCAATCGACGTCGGCTGGCCACCGGAATAAAAAACCGTGACTTGATCGACCGCATCGGTGCCGGTGAACGAGGCCAATAGCTGGCGAGATTCAAGGGTTTGATAGTCGAGTGACCGGCGATTGGGTCGGGTGGACGAGAGCGAGTTTGCAGGCTTCATTCGATTTCCTGAACGGTGGACAAGGTCAGTAGTCAAAGTTGGGACGGGAGTTCCCGTCAACCAGTTCCAGCCCGGTAGCGAAATCACGAGGCTCCCTGATCATAAATGAATTCAATGAGTAGATCCGATTCTGGGAGAAATTTGGGGCGTTTGGCTCAAGCGTTTTGCGTGATTTTCAACATTGCGTCGGTTGGGCCACTTTTCTAAAGTTGCGAGTCCTCAACCAACATTCTATTCGATTGAGTTTCCAATGCACTTCACAACTTTCCTCGGTCGCAGTTTCTGCGCGGTGGTCCTGCCTTTCTGGTTACTGTTTTCTCCGTCTAAGTGCCTGGCACAACTGGATTTTATTATGCAACCTGGGGATCTGATTAGCCAGCTTGACCCGGAAGCAAAATGGGATGGTTCTTTCTCAGCCGGATTGAATGGAAAATCTGGTAACAGTGAAAACCTGGACATCAACATGTCGTTGCGGTTGAATCGCGAGACCGATGCATCAACAACCAATCTGTTGGCCAACTACTTTTATGCTTCCAATGATATCGCCACGACAACGGATCGCTGGTTCAGCCAATTCCGTCAGGAGCGTAAGTTTGCCAATCCACTGTTAAGTTGGTACTACCAGATTGGAGTCGAGGCTGACCGGTTCAAGGACTTTGATTACCGCATCGCATTGCACTCTGGTTTGGCCTACAAACTGATTGATGAAGAAATCAGAAAGTTAAAAGTTCGCATGGGTGCTGGTGCATCCAAGGAAGTTAATTCGCCCAATGAAGACTGGTCGCCAGAACTTCAGTTCGGTGCCGATTGGGAACGTAAGCTGACCGACACCACCAAGGTCTATGCCTCAGTGGACTATTTTCCAAACGTGTCTGACTTTGCCGACTACCGTTTGAACACCAACACGGGCCTGGATTTTCTGGTGGATGCCGAACGCAACATCAACTTCCGCCTGTTTGCTCAGAATCGTTACGACAGCACACCGCCGGCTGGGAACCAGGAAAACGACATTGATTATGGCGCGGCATTGGTGGTTGGATTTTAGGGTCGCAAGTCGACTGGGGATTGGCAAGCGGGATTAATCTCAAATAATAAGTGGCATTCATTTCAAGAGATGGGAAACGATATGCCGCCGCTTGCCAAATTGCCTCGCCTGTTGATTTTCGTGTTGCTGATCGTCGCTGCTGCTACGGTCATGGTCGATACCACCATTGGTTTGGCCAGCGAACCAGTGCTTCAGGACCATGGCATGTCCGAACTGTCCGAAAACCGGATCGTGGACGGTGAGCCGGGGCGAGTGCGTGATCGGGAAAATCCCGGTTTGATCAGTAACTTGTTGACGCTATTGATGCTGATTCTGCTGCAGGCGGTGTTGGGTTTCGATAACCTGCTGTACATCTCGCTGGAATCAAAACACGCTCCCGAAAAAGACCGCAAGCGAGTCCAGGCGATCGGGATTGGGTTGGCGATTTTCTTGCGAATCGGATTGCTATTCCTGCTGTATTACCTGCAGGACTTTTTTGAGAAAACGTCGCTGTTTGCATTCGATCTTGATCTGGGAATCAACTTGGCTAAAGGCAATTGCAATTTGCACAGCCTGATCGTGCTCGGCGGAGGCGGGTTTATTATCTACACCGCGATGAAAGAGATTTGGCACATGACGCGGTTGGAACACGATCATGGACACGAAACCGACGCGAAACCAAAATCAGTGAACGCGATCATTTTCTGGATCGTGGTCATGAATCTGGTGTTCTCGTTCGATTCGATCCTGAGTGCGATGGCATTGACCGACGTGTTGTGGGTCATGGCGCTGGCGATCGTGGTCTCGGGTTTGTTGATGATTTACCTGGCCGAGACGGTATCGACTTTCCTGGCGAAAAATCGGATGTACGAGGTGCTGGGGCTGTTTGTCCTGTTCGTAGTCGGGATCATGTTGGTCAGCGAAGGCGGGCACCTGGCTCACATCAGTTTGCTGGGCAACGAAGTGATGCCGATGACCAAAACGACGTTCTATTTCGTGTTGGCAGTGCTGGTACTAACCGACATCGTTCAAGGACGTTACCAAAAGAAGCTGTTGGCTGAAAAAGAACAGGCTTCGGCGGCTCACCGTCCGGAAGCCGTTTAACCTGGACGACAGAACATGGACCACGATGCTCAACCAACGGTACCGTTAAAAGACTTCGATCACGTTACCTTGATCGTCAAGGACGTCGCAGCCAGTCGAGATTTCTATGTCAACAAGTTGGGTTTTCGGGATGCGACTCGGCCCGATTTTGATTTCCCCGGGGCCTGGTTTCAGCTGGGATCGACCATGATCCACGTTACGCTCGAAAGTGACCTGGCGGGGATGGCGGGATGGGGTGATCGAAACGTCGTCAGTGTTTCGCGTGGCCACCATTTTGCTTACACGACTCCTGATTTCGAGTCGGCGTTGACAGCAATTGAGCGATTGGGGATCGAGATCGCCGATGGCCCCAAAGTCAGGCCCGACGGGGCTCGTCAAGTTTACATTTACGACCCCGATCGACACGTGCTTGAAATCTGTACGCCGGCGGGCAACCGCCAGGTCCGTTGACTGGTTCACCAAACGCCGGACCTTTTTCTGGCGGCAACGGAATACCCTGTAAGGATCCTGATCGTTTCTCTACAATTCATTGCATCCCGCCACCCAGGAGCGGGCGAACTAATTCGTAAAACGAGAGTCCCATGAAAATGAAAAACTCCTTTCTGCTGTTGCTGATGGCTGTGGCTTTGTTTGCCGTTGGCTGTAATGATGTTGCTGTCGATAATGATGCCACCGATGCTGGTTCGGGCACTGAGACTTCGGCCCATGATGCCGATGGCGATCACGGTGAGCACGTGCTGGCAACGATCACCGATGAAAATTATGAAGACTTCATCAATGGAGACACGCCCGTCATACTCGATTTCTGGGCTCCCTGGTGTGGTCCCTGTGTCGCTCTGACTCCGACTTTGGAAGAAATTGCTCACGAGTACGAAGGCAAAATCAAGATTGGAAAAATCAACGTTGACGACTACCCGGAATTGGCTCAGAAGCACGGCGTCAGCGGTATTCCTCGGCTGTTCTTTTTCAAGGGCGGCGAAAGTGTGGATGAGGTCTTAGGCAAACAGCCCAAGTCAGTATTCGTCGAGAAGATCGACGAGATGCTCGCTCAGTAAAATCGTCAGCCACACTGGCCGACGACCTGTATTTCCAAAAAGCCCGATGGTCTGTATGACCGTCGGGCTTTTTTAGTTGGTCGCCAGATCAACGTGAGGAATCAACGTGACGGAAAGACGGCACAGCTTCTGGACGCAGGCTTTGGAGATCATAAAATGTGCTCATGAACTCGCAGACTGATACGCCAGCTAAATCTCCTCCATCGACCACGACCAGGGCTGGCGAGAATGAGGGTGCGCTCAATCGAATTGTGAAACGGCTGGGAGGCCGGCATCTGATTTTTCGAACCCAGCTTAAAGGCTGGACACTGGTTCCGCATTCCTACGCCTTGATTTCGGACTTTCGTGGCGCGGTCTGGTTTTTTTACGGCGTCGGGCAAGTCTGGGTGACTCATAAAGTCCACCGCGAATTTGATGGTTGGGCAGCTCGTGTGCCCCGTCTGGGAGGCCACAAGGTCACCGCGCTCGTTGATCGATTGGCGGACGACATCGCCCGGTTTACCCATTTCTGCAATCAGCGTGGGATCGAAGGCACGATTGTATTGGAGACGTCAGTGATCGAGTTTCATTGGACGTTCGGGTATTCGTTGAAGCGAGAAAAAGAAAAGCCCGAGCAGGCCGATAGTCTCGACCAACAGTTTCAGAAACTGGTCGATGCCTTTCTGACCGCTAAAGCCGAGTTGCGTTTGTGATTGCTGCTGCAGAGTACTGCGAAATTTCAACGAATAGTCAACCGCAGAGACGCAGAGAACACAGAGCATTCCGACAAT
>CAZJEK010000060.1:0-2756 GCA_964545005.1 uncultured Pirellulaceae bacterium
GCCGGGCTACCAACGAAAACTACAAAACTGCGCCTCAGCGGACGCTTGATTGAGGTCTAGTAAACGCTGTCAGGGGTAACCAAATGTGCCTTGAGATTCGAAGAAAGTTCGCGGTCTTCTAGCCCTACTAAATGAACCCCAACGTTTCGGAATGTTGAAGTTATAACATCTACAACTTGCCAAAGATTACCGACATCAGCCCGAGGACAAGATTTAGAGAAACGAGTCAAAAGTTGTTCCAGCGCCCCCTGAAACAGATCTTGATCCTTAGCGATAAGCGCATCAAGCATCATCAGCAATAGCTTCGGCCGTTTCCGTCGGCAGGCTTCGATTTGCGACCGAAGTTCCGCTGAACGCCCAAGCTGTTTCCCGCCAAAGTGCTCAGCAAACAGCAAAACAACGAAGGGTTCCTCTTCGCCGATTGGCCCAAAATACTGGTCTGCATTGTCGTCAAAGCACCATGAAGCAATTTTGCGAAGTTTTTCCCACTGCTGAAGCAAACTAGCAAGAAATAGCGAAAAATGCATTGGCTTATACCAGAGGATTTCATCATTCTTTTCGCTTTCCGATTCATAATTGTCAGGGGGATATTGCCACCAATCACCAAAAAAAAGGTTGACGCCAGTAGCTACCCCATCGGCTAGTGAAACAAGTTTCACCCGGTCATCGCGAAAACCTAAATGACGATAAATCGCTGATTCAACTGAAACGACAAGGTCGTTTTGAAGGCCGCGAATTCGCATTAGTTCGGGTGAAAAATTCTCAATCCCTATGTACTCGCCAACGTATTTTTGTGGTTTGAGCCCTAAGTCCAAGCCAATTACTTCGCGGTTAGTCTTCATTAAAATCCCCTCGGCCAATCAAAAAATAATTTTGAGTTCCGTTTCCCACCATAAAACACCTGCGCCGCGAGTTTCATTTGGAATTTTTTTCCACTGGTGGTGAAACGAGAAACGATTGCAAAAATTGGCTTTCCATTGTCAAAGTCTCTTTTAAGGTCTTTCGAATATTGTGCATTGTTCCGTCGATCATTCGTTATCTCATCCAACCAATAGGTGATCCATTGATGATCCATTTGGTAGCCATATTTCGTCTTTTTCTTGGACAGCCTACTCGAACCGCCCTTTGCCTCCGTTACAGCGAACAACTTGGATGCAGAATGCCTTTGGACGAAGTCTGGCCCGTTGTTTGAAAACTTCCAGTGAAATTGTTTCGTTTCGAAACCAACGAAATGCATCACTAATGCGGTAGCAACCTCGCCCATAATCTCGTTATTCATGACGAGACGTCCGAGAAATCGAAGCTTTTTCGTCACGGGCAACGAAAACTTTATTTTAGCTTGGGTTAGCACATTTGCCTTGATCGACGGATTTTTGACCAGTCTACGAATACTCGTAAGTTGGCTTGCTATCTTCTTGAATTCACTGTAATCAAAATTTAGCCATTCGATCACTGACTCAATTGCCTCAGCGAGGGCAAACGCTCCTTTTATTCTACCTTGGTTCGCGGCCCAGAGATTGCGAACTCTCGTTACAAAATGAATGATTTTTTGAAAGCTTTTTGCGGCCCTAAGTGCCGCAAGCGCGCTTCCAAACCCGCCCCCTTGAAGTGTCGCCCCCCCAGTGGTTGCTGTTGTAGTAGAAACTGAATTAAACAACCCGGTAGGATCAATACCGGCTATCGGATCACCATGCACGTACCCATACTTATGGAAACTCTGAGGATCGGTGTGATTGCCAAAGAACGGATCCAGGCGATTGAATCTTCCAGTCGTTGCGTCGTACCAGCGGGCTCGCAGATACTGTTGGCCAATGCCAAAATCAAAGGCTTCGCCGCTGTAGAGGTAATCGGTTCGAGGAATGGTGTTGAAATTGAGGAGGTTGCCATACGCGTCAAAGTAGTATCGCTCGGCAGTGGCTGTGATGACATCAAACATGGCATCGTACAGGACGCGAACACTGCCATGGCCGTCGGTGCCAAAGTGATCCGTTGCGCCAGCGTCCCAATTGCCATTGCTATAGTTGTAAATCGTTTGCAAAATCTGATCGTGGCCAATCGAGTAGACCGTCTTCTTGATCGGTTCATCGCTTGAATCGAATTCGGTTTTCTGGAGAACCTGCGAGTACCCGGTGTGGTTCTGCGTGTCGGTCAGGAACTCCGTGCGAACAGTATCCTCACCCGGTTGGGCAACTGTGGTCGCGATCCGATTACCGTTGGAATCATATTCGTAGGTAATCGTTTTCTGAATGATGCCGGATGTTTGATCCGCTTCGTCCTTGACGACTTCCGAAAGTCTGCCCTGCAGGTTGTAGCTGGAAACGGTTTCGTAATCGATGTAGCTCGATGGATTCTGGGCATCGGGAACCGTGCGAGTTTCCAACAACAGCTGTGTGCCGTGAACACCTGTGATTGGATCCACGTAGCTGTAGCTGATGACTTGCTCATCGATATCAGTCGCGGCCAAAGTCAGCTGATCGTTGACGTTGTAGCTGTACACCGTGGTGTCGACTGCGGTCCCGTTAACCGACTTGACCTGTTCAATTCGATTCCCGACCAGGTCATAAGACCAATCAAGTTCGTAGTTCTGGACAGTGCTTGAGGAACCACCCGTTACAATCTCGCTGGTTAGCCGACCTAGCTCGTCATAGTCCCACGTGTAGGTAATTTCAGCCGCATTGAAATCTCTGAACGTCGACTCTACCGCCGAAACTCGCTTACCATCGGCTCTGGTGGTGTATTCATACTTCTGGACTACC
>CAZJEK010000060.1:2766-21937 GCA_964545005.1 uncultured Pirellulaceae bacterium
TCGTTGCCGCTCAACCCCTCGTCGCGAACACCATCTCCATCGGTATCAATCCAGTGATAAAGCTCGTCGAGTCGATTCAACGAATCGTAGTCGTAATCATGGATCATGCCGTTGGAGTAAATCGTTAGATCCAAATTCCCCAGCAGATCGTATTCGTATCGCGTCAAATCCGTGATTGACTGGTCGTTCCGTTCGGTGACAAGAACGGTTTTCAAACGCCCCAGTGAATCGTAGCTGTATTCCTCGACGCTTTCAAAATCGGCATCATTGACTGGCGTGAAGTCCCTGCCTCTCCATGACGTCTTTTCCAAGCGATCAAAGACATCGTACTCGTATTCGATCACGCCCTCAGGAGTTGTCCGGCGTTCGACCAGCCCCTGGTCGTTATACAGAATCGACTCCAATCGGATTGAGGTCGTACCGGCAAAACGCTCGATACTGTCAACTCTTCCACGGTCATCGAAGGAGTACACCTCTTTCTCATCCGGGGTGCCATTGCCGCTGTCATTGCTCAAGGCTGAGGACCTGACCTGATGGATTGGCAAGCCCCCGACGAGTTGGCTGCCCATCCTGGTTCCAGCCCAAGCTCGGCGCCCTGGTTTGGCCGCCGGTGGGAACACCGACAAGCTTTGGTGGCAGCCGCAGGGTCGCTGGCAGCCTGCACGGTCTATTGGATGGGCACGAGAATCTGGTCGCCCGAAGTGACGCCAGGAGCAATTGAGTTCGCAGGTACTGCGACTTCACTCTGGTCGGTCTGGATTACACAGCGTCGCAATGTCCTTGCGATGCCGGTGGGGATCGTATCGGTCGTGTTAATGGGCTATTTTTTCTACAACATCGGCTTGATTGGGCAAACCTGGTTGCACTGGGGGTATTACCTTCCGGTCCAGTTCTGGGCGTGGGCACAATGGACACGCGGCGGTGAAGGGCGTTCGGAGTTGACCGTCACCTACGTCAGCAATGCAGAGCGGATCATTCTCCTGGCCGTTGGCGTCCTGGCGACGGTTATTCTAGGCTGGGTTCTGGAAACCAGCTGGTCCAACGCGCTGTACACTTATTGGGATGCATCAATCGTTGCGGCCTCAGTCATCGCAATGGTCCTGCTTTCGAGAAAGAAAGTTGAGTCCTGGTGGTTATGGATCGGCCCGGTCAACGTGTCAGCAATCGGACTGTATCTCTCAACCGGTGCTTACATGTTCGCCGCGTTGTACATGCTGTTTCTGATCATGGCGATTGTCGGTTTAGTTCGTTGGGTTCGTGCTGCGGAACGACGAGTGGCTTAGTGAATGTGTCGATCAGTGCCGGGTCCAAGTTCGATTACAATCGTCTACAAACATGCGTCGGAATAGTCACGCATTGCAACTCGCAGTTGATGGCAACCTGCCTTACAGTTCCCGAACCGCATTGCCTAACACCACACTCAAAATTTCGCAGCTGGAGAATTCCAAATGCCGATTCGTAAATCATTGCTATTCGTGTTGCTGCAGGCAGTCGTTTGCTACTCGGTCGTTGCCAGCCCAGCGGCCACGGCCCAGACAAAGCCGACGCGTGTGGCCTGTTTGGGCGATAGTATCACTGCCGGTGCCCGAGTTGATTCCGAAACACAGTCGTACCCGGCTCAACTGCAACAACTACTCGGCGACGACTTTAAAGTTCGCAATTTTGGAATCGGGGGTGCGACGCTGATTAAAACCGGACGACCCAACGTCTGGTCCCAGCTGGACAACGTCAAACAGTTCGAGCCCGACATCGTTGTCATTTCATTGGGCACCAACGATACCGTCGGGGGCAACCGCAAAAACTGGGAACAGATCGAACGATTCAATCAGGACTATTCCGAGTTGATCGCGACGCTTGCCAAGCTTCCTACTGAGCCAAAGATTGTGATCTGCACACCGACCGCGATGGTCCTGGAAACCACTGGCCTTTCAGAAGAACGCCTGGCAAATTTGCAGGAAAGAAAACCGCGACTGCAAGATCTTTGCCAGCGAGTTCGCGAGTTGGCCAAGCAGCATGCCAGCCAGCATGTCTCATTGCTGGAACTCAATGCGGTTCTGGAAGGCCAGCCGGAATTGCTGACACCGACCGATGGTGTTCACCCCAACGAGCAAGGCTACCTCGCGATTGCCAAAGCCGTCGCCGATCACCTTCGGCCCCGGAAGCGACCGAACATTGTCCTGTTTCTGGTCGACGACATGGGCTGGCAAGACACCTCCGTGCCGTTTCACGACCAGGTCACTCCACTGAACCAACGGTATCATACGCCGAACATGCAACGGTTGGCAGGGAAGGGGATGAAGTTCACGCAAGCCTATGCCTGCAGCGTCTGCTCGCCGACTCGGATCAGTTTAATGACGGGACTGAATGCAGCTCGGCATCGCGTGACGAACTGGACATTGCGAAAAAACGCCAGCAATGATCGCCAACATCCGACGCTGAAGTTTCCGTTATGGAATGTTAACGGCATGAGTCCAAAACCGGACATCGAACGGACGGTCCACGCCAAAGCATTGCCCGCCTATTTGCGCGAGGTTGGCTACCGGACAATACACGTGGGCAAAGCCCATTTCGGAGCCGTGGGCACTCCCGCTGCCGATCCGCAAAACATCGGCTTCGACGTGAACATCGGCGGACACGCTGCCGGTGGACCCGGTAGCTACCTGGGAACGCAAAATTTCAGTGCGGCCTGGCGAAACGCCGATCGGATCTGGGATGTTCCTGGCTTAAAAGAATTTCATGGACAGGACATTTTCCTGACCGAAGCGTTAACCAGGAAAGCCAATCTGGCCGTTGATCAAGCCGTTGCTGATGAGCAACCATTTTTTCTGTACATGTCGCACTACGCCGTGCATGTTCCTTTCGCAGTCGATTCGCGGTGGTATCAACAGTACCGCGACGCAGGGCTTGATCATACCGAGTCGATGTACGCGGCGCTGGTGGAAGGGATGGATCAATCACTGGGGGACATTCTGGGCAATATCCAGCGACACGGTTTGTCAGACGACACGATCGTCCTGTTCATGTCCGACAATGGGGGTTTGAGTGCTCATGGGCGCGGCGGCAAGCCCCACACTCACAACCAACCGCTGTCCAGCGGAAAAGGGTCTGCCCATGAAGGTGGAGTCCGTGTACCGATGATCGCAGCCTGGCCTGGTGTCATCGAAGCCGGCTCAGTCTGCCGACAACCAGTGATCATCGAAGATTTCTTTCCTTCTATTTTGGCGATGGCGGGCATCGATGCTTTCGAGCAAACGGGGGGCACGATCGATGGGCGCAGTTTCGTGTCGCTGCTGCAAGGGAAGCGGGATCCGGAACGCGATGACCGACCGCTGATCTGGCACTACCCGAACCATTGGGGTCCCACTGGACCTGGGATCGGTCCTTCCAGCGCGATTCGCCAAGGCGATTGGAAGCTGATCTATTACCACGATTCGCAAAACTACGAGTTGTTCAATCTGGCCGAAGATCTCTCGGAAACCAGCAACTTGGCCGATCAGCAGGTCGAAGTTCGTAATCGGCTGGCCGAAGAACTGGCAAGCTATCTCGAATCGGTATCGGCTCAAATGCCAATCAATAAAGCGACTGGTCAAACAGTTCCATATCCCGGTCGGAGACAATAGGCTCTGTTATACTCCGTTCTCGCATTGCTCCACCATGGAGAAAGGTTCTAGATCTTGCCAGTACAAATTCAATGCACCTCGGTCATCATTCGCAACGTCGCACTTGATCGAGTCCTCGAAGGTGGCTCAGCGGACTTTGGATCCATCGCACCTAACGCGATGAGCTACTCGGACGATTGCCTTTCTCAAGCCAGTTTCATGTCTTCGGTGGACGCCGAAGAGTATGCCAAGTCGCTTGAACTACGCGGCTTGAATCGCAATCAACGAACTCCCGATTTTGTGATCGTTCAAGCACACGATCAGTCAATCGAACCGCCTTGCGATTGGCTGATTCTTTTCGAATACGAACAACGATTGATCGCGACACTTCGCGGATCTGACTCTCGAACCGTGATCGCACCGGCCACCGACGCTCACTCCGACCCGAATTCAATTCAGCACTACAGCCCGGAAGAAGTTGCCGAAAAACTCGAGTTTGTGGAACGCAACGGCAACATCGACACCTACCGCGAAAAAGCGACCGGCAAACTGGTATACCATACCCGCACAACAGAGACTGCAGACGAGACGTTCCGGCGAGCATTCGACGTCGTTTGGAATCACCGTCGAGAGCACGGTCGGCCCGCCAAAAGTGGCTCTGATGCGACGGAGATTGAAGCGGCGATTGCAAGCCTGCAATCGCTGGCAGCCCAAAACCCGGATATCGCCAAGGTATCGCTGGCGATGGGCATGGCCTGGTTTGCCATTGGCAAAGAGGACAAGGCACAACGGCATTTGACACGCGCGGCGGAGTTGGCGCCAGAGAGTACCATGGTTTTCAAGGAACTGGCGGGGGTCTGTCTGGTGAGAAACAATTTGCCACAAGCGCTCGAAGCTGCTACCCAGGCGGTGGCAATTGAACCCGAAGATTCCGACGCATTGGGAAACCTGGCCGTGATCCAATTGGTCAGCGGCGATGCAGCAGCGGCCAATAGATCCATTCAACATGCTTTGCAGCTACAACCAAATGATCAAGTTAACGCTAACATTCAATCGATTGTGGCTGCAGTTGTTAAGGGTGAGCGCCCGTGCCCAACAACGCTGAAAGAGATGATGCAACCACACGAACCAAAAAAGTCCTGGCTGGCAAGGTTGCTCGGCCGTTGATTGACAGAATTCAACGTTTTCGCATCCCAAACCTGCCGTGCACGTTGGAGTTTAAAAGCAAACCGTCCATGTCTCTTCGGTCACGTTTGGAAAGATTCTCCATGATCACTGGGAGTTCGCACTCGACCAACCAGAGAAATAGCCGGTATTCCGCTTGGGCGGGGGACAATCAGCTGGCATCATTCAATTAGTCTTCGTTTCAGAAATGGTCACAACTCAATCCAGCTTACTGATTCGTTTGCGGACCACCGATGATTCCGCCGCCTGGCACCGCTTTGTCAGGCTGTACACACCATTAATTCACCGCTGGGTGCTGAGATTGGGTATCGAAACGAACCAGGCCAACGATCTGGTCCAGGAAGTCTTCGTGATTTTGCTCGGCCGTGTTTCCTGGATTGCCGACAACCCGCCCGACAGTTTCCGGGCCTGGCTGCGAACGGTAACCGTCAATAAATGCCGGGACTATTTCCGCAAGCAAGCTCGTGCTTCCGAACCGAAATTCTCGGATCAACTGGAATTTGCGATGCAGGATCCCGCAGCCATCTTGACCGAACAGGAATACCGGATTTTCGTTGCCCAATCAGCGATGCAATTGATGCGCGACGCTTTTTCCGATACCACTTGGCGCGCCTGCTGGGAAAGTGTGGCACACGGACGTTCGGCAGCCGATATCGCAGACGAACTGGGCATTTCGGAAAACGCCGTCTACCTTGCTCGCGGCCGTGTCTTAAAACGACTGCGCGCCGAATTGGATGGACTGTGGGAATAACACAGCTCGGTTTGATACGGGAAAAACCACGATTTCCTGGACGGGAAACAATTTTTTCTTAGTCGGCGACAGATTTCAGCAAGGCAGCTCGTCAGTTTCGACGTGGTGGCGGCCACGTTATCGCCTTTGGCGGAGAGACTGACATTCGTTCTAAATGAAGAACGGGGCAGCTTTCGGCAGGATTAATCAGAAAAACCACAGAGACACAGAGTCCACGAAGCGAAAGGCGACGATCGATTTCGCGGAAGCAAGAAACGAAAAACGTTTCCCTTTAGCCGCAACAGCTCACCAATCGCACTCAGAGAAAAGCTATCCAATGAAACATGCAGACTTTGATGAGTTCCTCCGTGGTGCCGCCAACAGACCAGGAAATCCAGCATGTTACTTTTGATGGCCAAGTGATCGCGAAGCTTTCTTTTCAGGTCGACGGATCTGGTTCGTTTGCGAATCCCGTATGGATCTTTCGCGATGGCACCGTAATTGGTAGTCGCGAGACATTGCCAGTGATCTATCAAGCCAACGGCGAATTCCGACTTGACCGATTTCAATCGTTCTTAAACAAATTCCCGAACGCAGTGCTTGACCCAGCAACCCCGGTGAGTCTTCAAATCCAGCCTGTTGGAATCGGAGGCAACGGATCCATTGAGCGGTGACTGAAACGGCTGACGAGTAAAACAAAGAGGCCGTCACCCTGGAGGACCCCCGTACGATTTCAGTGCTCTCTGAGTCTCTGCGGTGAAGAATGTCGATAAAACTTTCGCGGAGAGCCTGACATTTTTTGTCCAGCCGATTTGGCGCCAGTGCCAAAACCGCTGGAAAGTTGCCGCCGATCGTCGAATCTTTTGCGGAGCGTCCTAGACACGCCAAGCCTGGCTTTCTCATCCAAATCTTCTCAGATTCTCTTTCCCTGGCCGTTTACTTTGCATCGCAAAGTAATTACGTTGTACTCGAATTGCTATTTGTTTCCTTGTTGTCGGGTAAAACCATGAATCGATTTCTCGCCGCCATTCTCAGCTTTACTGTTGCGATCGTCGCTGCCTCCGGGTGCTTGCGTGCCGCTGGGCCCCAGAATGCAGCAACTCCAAAGGACGTCCAACAGGAAATTGCCAACATCGAAAATGGGCTTGGGCCGAGCATTCAAGTCCAAGGCAAACCGCAAGTCTCCTGGACGATCAAGGATCGGATGCAACATTACCGCGTCCCCGGTGTCAGCGTCGCTGTTGTCAAAGATGGTCAGTTGCGTTGGGCCAAAGGCTATGGAATCGCGAACACTAAAACCGGACAACCGGTGACCAATCAAACGCTGTTTCAAGCCGGTTCGATCAGCAAACCGGTTGCCGCTTTGGCGGCCTTGAAACTGGTAGACCAGCAGAAAATTGACTTGGACGAAAACGTCAATGCTTACCTGAAGCGTTGGCAAGTTCCAGACAATGACTTCACCCACAAAGAAAAAGTCACGTTGCGACGGCTGCTGACTCACACGGCCGGCCTGACTGTCCACGGCTTTCCAGGGTATTCGCAACAAGACAAATTCCCGAACGCACTGGCCGTCCTGAATGGGCAGGGAAATACGGATCCGATTCGAGTCGACATGATACCGGGCACTCAATGGCGATATTCGGGCGGAGGCTATACGGTGATGCAGCTGCTGGTTGAAGATGTCAGCGGCGTTCCGTTTGATCAATACCTCGCCGAACACGTTCTTCAGCCGATTGGAATGAAACTCAGCACTTATCAGCAACCCTTGCCGGCGAGCCGTCAGTCTGAGGCCAGCGCTGCCTACGACCGAGCCGGTAAAATCATCGCCGGCAATTGGCACAACTATCCGGAACTGGCAGCGGCCGGTCTCTGGACAACGCCATCCGATCTGGCTGCCTATTGCATTGAAATTCAACAGATTCTGGCCGGTGAAAAAACGGGGATCCTCTCCCGTCAAATCGTGCAACAGATGCTCACCAAGGGCCAACGCGATTGGGGTCTGGGGCCCTCGTTAAGCGGGGACGGTGAGGAACTTGTGTTTCAACACGGCGGCAAAAACGCGGGCTTTACCAACGAAATGTTGGCTTATGCTCACCGTGGACAAGCGGTTATCGTGATGACCAGCGGCGACAGCGGAGGTCCGTTGTGCGGCGAAATTCTGCGAGCGATCGCAGACGAATATGATTGGCGGGGACAAACGAAGGAGGTGTCACTGTTCGCGATGGATCAAAGCCAGCTGGCAGCCTTCGCGGGCCAGTACGCCGCGAGCATGAACGGCCAAACGATGCAGGTGCAAATCGCAGTGGCAGACAACCAACTTAAGGTCACCATCCCAGCCCAAAGAACGACCAAGGAGATCATCCCAATCGGGTCAACCGAGTTCGTCGATATCTCTGATGGAACACAGATCGAGTTTGATGTCAATGAGAGCGGCACGGTACAAGGATTCGTTGTCGACAATCGAATGAAATTCACGAAATCAAACGATCGATGAGTGCTAGCCAAATCAACGCTCGCCCTCAATCGCGATTCGGAAACCAAGATTGCCGTACTGTGCATTGGGAACCGCGAAACCACGCGACTCGGCATCGATGGCCCCAGAGGACGTATTGATGCCACCGCCCTGGAATACATGTCCGATTCGTTCACCATAAGTCTCCGGCCCCGTGGGATCGATCCGTGGTGAATCGTCGAGGATCACGTACCGGTCGTAAGTCCACTCCCAAACGTTTCCTAACATACCGTATAAACCGTTGCGATTGGGTCGCAGGTCCCGCACGGTGACACCTTCAATGATGCGGTTGGCCGACCAGACCCCGTACAATGGCAACAACGAGGCATCGCTGCCAAAAAAGTATTGCGTTTTGGATCCGCAGCGATTGGCGATCTCCCACTGGGCATCCGTGGCCAAACGGAATCCGTTCGCACCCTCAATCAGTTCGTATTGATGATAGGATTGAGTCTGGTTGGGACCAACTGGCAATTCAACCGTCTGTTCCAACTTGCGATAGGCCGGCTCCCGATTGTGCTTGCGGCTCAGCCAATTGCAAAACCTGACTGCCTCAAACCAGGACACCGCCTGAACAGGGTGTTTTCCTGAAGGACTTAACAACCTGCTAAATCCGGATGAGTCCTGCCATTGCTGAAAGGTGTCAAAGCCAAGCTCTTCGACTACGAATGGACGGAATTGATCGACGGTTACTTCGGCGTCAGCAATCCAGTAGGGGCGAGTTAACGTCACTTGGTGGGGTTGCACATCAACGTTGGTTTTTGCTTGATCGAACTTGCCGACCCAGGCGACTGTTGGCTCCATTCGCACCAACCGGAATCCTCCGTCAAGATTGATCAACTGCGGATGCTCATTCGGCCGCCACGGTCGATTTAGTCGGTGCCCCACGCTTTGCTCAAGATTGGAAAACGCGCGATGCCAATCGTGATAGGTTCCGTAATGCCTGATCGGTCTCCACTGGGATAACACGGCGGCCAAACCCTCGCCCAGCGATTGATTAACGGATCGCGGTTCCAACTCAGCAATCGCGCGAAATAGCAACTGATCGCTGTTCGGATCGTCGGCTGCGAGAATGCGTTTGGCAAGTCCAACCGGATCAGCATGCCAGTCCTGATACGAGTGCACGATCTGAAAGGCCAATGTCGGGTCTTCGAAATTCGCCGCCGCTTGCTGCCAGGCTTCCAGCGATCCCAGCCCTGCCAGCAGGATGATCCGTTTGGCTTTGGCTTCGGGCGTCGGCGCAGATGCCAATGAATCCCACAAGCGTGCTATCGCCTGGGGATCATCTTGAAACGCCGTGACCAGGTTTTTGCAAACATCGGCGCTGACATAAAGGTCATCCAGCACATCGACGAGAAACTCGGATTGTGGATCGCCCAGAGCAGCTCGCGCGATGGCAGCATTGACTCGTCGAGGCAGACTATTATCAGGCGCTTCCATGGCTTCGGCCAATCGCAACGACGTACCTGGTTGTTCGGCATCGAGCAACTCGATCGCCATCGGAAGGGCTCCTGGCTGGGCATCGAGTGCGGCAGCCAGGCGACTCTCCGCGGTGATTGACTTCTGTTGCAAGATCTGACGATTCTTGGAATTGACGATCAGGGCGAATACCATGGAACCAACAACCAGACAAAATGCCAGCAGTCCAGCGACTCCCAGTACCGCAGCCAGCCGTCGATTTCGGCGGGCCCATCGGATCGCCCGTTCGACCGTTGACACCGGTCGGGCCAAGGTCGGGACACCCGATTGAAAGCGTTCCAAGTCCTGCTTCAAATCGGCTGCCGTTTGATAGCGACGCTGAATCTCGGGATGGATCGCCTGCATGCAGATGCTTTCCAGGTCTCGAGGGATTCGGTCGTCCAACTGAGTCGGCGGGAGCGCATCACGTGACTCAACCTGCCGCATGATCATATGCGGCACACCCCGAAAGGGCCGCGTGCCGGTCAACATTTCGTACAGCGCGATCCCCAAGCCATAAACATCCGAACGATGATCGACTGTCTCTGGCGTAAAGAATTGCTCGGGACTCATGTAGGCGGGTGTACCGACGACCATTCGATCGGCGGTCATTTGTTCCAGCGACAAATCGCGAACAATTCCGAAGTCAATCAGCTTGACCTTTCCCTGTTCAGGCGGGCCATTATCCGACGCTCCGACCACCATGATATTCGCCGGCTTGACGTCTCGATGTATCAGCCCGGCATCGTGTGCGGCTTGCAATCCGGCTGCAATCTGAATGGAAATTGAAGCCGCCTCAGTTGGGTTCAAGGGGCCATCCTGTTTGATCAAATCAGCCAGCGTGGGGCCTTCAATCAATTCCATCACCAGATAAGTCAACTGGTCGCTGGACTCGACCGAGTAAATGTCAACGATGTTGGGGTGACGGACCTTGGCAGTTGCTTGCGACTCCCGGACAAACCGCTTCCGCGCTACCGGATCGTCGAATATCAAAGCTTTAACGGCGACATCTCGCTGGAGCGATTGTTGATGAACACGAAAAACAGCCCCGCTGGCGCCGCGACTGATAATCCCATCCACCCTGAAATCTGGTTGAATCGTTTCCAGCTGTTGCTGAATCAAATCAAACGCTACGGGTTGGTCAGCCGTTTCCAGCGTCTCTTGTTGCACACGTTCGACCAGCACAGCCAATTCACTGGCGACGCCTGAGGAGATGGAATCGTCGGAATCGAGCTGGGACAGCCTTTCATGGCTGGCCAGCAACGACGACAATTCACGGTATAGCTCAGAAGATTCCTGCTGAACTTCTTTAAGCAGCTGACTCCGTTGATCTAACGGTACAGAAATCGCTTCGTCAAATAAACGTTCCAATTCCTGCCAATCGACATTTCCGTCGGCCATCACTCCGATTCCAAAGACTCGCTGACGTCAAGTTCTCGGAACAGCCAAGCGCGGGAAAACGTCCAATGTCGTTTTACGGTCGCCAAAGAGACGCCTAAAATACGAGCGGTTTCCTGGTTGGTCTGCCCCCCAAAATACTTCAACTCAACGACAGCCGCTTTTTCCGGATCCAATTCCTGCAGCTTTTCCAAAGCTTCATCCAAAGCCAGCAAATCAAACTGAGGCTCCAGCGATTTGTCAGAAACAACTTGTTCAGGGCTCTCCAATGAGACCGGACGCCCATTTCGCTTCAGCGTATTTCTGGCACGGGCACAATCGATCAGCACGCGTCGCATCACGCCAATCGCCGCGCGCAGCACGTCGTCGCCGTTGCGCCAGTCGATCTGCTGCAACCGCGACATCCGGACATAGGCTTCGTGAACCAACGCTGTCGTTTGCAGCGTGTGCCCGAGCCGTTCTCCGCGCAGCTGGCTGGAAGCGAATTTGCGCAAGTCGTCATAAACCAACGGAAGAATCTCGTCGAGTTGAACTCGCGATTCACCGGCGACCATAGAACCTTTCGACTTGTTGATAGTCAGTTGCCAAACCTGTTCATCTTTAGATTAGCGACAATTCGACGAGATTGCGAACAGAAAGTTCTGAGCAGGGCTGGAACGAGCACGAAACGCGAATTTTTTGCAGATTCTGAAAAACGGGGAGATTGTTGATCCGCGCCGGTCGGTTCTTTCGCCTATTGAAGGGAAGGGTGTGAGTGTGAGCAAATCCATCGTGTGAAACCGATGATCGGAACCGACCGCCAAATCCTGTTCCGTCGCTCACACCCTTGTTTTGATACGCTGGCCTATTCTTGAAGCGAGAGGTCTCTGAGCTCAATCGCCCTGGCTTCCAGTTCAGGTCGCTTGCGATTCAATGTCCGGCTGGCATCAGCCAACAATTTCTGCGCCCCTTTTTCGTCGCCCTGCTCAAATTTTTCGTAAGCGGCCGCCAGCGTCGTCTCCCGATCAGGGAATCGCCTGGTCTCAGCGACGTAGGCCTCAATTTGCGCTACTTCTTCATCCGGAGGAGACTTGGACTTGCGATAAATTTCAAGCTGTACCGCGACGGACCGATGCGCCTTATCGTACTGTGCCAGACAATACCGGTAATGCTTGACTGGCTCGGACGCCTCAAACGCTTCGCTGTACGTCTGCGAGCCGGAAAACAACCAGAAGCCCAACCAGCCCAAGGCCACCAACCCAATCAGGCCACCGGCGGTCAGCAAGGCGTACACCAGCGTCTCGCTTTTAAACTCACGCTTGGGTTGCGTCTTGCGTTTCGAAGGAGTCGTCACATCAATCTGCAGATCCGCAACTGGATTGGCACCAGCAACGGAGTCGGCCGAAGCGGAATTGGTCGTCGGCGTCCCCAAATCAATCAGGGCAGGATCAAAATCAAAGCTATCGGATTCTTCCAGGCTGCCAATCAGGCTTTCGTCACTACTCGCTGGACCGACATCGAGCACGATTGGCTGGTTCGCCGGGGCCTCTGCAGGTGCGATTGAATTAATTCCCGGAGCTGCCGTGCTCGTTGCAGGGACTCGATTGATCTCACCACAATTGGTGCACCTCACCTTGCGCCCCACGATCGACTCGTCGGCTTTGAGCTTTTTCCCGCAATGGCAGCGGAATCGAATCATCTCAGTCGTGTTCGTCATTGCCGTGTGTCGTGCTTTGTCAAACCCCTATTGCCACCGCGTTGCAAGTACCAAGCCCAAGGCTCAAAAACTGCAAAGCACCCGTTAAATGCCTGTATGAGTCTAATTATCGAGAATCACACGCGATGAACTTGAGCGGTGTGCGGAATGGCGCGCCGCCAAATGAGCGATTCGCAGCTTTTTGTGAATGCTGTCATCAATTTAGGCTGAATATGCCTGTCATCCGGTTCGCGATTGCCGATAGTTGATTGTGATCGTCGTGTCGGAGAAGGCAACTTATTTTCTGGCATGCGAAATGCAGAAAGGCTTGCCCTCGCGAATTTCAAGCTAGAATTCAGATGTTGTTAATTGACCTTTGATTCCCATTCAACGTCAGAAAAAAACATGATTTGCAATCAACTCACGGAAGTTTCGAAAGTTATCGTCAAGCTTTCACCACGGCCGTCGATGGCCGACGTCACCAAGGTTATTTGTCAACGATGTGAGAAGACAGTTTCCTGCCCGGCACTGACAATCGATCAGGCTGAGGCAATTAATGAGCAGGCGGATCATTCAGCGAATCACTGACCCGGTAGATAAACGCCAATGCTTCGAGGACTCGGGCCAATTCGGCGGCTTGGAGTTCGCTGAGTCGCAAGTCGGTTACTAGTTGCGCCAGCGCCAGCCGCTCGTTGCGGTGCGCTGCAGTTGACGAAGCAGGTTCGCCGATCGCTTGACTGAGTTGATCAATTTGCTTGGCCAGCCTGATCAGATTTGACTGATCGACCGGATCCGTTTGCTGTTTGTCCACGCACCACCACCCAACCTGCTCACGGGCTTCACAACTTCCCGCATTTCGCGTGAAAGTAAGATGCGGGTCCGGACGGGAATCGGACTGAGATTCCAGAATCCTTTTTTCGCGATTACCAAGTTGTGCTAACGTAGATTCGCCTGGAAATGGAAACCCGACGCGCGTGAGCCAGGGCTATACCGACGCGTGCTTTTCCCTCGCTGACGCGTCGGCTTTCCGGATTCAAGCATCGTCGCGAAAAACATCTTGAGCGCGCAGCTTTTCTTCAAACTGCAAAATGGCGCGGTACCACAATTTGGATACCGCATTTTCACTACGGCCCATTCGTTGGCCAATTTCCTTAAACGGCAATCGCTCGATATTCCGCAGCCGGATAACTTCGGCATGCTCATCGGAAAGCTGACCCAGGGTCTCATGAAACTTTTTCTGCCGCTCAGCTTGAATCGCAGCTGAAGAGGGCGTCATTCGACCATCAGACGGCATGTTTCCGGGTGAGGTCGACGATTTGGCCTCAATTTGCTTTTCCTGAGTAAAGTCACGCTTGGCGGTACGGAACTTCCGGCGAATGCCGTTCATCTCATTAGCTACGATCGTGTTGATCCAGCCACGCAGCTCGGCGCTGGAATGCCCCCGAAACTTGTCAAAGTTCTCAATGATTTGAATGAACGACTGCTGCACAATATCCGAAGCCCCCGTCTTGTGCTTTAACGTGGGGTCCATGTGCTTGTTCGCGGTCGCTTCCAAGTACCGTTGCAGCTCCCGCAACAATTGGTCACGAGCTTCCGGGTCACCAGCTTTGACAGGAGGAATCAACATGCTGATCGAACCAAAATTCAAATCCGGCTGATCAGGGATTGCCTCTCGATCGACATCAGAATCCTGCTGTCCGTCAGGTTGAGAATCCGATTGTGGTTGCTCGTCCGTCATTCGTGCTCCGTCGAAGTCTTCATATTCTAGCCACTATCGACGAACCGATGCCAGTGTTTTCCGGCATTCAAACTCGCTCGCGACCGCAGATGGCCGCGTATCGTTCCTGAATCTCTTCGGTCAAGCAAACCGCGGCGTCCATCTTGCTGGGCTTGAGTATTTTCAAGGAAAAAGAGTCTCGCACAACCTGGCGAATTTCATCCAGTCCAGCCAGATCTCCGGCCCCCATCGCTTGAGTCAGCAAGTTGCCGATTGCGGTGGCTTCGACCGGACCACAAATCACGGGACGATTCAAAACGCCGCAGGTGATTTCGTTTAGCAGCTGGTTTTTTGAACCGCCCCCGACCACATGCAGTTGCTTTACTTTCCGGTCGAGCGTCTGTTCCAGCAACTCGACGGTATCCAGATAACACAAGGCCAAGCTATCAAGGCAACAGCGGATCAAGTCACCAATGGTTTCTGGTTCTGGCTGATCGGTTTGATTGGCGAAGGCTCGAATTTTTTCGGCCATCTCGCCAGGAGCAGAAAATTGCGGTTCATTCGGATCGATCAAGGTCCGGAACGGATCAGCCAGCCGAGCCTGTTCGGCGAGTTCTTCGAATGAAATTTCATTGCCGTGCAGAACATATTCGCGACGCAACTCCTGCACCAGCCAGAGCCCGGCAATGTTTTTGAGGAATCGGACCGTCCCCTCGAGACCAACTTCGTTCGTGAAGGGTGCGTCGC
Organism: uncultured Pirellulaceae bacterium; assembly: GCA_964545005.1. Lineage (GTDB taxonomy): Bacteria > Planctomycetota > Planctomycetia > Pirellulales > Pirellulaceae > Mariniblastus. Next base: position 17,785 of record CAZJEK010000060.1, read on the forward strand.
AAGCAGCTTCAGAAATGAACGGTTTTTTCAATTCTGCACCCAGCAGGGACCAGGTACCACTGGAAAGGTACGCCGCCAGTTCTTCATCACTGGCAGATTGTTCCGACGTAAACGGAACGGCGGCAACCGCCGAAGCGGTGTCATGTGCTCCCGGCGTAATTACCAGCACGGTCGAGTCGAGGCCAGTCGCTTCGGCCAGTTCAGGCAACAATGATCCGAGTACGGTGCCCGGTCGGCAGATGTCACCCAGAATATCAGTCGGCAATCCCAACTGCTTGAGCAACTTGGTATCCCACTTCCCTGAGTCGATCGACAGCATTTCACTGGTCGACGCGATGGTCCGTTCATTGACCATTTTTCCGGACAACCAGAAATGGAACAGATCCGGCACGAACAGCATTCGTGTGGCAGCCGCGAACAAGCCAGGCTCTTTCTGAAACCGAGCCGCATACTGAAACAGGGTATTGATCGGCATGTGCTGGATACCTGTCCGCTGGTACAGTTCCAACTTCCCGCCAGCGGCAGACAGAATTCGATCTGCAGCAGCGACGTTTTGCGGATCACGATAACAATGTGGCAACCCCAGCAATTCACCGCTTTCACCAACGAGCGTCCAATCGACGCCCCAGGCATCGACGCCGACCGAGACCAATTTCGCATCATGCTCCTGACACCATTGGCTGGCCGCTTTCAACCCCGCTACGATTTCCAGCCAGATACCTGTCAAATTCCAGACAGGTCCAGAAGGGGTAGGGCAGGGATGATGTTCAAACCGATGCAGCTCGACCATTTCCAGCTTTCTCGGACTCCCATCCAGCACGCCGATGATCGCACGGCCAGAACTTGCGCCCAAATCAAAAGCAAGGTGAGCGTTTGGCATGACTCGAAATCTCCTTCTCGTTGGCAACCGGGCAACGGCAATTATCGCAGAAACGCTTCATGCAAGCCGCCATCCACGTTGATAATTTGCCCGGTCGTCTTGGCCGATCGCGGCGATGCCAAAAAGTAAATCGCTTCCGCTTGATCTTCCGGGAGAATCGGCAGCTTGGTCAGCGTACGCTGAGCGTAAAACTGCGCCAGCTTGCTGCGGAGTTCATCGTCGGATTCAGATTCTTCGAAAGGAATCTCATACTTCGTCAACGAAGCGATCACACGATCTCGCGGAAACATCGTACTTCCAGCCACGACCGTTGCGGGCGCGACGGCATTGACGCGAACGAGCGGTGACATCTCGATCGCCAATTCGCGAACCAGGTGATTGGCGGCAGCTTTCGATGTGTCGTAGGCAACGGAACCTTTTTTGCCGACCACGCCATTGACGCTGGTGGTCAACACGATCGAAGCGTGCAACCCCTGTTCGGTCAACAATTGTCGCACTTCGTCGACAACGTTGTAGCTGCCCCGAACGTTGACATCGAAAGTCAGTTTCCATTTGTCGTCAGACAGGCTGCCATCGCGATTCGGTGCCAGGAAAACACCCGCGGTGACAATCACTCGATCGATCCCGCCATAGGCCAGTAACGCTTTTTGAATCATGGCCTGGATCGAATCACGATCCGTAATATCGACGCCGGTTCCGATCGCGGGACCACATCCCGAAATGCCGCTACCGGCGACTCCAATGCCTTGACCATAAATATCGGTCAGTTCTTCAGCGGTTGATTGAGCGGCGTCAGCATCAAGATCGCAACAGACAACGTGAGCCCCTTCCTGGGCAACCCGATGAGCGACTTGCTTGCCGATACCATTGCCGGCGCCGATCACCAACACGATGTCGCGAGACATTTCCTTTTCCGGAGGCTTGCGTTTCAACTTGGCCTCTTCCAACAACCAGTACTCGATGTCAAAGGCTTCCTGTTTTGGCAACGCAATGTAGTTGCCCAGGGCTTCGGCACCTCGCATGACTTCGACGGCGCAGGTGTAAAACTCAGCCGTTACCCGGGATTCACTTTTGTCTTTACCCCAGGCGATCATACCGACGCCGGGAATCAAAATGACGGTCGGGTTGGGATCTCGCATCGCGGGCGAATTATCGTGTTTGCAAGATTCGTAATACGCGGTGTAATCCTTGCGGTACTGCTCCAAACCGGCATCGAGTTTCTCTTTCAAGTCCGCTAATGCAGCCTCGCGATCGGCTGCCAGCGTCGCCGGATCCCAATCGACGTACAAAGGTTTGATCTTGGTGCGCAGGAAGTGATCCGGACAACTGGTTCCCAGTTCAGCCAATCGTTCGGCGTCATTGGAATTAACAAACCGCATGATCGCTTCGCGATGCTCAACGGTGCCGACGAACTTGTTCATCTGCGAGACGCGCCCGCGCAGCCACGGCAGCAGTTCGACCAGCAGATCATCGCGTCCGGATGGCTCCAGCGTTTCGTACTTTTGGCCGCCAAAGGTCTGCTCGCCTTTGTCTTTGGACTCGATATACTCGGCAGCCATTTCGATCAATCGCAACGTCAACTCATAGCACTCCTTGTCGTCGTCTGCCCAATTGATCAAGCCGTGCTGACTCATGACCAGACCTTTGAGAGACGGGTTGGCTTCGACTTCCCGTTTCATCATCAAGCCAAGTTCAAAACCGGGTCGCAGCCAGGGCACCCAGCCGATTTCGTCGCCGAAAATTTCTTTTGTAAGCTCTTGACTGCGGTCACAAGCGGCCACCGCAATGACGCTGTTAGGGTGCATATGATCCACATGCCTAGCCGGAAGAAAACCGTGCAACGGAGTATCAATCGAACTGGCTCGCGGGTTCAGATTGTAGGTGCAATGGGGAAAATAGCCGACCATGGCATCTTCGGCTGGCGTTTTGGGACCGTTGTCTGGCGCCGCTTCATAGGTACCAATCAGGGACAGCAATTTGTCCATGTACAGCGATGCAAAGTTTTCCTTTTTCGCCGTTCGCAGGTCACCTCCAGAGCCTTTGACCCACAACACATCAGTCTGCTGACCGGTCAGAGGATCGGTTTCCATCGACTTGGACGAAGTATTGCCACCCCCAGTGTTGGTGATTCGTTGATCGGCCCCCAGACAATTAGAACGGTAAACCAGCCGTTCGGCAGGAGACATGGACTGGGCGACTTGGTCATCCCAGTTGTAATCAACATGCTTGTACTCAGTGGCAGTGGAGCTCATCACTCAAAATTCCAGAAGGTGAATTAAACAACGGTTCCGCAGCTTGCAGATTTCAGCACGTTATCGTCGCATAAGCCATTGTGGTGTCAACTGCCTGCGACAATCCGCAGGTTTGGCCTGAAAAATCCGATTCTCTGAGGTCACCATTTGAAGAAACCCTCACGTTGCCGTTGAGCGATGAGGGAAAATACGGTTGCTTGAAGCCGGACCGGGATTCTTCTAACCTAAGACATATTCCGGAAGGTCAGGCTTATAGCATATTCGCTGTTGAATTCTGACCTTCGCCAATTTTCGTGCATGGAGTTGGCTGGCAACTCCAGGCAAAATTTTGATCTGAAACAAACACGACCAGGAAAACTGATGTTTAAAACAAGCTCAATCGCATTGCTCGCTCTAGTTCTGACCTGTGGAATCACGCAAGCCAATGACCCAGTCGACCCCAACAGCCCCCCCGTCGCCAAGGCACCTCACTGCCAGGTCCCCTGTGGAATTTACGGTGACCAAATGAGGTTCGAAATGATGCTGGAGGACACAAAAACAATTGCCAAGGCAATTGCTTCGATTAACGAGTTCTCCGAAGGCCTCGGTGATGCCCCACCGACCGCCAAGGGACTGAACCAACTTAGCCGTTGGGTTTCGACCAAAGAAGATCACGCCAACAATACTCAGAAGATCATTGCAGAATACTTTTTGGCTCAGCGAATCAAAGACTCGAACAAGGATTACACCAGCCAACTGGTCACCGCCCACAAAGTAATCGTCGCGGCGATGAAGTGCAAGCAAGATGCGAGTGCCGAAACGGCGGAGGCACTAAAGAAAGCGATCTTCGATTTGTACCGAGCTTACGAAGGGAAAGAACCAAATTTTGCTCACGAAGAAGAGTAATCCCCTCGAGCAGATAGTCTCGGTTGAAAACCGTTTAAAACGCCTGACGCATCAAGCCTGTCGACACGGGTTTGAATGCATCGGGCGATTTTTAATGCGCCATGGACGGTTACAACTCCCAGACGTTTGTTTTCCC
>CAZJEK010000061.1:0-21906 GCA_964545005.1 uncultured Pirellulaceae bacterium
CAGGCGGTGGGTAGCGGAGGTACGGCTGCAATTTTCTGTCTGACGTGTTCCAGCTGAGTTTTGAATTGGTCAATCTGATTGGCCTGGTCCGGCATCGACTTCAAGATTTGACGAACCCGGTAATCGCGATGAGCGGGGTTGGCAGGTTTCCGGTCCCGTCCATGAGCCACCTCGGTCCAGGTTTCGCCATCGGTGGAAATCTGGATGGAGTATTCGATCGCCAGGCGATCCTTGAATTTTTCTTCGCGATCACGACCCCAGACAACCCGATTGACGGTAGTTGTTTTCGGCAATTCGATCATCGCCCAGCCAGTTTCCTGTTGGCTGATCCAACTGTGCGAGTTGCCGTGCTGCCCGTCGTTCAAATGTTCAATTCGATGGATGGTGGAGTTGGGGTATACCGACGAAGCAGTGGCCTTGGCTCCGGTTGACGCCAGGGCAAGATTGTCTGGTTGACCCGGACCGTAAATTTCCAGTTCATCAATGCAGGGTTGCGCCTGGTGAGAGGCTGAAATCTTGAAGCGAATGAATTTGGCTTCGACTGCCGGAAATTGATCCGTGTTCTGCCGCGCGTTGACGGACTCTCGGGCGTATTCAGAGTCTGGTTTGAGGAAGTCGTCAGCCAGCGATTCGATCAGCTGTTGTTGCTGTTGCTGCAATTCCGATTGTTGCTGTTGAAGCTCCTTCAACTGCTGTTCGCGATGGCTTTTCTGTTGCTCAGTAGCCCAGGTTTGCGAGCCGTGGACGACTCCGGCAAAGGTGGCGTACCAACCGTAGTAATCCTCTTGCGTGATCGGATCAAACTTATGGTCGTGACACCGGGCACAACCCAATGTCAGTCCCAGACTCGCGGCGCTGGTGGCGCGAATCATTTCGTCGATCGTATTCAATTTGATCTGAGCCGCCGCGGCTGCATCCTGGTTGCCCACATTGTCGTAAGGTCCGGCAACCAGAAACGCGACGCCTATCTGACGCTGCCGGTCATCGGCAGCGATCAAGTCACCGGCCAGATGTTCGCGCAGCACTTGATCGAATGGGCGATCCTGGTTCAGCGAACGAATGACGTAGTCCCGGAAGGGCCACAGATCGTTGATGATCACATTCCGCTCAAACCCGTTGCTTTCACCAAACCGAACCACGTCCAACCAATGTCGCCCCCAACGCTCACCATAGTGAGGCGAATCGAGTAATCGATCGATCAATTTTGAGTAGGCGTTTGGATCCGGGTCATTCACAAATGCATCGACTTCTGCCGGAGTCGGTGGCAAACCCAACAGGTCGTAGGTAGCGCGGCGAATCAGGGTTCGTCGGTCCGCCGGAGGATTGCTTTTCAGACCTGCCGAATCCAGTTTGGCAGCGATGAAGTCATCGATCGTAAGCTTGGTAACCTGAGGCTGATTGGCAGCTGCGGCCAACGTTTGGTGATCAGCTAACGGTTGGTAGGCCCACCAGGAGGCATCGGCTTTTGATTTTTCCTTGACGACCACGTTTTCAGGCCAGTGAGCGCCGGCCGTAATCCAGTCGCTAAGCAGCGCGACTTGTTCTTGCGAAAGCGGTTGATTCTCCTGGGGCATCGCCGGTGGCTGATCGTCAGTGCCGCTGACCAGTTCGATTAAATAGCTGTCTTGCGGAGAGCCAGCAACGAGATAGCCGTTTTCTTGCAAGTCGGCGATCGTTTCAAGGGAAATGCCGCCCTTGGAAATACCAGCGGAGTGGCAACCGACACAGTGCTGGGCCAAGATTGGGGCGACCTGCTTTTCGAAATCAATCGCCGGCTGCTGGGCGGGGGTATGGGCGCAAACCGTGACTGTCATCAGGATCGCGACGACAAGCTGAGTTTTCATTTCAACTCCTGGAAATGGGCTACCGTCATCTTAGCCGCCAGAGATTCGCAAGGTCAAGAAATCGACCTTCGCGGCAATCCGATCGGTGGTTGGCGGAATTGAACGATTCGCGGCCTGCCGATGTTTTTTCGCCGCCCGGTTTCCGGGCCCGATGCCGTCACGGCCGAGTCAGTCATGCTACACTGGATGGTTTGACGCGTTGCCAGTTTTAAGGGCCTGCCAATGAATTGCTGCCGCCGGTTACAACTTCGCTGCCTGTCGATTCTGGGGTCAATCGCTTCCCTGGTGTGTTTGATTCCAGCAACCTCGGTTGCTCAAACCCTGTTGGAAGAACTGTCCCAGGAGAACCCGCAACAAATTGTGAAGGACGCCCGGGCCAAAGGCGACATTGTTCGCGGCGCGATCTTGTTTCATCAAGGCAATATCAATTGTGCCAAGTGTCATCGCCCGGCCGCCGAAGCCAGTCGTATCGGACCTGATCTGGAGAAATTGGATCAACAGGAACCAGATGAATTCATTGTTGAATCGATTCTGTACCCATCACGAAAGATCAAGGAAGGGTTCGAGAGCTATAACTTGCTGTTGCTCGATGGCCGGACCATCACTGGCACCAAAGTTCGGGAAAACGACCAACAGATTGTGATTCGTGAAAGTCCGGATCGGGACCAGTTGACGACGATCGACCGGAATGATCTGGACCTGATCCAAACCAGCAAGACGTCCAGCATGCCCGACGACCTGGTGACGCAACTCAAGAATCGCCAACAGTTTCTGGACCTGGTACGATACGTGATCGATTTGAAGGAACGAAATCCTCAAACCGGAATCATGGAAACCGCCGAACTACAACGTTCGCTATCGGCAGAACTGCAGGGATTGGTACTGATCCAGAAACTGAATTGCAACGCCTGCCATGATGCGAGTTCGTTGCGGGCACCGGTGGCCGCCAAGTCGGCACCACGATTGGCCTGGTCAACGCAGCGATTGAATCCGAATTATCTCAAGTCCTTCGTCGCCAAACCAGCCGAGGTCAAACCAGGTTCGACCATGCCCAGTCTGCTGGACGATCTTGAAGCCGATCAGTTGGACGATGTCTCCACCAAACTGACTCACTTCCTGCTTTCCAAAGCGAAGAACCAATACCAGCCCCCGTCCATCGACGCAGCTGCGGTTGGTCGAGGTTTTGAATTGTTTCATTCGGTCGGCTGTGTCGCTTGTCATGCACCGCGGGATGAACAAGCCAATGAGCAATCGATCGCGGACTCAATGCCGTTGGGCGATGTATCGCAAAAATACGATGTAGACGGACTGACCGAGTTTCTGGAAACGCCACTCGCCAGCCGACCGTCTGGTCACATGCCGAACATGCAGCTGACCCATTTTGAAGCGATCGACATCGCCAATTTCCTGCTTCAATCGGCCCCGTCAGAGTTCGAAGCCTGGCAGGTCGATCCGCAACTGGCTACGGCAGGACAGACGCTGTTCATCGAGCAAGGTTGCATTCAGTGCCACACTGAATTTCATGCTCAACCGCAAAACGTAGCCGCCAGTCGATCGTTGGACAAATTGAAGTCTGGTCAAGGTTGCCTGTCGGAAACGCCGGGAGCCTGGCCTGATTTTCACCTCGACCAGGCGCAACGCGATGCGATTTCAGCGGCCCTGCAGCGCGACCCGATACCTTTGGACACTACCGAAAAAATCGATGTGACGTTGGCCGCGTTTAACTGCACGGCCTGCCATGTTCGGGACAACCTCGGCGGTGTCACGGCAGATCGGCAATCCTATTTTCACACCACCAATTTGAATTTGGGCGATCAGGGCCGGATTCCTCCGACCTTGACGGGGGTCGGAGCCAAGTTGAAATCGGATTGGATGCGTGATGTGATGGTTAACGGTCGCTCCATCCGACCTTACATGAAAACGCGAATGCCGCAGTTTGGAGAACCCAACATTCAACCGTTGATCGAATGGTTTCAGGCAACTGATCAGCTGGACCCGATTGAGTTCACACCCGTTGATGATGCCAAGAAAATGCGCGAGTTGGGTCATCAGCTGGTCGGCAATAAAGGTCTGAACTGCGTTGCCTGTCACACCTATCAATACAAACCATCGGACACGATGCCGGCGGTCGATTTGACTGAAATGGCCGAGCGCTTGCACAAGGACTGGTTTTATCAGTACATGTTGCAGCCGCAAAAATTCAGCCCCAATACCGTGATGCCTTCGTTCTGGCCAGGCGGGAAAGCCATTCGCCCCGATCTGGAAGGTTCTGCGGAATACCAATTGGAATCCATGTGGCAGTATCTGCTGGACGGGCGACAGGCACGCGCTCCGGCCGGTGTCGTCCGGGAGCCGCTGGAAATCGTGGTCGCCGATGAAGCCCGCATGCTCCGGCGGAGTTACCCGGGTATCGGCAAACGCGGTATCGGCGTTGGCTATCCCGGTGACGTGAACCTCGCTTTTGACGCCGAACAAATGCGTCTGGGCAGCCTCTGGCGCGGCAAGTTCGTCGAAGCCAGTGGCGTCTGGCGAGGGCAGGGGTCAGGCAACGTTCGTCCGCTGGGAAATGTGATTCAACTGCCCACCGGGCCAGAACTCGACCACCTTGATTCTCCCTGGGTGGTCGATGAAGGCCGACCGCCGGAACACCAGTTCCGGGGTTACCGCCTGGACGATCAACGACGACCAACGTTTCAGTATTCGTTTGGTGCGATCACGGTGGAAGATTATTTCGAACCTTTCCAGGACCAGAGTTCTGACACGACTCAGTTGCGACGGACGATTACCTTGCGATCGGAACGAGCGGTTGACAAAGTTGTGTTTCGAATTGCTGCCGGGGACGGGATCACGGTCGATGACGATGCGTTCATCGTTTCGGAGCGTTGGAGGATTCGTACAGCGTCCGAACCACGTCCCAAAATCGTCACTCGTAACCAGCAGCAACAGTTGCTGGTACCGGTTGAACTGAGTCCGGATCAACCACAAACCATCGTGATTGAATACGTCTGGCAATAAGCTTCCTGATTTCACATCCGTAACCGGAAGACTTGATCATGTTCGTTTTGTTTAAGTTTGTTTTATGGTCCGTGATCGCACTGGCACCTCAACAGGAGCCATTGGGTGAGTACTGGGGTACAGCCGAAGCGGAATCGGAATACTACAAACTGGTTGACGTTCCGTTGCCCGAATCGCTGGCCGTTGAAGCTGGTAGCTTCGAAGTGCTGCCCGATAATCGTTTGGCCATTGCGACCCGGCGGGGCGACATCCTGCTGGTCGAAGGGGCTTTTGATGAGTACCCGCAACCGACGTTTTCCAAGTTCGCATCCGGCCTGGACGAAATTTTCGGTATGGCTTACCGGGACGGATCGTTCCTGGTGACTCAGCAAACCGAAGTTACCCGGATCACCGATGAGAACGGTGATTGGCGAGCTGACCGGTTTGAGACGTTGAGCGATCGCTGGGGTTTTCGCAACTACCACGAGTTTGCTTTTGGTTCCAAGCCAGATGCCGAAGGCAACATCTGGGTCGCGTTGTGTTTGTCCAAGTCGTACCAGTCTGATGAACCGTTTCGCGGTTGGTGTTTGAAAATCACTCCCGATGGCAAAACGATTCCGGTGTGCAGTGGCATTCGGAGCCCCTGCGGGATTGGTCCCAACGAACACGGAGTCATGTTCTACGCCGAAAGCCAGGGGCCGTGGAACGGATCGTGTTCATTGAAAGTACTGCAACCCGGCGGTTTCATGGGCCATCCAGCCAGCTACAACTGGTACGAACTGGCTCCTGAGATGGGACCTGAACCGACGATGCCCAATACTCCCTCGCGGTTGGAAATCGAACGTAAGCGAGTCAAGGAATTGGTTCCTTACGCCGTCGTGTTTCCTTACAAACGAATGGGACGATCGATTTCCGGATTCATGGTCGATCGCACCGGCGGAAAATTTGGCCCGTTCGAAAATCAGATCTTCATTGGCGACTTCAGCTTGGGCGTGGTAATGCGCGCGACAACCGAACAAGTCAATGGAGTCTGGCAAGGCGCCTGTTATCCGTTTCGAGAAGGATTTGACACCGGACTGCTGGCGGTTCAATTCACGCCCAATGGTAGCTTGATCGCGGGTGGCACCAATCGCGGGTGGCCCGTCCGGGGGCCCAAGGCTTACGCCGTGCAGCGATTGGACTGGACGGGGAAAGTCCCTTTTGAAATCAAGCGGATTACGGCTCGGCACAATGGCTTCAATATTGAATTCACCAAACCCGTTGACCGGGACGTCGCGAGTGATCCAGACACGTACCAGATGAGCACGTTTACGCACATTTATCGGCAGGGTTATGGCAGCCCGGAAGTCGATCAGACCCAACCGCGGGTGGTCGCTGCAACGGTTTCAGATACCGCCACGATGGTACAAATTGAGGTCGATGGTCTGGTCCAGGGACATGTGCACGATTTCCATCTTCCGGGGTTGCGATCGGCAACCGGAGAAGAACTGTTGCACAAATCAGCCTACTACACCTTAAACGAAATCCCCAAACCGACGACCAACGTATCGGTTCCGGCAAACGACACGCCGGAGTTTTCCACCCGAGGGATCATCGACTTTGAACAACCTGCCGATGCCATTGAACTGGTCAACGACACAGAATCCAAATTTGTTCCCGAATCTGACGTCAAGTGTCAATGGACGTTTGCCGATGGCGTGTTGACCGCGTCACCAAAGTGGGACAGCGTCATTACGCCCGATGCTTACGGGGACTTTCGGATGCACCTGGAATTCAACGTCAACGACGCCGGAAATGTTCCGCGAGAACGTAATGGAAATTCGGGCGTCTACCTGCAACAGCGTTATGAGCTGCAGATTCTGAATTCGTTTGGGGTCCCCGAATCCGATTTTCGCAAGGACGATTGCGGTTGCATCTATCGCACCAGGAAACCGGACTTTCTGGTATCGCGCCCGGCCGGCCAATGGCAATCCTTCGACATCGCATTTCGTGCGGCGCGCTTCCACGGCGAAACGAAAACTCAACCAGCCCGGTTAACCGTTTATCACAATGGAGTGTTGGTCCATGACGACGTTGAATTAATACGGAAAACGGGCGCCGGCAAACCCGAAGACGCTTCGCCCCGACCCATCAAACTGCAAGGCCACCACAATCAGGTTCAGTTTCGCAACGTATGGATCCAGCCGCTCCAGTTGGGGCCGCCATCGGTGACCAACCCCGAACCATCCTGGCTCAAGTTCACTGGCAAGGCCGGACCTGGTCAAGGCAAGCATGTCGTATTGATCGCCGCTGACCAGGAGTACCGCAGCGAACAAGCCTTGCCGATGCTGGCCAAGGTTCTCGCCGAACGACATGGCTTCGACTGCACGGTTCTGTTTTCGGTCAACGATGAAGGTCTGGTGGATCCGACCTTGCCGGCACCGTTTGATAAAGATGGACCGGTTCGGCACCATCGCATTCCGGGATTGGAACAACTGGATTCCGCCGACTGCTTGATCTGGTTGTCCCGATTCATGCAGTTACCGGACGATCAGCTGAAACACTTTCACCAATATTTCGATTCTGGCAAACCGATCATCGCTTTGCGAACGGCCAACCACGGTTTTTGGGGCGGCACCAAGTACGCTCTGGACGGCAAGCAGGTTTCGTTGCGCGAATTGCTGGGAGGATCATTCATGGGACACCACGGCGGCTGGCACCGTGAATCCACTCGCGGCGTGATCGTGAAAGAACAACAAGCTCATCCGATCTTGACGGGCGTGAACGACATCTGGGGGCCTTCGGATGTGTACCGCTGTCACAATGAAAAATCTCCGTTCCCAGAGGATTGTACGGCGCTGGTACTGGGCCAGCCGCTGATCAATCTCGAACCCGATGCCGAGCCCAATTCAAAGAAAGAAGCGTTGCCGATCGCGTGGACGAAAAGCTGGACCGGCAATCAAGGATTGGCGTCGCCGATTTTTCATTTCACGATGGGTTCGGGACGTGATTTCGAAAACGAGGGTGTCCGTCGACTGGTCGTCAACGCCGTGTACTGGGGTGTTGGTCTGGAGAATCAGATTAATGGCAAGTCGTCCGTCGACCCGGTGGGTGACTATCAGCCGCTCAAATCCGGATTCAATTACGACGCGTTGGGAGTCCAGCCGCGACCCGTTTCGTCGTTCAGGTAACGCTTGATCCGGCCCCGTTCGGGGTGGCTGAAATTTTCTCAAACTTTCAAAAGAACGCTCGTAGCAAGATCATCAAGAACAACCGCAGAGGCGTAGAGAACGGGGAGCTTGCAGAAGTTTTGCAGGGATTTCAGCGAACTCTGTGTCTCTGCGGTAGGCTTTACGTGTTGGATACCACGATCGTCGACGCAACTTCCTCGGAGTGGCCGACATTTTTTAAGTGGAGGGCCGCATGCTGCAGATACTCTCCCTCGGGAGAGTCGGCCTGTCAGGGCCGGAGAGGGGGTTGGTAAACCCTCCCCTCGCTATGGCTCGACCCTCCCGCGAGCGGGAGGGTGTCTAGGCTTTAACTTTTCCGCAACAATCGAAATAGCTGGGCGATCGCGTCCACATCTTTCAGCCGATCGTCTTCGATAAACAATCGATAGATTCCCGCCGGTGCCCGAATTTCAATTTCAAACTGAGTCGGTTTGTCTCGACCACCGCGGCTATTGCGGGGGACGTCAGCCCAATTGGTTTGCTTGACAAATTCGTGAAGCTGTTTCAATCGATCGGGCGGGATCGCGTATTTGTCTATGCTGGAACCGTCATCGATCGAAGAAATCCCATTGGGCTGAACTTCCTGGGTCACCTGACCAGCCAGTGCTTCGCTGGACATGGTAATTTTGATCGACCGAAACCCGTTCAGTTGCGACATATCCAAGGCAGGTGTTTGCCCTGGGCCCGGTTCCTCGGCAAGCCCTGGATTGCCCGCAGGGCGTGAGTCAAGCCTGGGGCGAGTAGTGGCGGCTTCCAGTTCACGGGGCTGAACATTGGGTTGGACTCGCGGTGGTTGTTCAGCAGCATCGACAATTTGATCAACCGAAACAATCATCCGTTGCTTGACTTCGATTCCCGCGATCTGACTCAATCGACCGGTGACGCGCGCTTTTCGATTTTCGGATTCCAAACGCATCGCCAGGTTGATTTGCTCTGCGTTGCGAAAATCGAGTTCCCAGGTAAGTCCACCGGATGAGATCGTATAGCCCGTCGTTTCTCCGCCAATCGCCATCACCCCTGTTTGCAACGTACCAACCATGGTCACGACAATAGAATCGGCAGGTTCACTCAGACCAGGATTCTGAGGCTGTTCTGCGGCAGGGATTGGTTTGTCATTGACGGTGACAATTCCCTCCCGCGGCACGACCATCATCAGGTACCCGAAGCCGGGTCCACCCATCTTGGTGGACGCGACACGATAGGTCAGATTACCGTTATCCAGCATCAACGGTCCACTGAACGATCGGTTGGGACCGGGAACGAGATCGACCAGAACCATCTGAGTCTGGAAATCGATATCCGGCATCGCTCCTTCGATACTCCAGGCTTTCCACAGTTCGGAAAGCTTGGTTTGGTTGATCACCACGCCGGATTCTGGCGCCAGCTGCTTCAACGCGTCCTGCCGAATCACGCCACTGTATTTATTCAGTGGCAAGACATCATCGGCGGTTGCAGTTTGAACCAGCAGGGCAGCCAGCAACAGGAAAGCAACCGGTTTGAGGACCGAATTTGTAACGAGCACCATCATACCGTCTCTCAATTTACTGTTCAGGAAACTCGGGTGTCATTCCCAGGTGTTTGGCCAGGAATGCCCATTGGTCGGCGACTTCTTCGATGATTTTGGATGTCGGTTTTCCCGCCCCATGACCGGCTTTGGTTTCGATCCGGATGATGACAGGATTGTCGCCTCGGTGGGCTTCCTGCAATCGTGCGGCGAACTTGAAACTGTGTCCCGGGACGACTCGATCATCGGTGTCGGCGGTGGTGATCATCGTCGGTGGGTATTCGGTTCCATCCTTCAAGTTGTGATACGGCGAATAGGCTCGCAATGCGCGAAACTCTTCCGCGCTGGCTTCCGAGCTACCGTAGTCATCGACCCAGAATCGACCGGCGGTAAACTTCTGAAACCGCAACATGTCCATCACTCCGACGGCTGGCAAACAAGCGCCAAACAGGTCTGGTCGCTGAGTCATGCAAGCACCAACCAGCAATCCGCCGTTACTGCCGCCTTGAATGCCCAAGTGCTCGGATGAAGTGTACTTTTCTTCGATCAAGTATTCAGCAGCACTGATAAAATCTTCGAAGACATTCTGTTTGTTGGTCTTGGTGCCTGCCTTGTGCCATTGTTTTCCGTACTCACCGCCACCGCGCAGATTCGCCAGGGCAAAGATGCCGCCCATCTCCATCCACTGCAATCGTGAAATACTGAAACCAGGGGTCAAGGAGATGTTGAACCCGCCGTAGCCGTACAGCAGCGTCGGGTTTTTGCCGTTTAGCTCGATTCCCTTTTTATAGGCCAGGAACATCGGGACCCGCGTTCCATCGGTACTCTTGTAAAACACCTGCTTCACTTCATAGTCGTCAGGGTTGAAGTCAACTTCTGCCTGACGGATCAAGCTGCTTTCACCCGTCTTTAAATCGTAGCGGTAAGTGCTGGGCGGCCGATTGAAACTGCTGAACGAATAAAACGTTTCGGTGTGGTCACGGCGACCTCCGAATCCACTGGCGGTGCCAATTCCCGGCAATTCTACCTGTCGCACAAACTTGCCAGACAGATCAAAGACCTTGACCAACGTTTTGGCGTCCTGGAGATATTCGATGATCAGTGAATCGCCGACAATGCCCGCACCTTCCATCGCTTCTTCGGCTTCGGAAACAATCACGTTGCGTTCGACTTCCGGGCGAGACACATCGATGGTCAGAATGCATTTCTTGGGCGCTTCGTAGTCCGATTTAAAATAAAATACCGAACCTTCGTTACCCAGGAAACTGTACTCATTGGCAAAGTCGTCAATCAGTACTTTCAGATCACCGTCTGATTCGAGATCACGGTACAGCACACGATAACGATCATCGGTTCCCTTCCAAACCGTCACCACGAGGTATTTCCCATCCTCGGTAACCGATGGAATAAAACCGTATTCGGGATTGTCAGCGTCCTGATAAACCAGCTGGTCGGCTGATTGAGGCTCGCCCATCTTGTGGTAGTAGATTTTCTGACCCAGGTTCAGTCCCTGGAACTTCTCATCTTCTTTTGGCTCATCGTAGCGGCTGTAGAAGAACCCCTGGTTGTCATTGGTCCAGGAAACACCACCGAACTTGATCCAGTTCAATTCGTCATCCAGGATTTCTCCGGTCTCGACGTTCATGATCTTCCAGGAGCGCCAATCGGAACCAGACGTCTGGATGCCGTAGGCCAACCATTTTCCATCGTCGCTGAATGCCAGGCCGCTGAGTGCGATCGTGCCGTCTTCGGACCACTGGTTGGGATCAATCAACACCTCAGCGTCGCCATCGAGCGAGTCCATCTTGTACAGCACGCTCTGGTTCTGAAGCCCATCGTTTTTGGAATAGAAGTACCGTTGGCCCCGTTTAAAAGGTGCACTGAATTTTTCGTAGTCCCACAATTTGGTCAAACGGGCTTCAATCTGTTCGCGATAAGGCAGGCGATTGATATAGGCAAAGGAAACTTCATTTTGGGCTTCGACCCACATCCGAACTTCGTCCGATTTGCGAACGTCGTTTTCCAGCCAACGATAGGGGTCCGCTACCGGTTCGCCAAAGTATTCGTCAACCTGATCTACTTTCTTGGTGGGTGGATATTCCATCGAATCCTGAGCCCGGACCAAGCCGGCGCAAATAAAACTGGTAAACACTGCTAGCAGCAGCTTGGCATTCATATTTCGCATTTCTGAATCCTTGTGATCAAGGGTTACGTACGATTTCCGCTCGCAGGAAGCCTGACAATATACCGCAAACTACCAAAGTTGTCGCGCTTGACCGGGAACCCGCAGTTGACAGATGCGGGTTAGCGAAAAACGACTAATCGTAACAGTTTTACTAATTCAACAAAGTTTACTGTGCCGATCCCACTAAGGAAGGAGCGTGGCCCTTTGCCGCGGCAATCCCGCCTGATGCTACTACGACGTGGAGTCGATTCATGACGATTAAATCCTGGAAAAATGCGGCTGCTGCGAGTGCCATCGCTGCATTTCTGTGCCCAATGTCACCCTTTGTTGTCGCTCAGGAATCTAATTTTGGAGCCCAACAGCCAATCCAGCGTGTGATTACCCTGGACCAGCAAAAAGTAAACGATTCGTTCTCGCCAACGGCGCCCAAAGTCGGCTTTGACGAAATCAAAGTTCCTCAGGTATTGCAGTCACCGGCTGCAAAAAACCAGTTGCTCAAACCGTTGCCCGCGCAGTCCAACGTGAAGCCGTCGTTTGTGCCTGGCGGCGTTCCTGTTCAACAAGCCTCGACTGCGAAATCCGCTGTCACAAAACCGGAGCGAACCATTTCGACCCGGATGACCGCCAAGTTGGATTCGCTGATTCAGACTTCGATTGACTCGCCCAAGTTCGTCAACGTGAACAAGGAAGCGACGATCAAGATTGATGTTGCCAACACGGCAAACATTCCTGTCAACGCCGTCGGTTTTACTGCGGTCCTGCCATCCCATGCCAAGTTGATTTCGGCGACTCCCACGCCTACAGATATTGATGGCCAAGTCTTGAAATTTGATCTCAACAGCATCAACGCCAAGGATACTCGTGAGATCATTCTGAAAGTCCAACCGACGCTTCGCGAACCGATCGACATCATGACTTCGGTTCGCACTGAGGCCGAACAAAAGGTTTTGGTTGCAGTACGCGAGCCTCAACTTTCGGTCGTGATCAATGGGCCTCGACAAACCAATGTGGGCGACAAGGTAACCCATGAAGTCATCGTTTCCAACCTCGGCGATGGAACAGCGACCGATGTCGTGGTTCACACCGAGTTCCCGGAGCAGTTGCAGGAATTGAAATCGTCTTTGCAGGACGCCATCGCATCGATCGAACCCGGCAAGTCCGTCAAAGTCATTTATGAGAGTCAAGCCATTGGCTCCGGCCCAATCGAGATCAAGTCGACCGCCAAGTCGGATGATGGCGCCGAGCCGAAACTGACATCGGTCGCGATGACCGTGTTCGAGCCAAAACTACAGATTTCGGCCATCGGCCCCAAAGCCAACTTTGTTGACCGCAATGGAATCTACACCCTGAATCTGGAAAATAACGGCGAAGTCGATGTGACCGACGTCAAGGTATCTTTGGTCGTGCCGACGGGCATGAAGATCACGACGATCAGTCGCGAAGCCAAGGTTGACGCTGCCAAGGGAATTCTTCACTGGTCGTTCGATCGAATCCCCGCCGGTAGCACCGAGCAGATTCAAATGATGTCGACGGTTACCGAAGAAGGCGATCAAGTCTGTGACTTCCTGATCGACAGTCACGAAACCGCCGAAAAACAAATTCAGTTGACAACCAAGGTGACGACTCGTGCCGACGTTGGCGTTCAGATCAAAAACCTGTCTGGTCCCGTCCAGGTAGGCGGCAAAGCACTGTTCGAAGTGCAAGTCGCCAACCGCGGCAGTCGCAAAGCCACCGATGTCAACGTTCGAGTCGAATTGCCGGAATCACTGCAAGCCGTTCCGATGGACAGCCAGAAAGTGATCATTGAGGGTAACACGGTCCTGTTTACCGAACCTCAAATCGCTCCTGAAAAGTCGACGTCCTTCAAGTTTACCGCCATCGGTAAAGCAGGTGGAGAACATGTCGTTCGCACGATCACGCAAATCGAGGGATCGGAACGACGCACCACTGCAGAAGATACCGTCTTTGTTTACGAAGTTGACGAAGCTCGCGTTAGCGAATCGCTGACGCCGACGGTTCCCCGTCGCTAGTGCAGCGTCTAACTTAAAAATTGGGGTTGGCGAGTCAATCTTGCTCGAAAAACCAATCGCTAAATTGAAGTGCCAACCCCAAAATCAATACTTGACGCGGCACTAGGCAACCGCTTCGGCATAACCTATCCGATTTCAAGGCCGGGGCTGTTATCCCCGGCCTTGTTTGGTTCAGCCTCTCAATCACCCATGACTACCTTGCAAGTTGACCACCAGCCAGAAAGTGCGAGCAACGACGACAGTTCGGTGCCAACACTGGACGCTCAGATCTCCGACGCCGAATGGCGGGTGATGCACGAAGTCTGGCAGGAACCGACGGTGACCTCTCAGCAGATTATTGAGCGGCTGCAGGAAACCACTGATTGGTCAGCTGGTACGATCAAGACCTTGCTACACCGGCTGGTTCAGAAAGGTGCCCTGGATTTTCAACGCAAAGGCAATCGCTATCTGTATCGCGCACTGGTCAGCGAAGCCGATTGCATCGATCTGGCCAGTAACCAGATGCTGCATACGATCTTCAAGGGTCGGCCAGTGCCGATGTTGGCTTACATGGTCCAGTCCGCTCGATTGAGCGGCGATGAAGTTAAATCGTTGCGTTCCCTGCTCCGGCAAATTGAAGCGGAGTTACCCGAGTAGCGAAGCCGCTATTTGCAAGATACGGCGAGTCGATAAAATACGCCGTATGAAAGTCGTCTCGTTACAATCTGGAAGTAACGGCAACTGCTTTTACGTCGAATCAGGCGATACGTCGTTGCTGTTTGACGCTGGAATCAGCGGCAAGCAGGCACAACAACGGTTGGCCACACACGGACGTGACATTTGCCAGGCCCAGGCACTGTTTATCTCGCACGATCACAGCGACCACACTCGTGCGCTAGGGGTTTTTTCACGCAAGTTTGACCTGCCCGTGTACGTCACGCGTCAAACCTTGTCGGCGGTCCAGCGGTATCAGAAAGTTGGGCGACTGGATCGCATTCGGTTGTTTTCTGCCGGCGATTCGATCTCGTTTGGATCCGTCACGGTACACACTATCCCGACCCCCCACGACAGCGTCGATGGCGTCGCGTTCGTAATCGAGGATGATGACAGCCGCGTCGGTATTCTGACGGATCTGGGTCACGCCTTTGAGGGCCTGCGGGAAGTCCTGCAGTCGCTCGATGCGGTTGTGATTGAAAGCAATTACTGTACGCAGATGCTGGAAACGGGTCCTTATCCAGAACGGTTGAAACGGCGGATTCGGGGTGCGGGTGGTCATCTGTCCAATGAAGACGCTGCCCGGTTGATCAAGGAGTCCCGCGGGTCGCGACTGAAATGGGCCTGTCTATGTCATTTATCGGAAGAGAACAATGAACCCGAGCGCGCGAGGCAGACGCATCGCGAAATCCTCGGTGACGACTTTCCAATTCACATCGCCAGCCGTTATGACGTCAGCGGCATATTTGAAACTTGAATCGACTTCATCATCGCGGAATCAATTCCTTGCTGTTGAGCGCTTTTGACTGCTTTGAAACGGTTTAGATTCAAAATCAAAGAAATCACCAAACATCTCAACAACCTCCTGTTTTTGGTCAGGCTGAAGCCTGGAAAGAATTCGCTGCTTGGCTTCGTTGCGTAATTTGGCTATTTGGCGTTGTAGCTCTTCTTGGATTTCAAGCTCCTCTTTCCGCAACAGTTTTTCCTGCTCGTCCGTAATAGCAAGGTCGGATTTGACTGGTTCACTGGTGATCACGTCCACCAGCGAACGGAAACGCAACCGTTGCTGGGCCTTTAATTGATTCAACCTTTTGAGTTGGTGGGGAAGCAAAACGGAATTCAGTTCTTTTTTGGCCGAGTTGCGGATCGAATTGAGTTGCTCCCTCAAATTTTCGGCATTCGAAAAATCGAGAGCTCGTAGCTGGTCCGCCATTCTCTGTTGAATCTCATCGTTCAGTGTTTTGAGTTCCTCGTACTGACGATCTACCATTTCCAGGTCTTTGCGGATGTCAGCATCCGATAATAGACCCAACATACTGTTGTCGCCGCCGTACTTGCTGGCTGACGATCCAAAAGGCTGATTCAGGACAGCGTCATTGATCATCAAGACCATTGACTCCATTTCAGGTGTACCGTTGAGCGTTGACTTGACATCGCCCATGAACTGATTGTACTCCTGACCGTTACGAAAGATCCCTACCGGGCCATCATTCCCCGGTTGTTGGGCCATTGAAACTGATGTCGCTAACAGCAATGCGCAGAGCAGAGTTGGCAGATTTATCTTCATTGTTGGTCTTCGAGGTTAGGGCTGGTTTTCAATGCAATGTTCTAGTGGTTTTGAAGATCTGATTGACCGACCCAAAGGCATGGATCACTCGTGATTTTCGTTGCAAATAATAAAAAACATCGCTAGTCAATTCAACTTTGATGAACTCATTCATCAACAAAATACCGTTCGATGAACTCGTGGCGGTCGCCTTCGTGCTGGACATAGTTGACCATTTGCAACAACTTCAGCTGATCGTTTTTCAGCTTGCTTTCGATGGCTTCCGGATCATTTAACTGGTGGGGTAGTTGATCGACGACCTGCAAATCCATTCCCGTTGCCGATCGAGCTTGAAAAGAACCTTCCAGCACTCCCCATCGCAACATCATCGTCAACGCGGTCTCCAGCCGGCGATCATGTTGGCCCTTGGCATGCAATTGCTTGCGTAACCATTCCAGCCCAAAGGCATTGACCTGTTCCGCATCCTCGGTCAACACGCGATACAGTTGTCGATAGTAGTCGACATCCGGATTCTGCCAGCGAATGAACTCCATCTGCGTAGCCAGATCGCGTTGATCGTACAACAGCAAGCACTTTGATTGTTTTCCGTCGCGACCAGCTCGACCGATCTCCTGGTAGTACGATTCCATCGAACTGGGAACGTCGGCATGCAGAACAAACCGAATGTCTTCCTTGTCGACGCCCATCCCAAATGCATTGGTCGCTAACACCAGCTGGTCAGGCTGGTCCATGAATTTTTCCTGTAACTCGCGACGCTTGTTGCGATCCAGGTCGCCGTGGTATACCAGATGTTCGATTCCCTCACCGCGCAGTCGATCGCTGAAATGTTCGAGGGTTTTGATCAGCGTGAAATAAACAATACCGCTGCCCTGGATCTGCTCCCTCGTGCGCAGAATCGCCTGAAGTTTATCGTCGTCGCTCCAGACCGTTTCCACTTCCAGCACCAGGTTGGGCCGGGCAATTCCCGCATGGAATATGTTCACTTGTTGCGGCGACAAACCAAGTTGCTTGACGATGTCCTGTTGAACCTGCCGCGTCGCGGTTGCGGTTAACGCGATCGTTGTCGGTTCGCGAAGCTGCTCGCGGATCTCACTGACCCGGGTATAGTCGGGCCGAAAATCGTGGCCCCATTCGCTGATGCAATGGGCTTCATCAACCGCCAGCAGCACCACATCACGACGGGCAATCACGTCACAGAAATCTGGTTTGCGAAACCGTTCGGGGGCAACGTACAACAAGTCATACTTGCCATCAGCGATTTCCTGATAGCGTTGTTCCCGTTGGTTGCGATCCAGCGAAGAGTTAACAAACGTCGCGTCAATTCCCTTTTCCACCAACGCATCGACCTGGTCTTTCATCAACGCGATTAATGGCGACAACACTAACGTGACCGGTGGTCGGTCGCTTTGTTTCGCTTCTTCGGCCAGCACCAAAGCCGGAATCTGGAAGCACAGGCTCTTGCCCATCCCCGTCGGCATAATGACCAGCGCGTGTTGATTGGCCAATAGATGACGAATAATTTCGGCTTGGTAGTCCCGAAACTCATCGAACCCGAACTGCGATTTCAGCAGTGAAATCGCCTGTTTCCAGCGTGTTTCCAGTTGGCTCACGACAACACACGCTGGCTGGCCGGAAAACTGCCCAGGATCGTCAACTGACGCTGACCCTGTTCGTCCATTTTGCAATACGCTCTGGCTTCTCCGATCACTTGCGCGATCTCTCGGTCATTGCGATGCCCGATCAAGTCGGCAAAAAAAGTGTAGTCCCAGTTTTCCCGCTGGCTGGGTCGTTTGTCCAGATGAGTCAGGTTGATGGCGTTGCGTTTGAAAACATCCAACACGTCAACCAAGGATCCCGGCGTATCTTCGGTGGAAAACATGATCGCTGTTTTGTCGTGACCGGACACTTCGGCCTGGCTGCGAGAAAGGATCAGGAATCGGGTCATCGTGCCCTGACGATCTTCAATTTTTTCGAACAAGGGTTTCAGCCCGTGTAGTTCTCCAGCCAACGAGGAACCAATGGCGGCTACGCCTCGTTGCGGATCGTCGCCCAACAGTTCTCGAACTTCGTCCAAGGCTTGAGTGGTCGTATCGCGAATCCGAATTTTGATATGCGGATATTGCGTCGCCAACCAGTTGCGGCATTGCGAAACGACATTGGCCGTCGAAAAAACTTCCTGGATCTGGTCGGGACGACAGGCGGCCAGCAAGCAGAAGTGGACTTGCATCCTGACTTCGCCGTAGATCGTCAAATCCTGATTCAGGTCGATAAACGAATCCAGCGTTTCATTGATGCCGCCCACCGAACTGTTTTCGATCGGAACCAATCCGTAGTCCACTTGTTGCTCAATTACCTGGTGGAAAATATCCCGAATTTCCTGGGAGGGAACAAAGGTCACGCTGGATCCGAATTGCCGCATCGCAGCAAGATGGGAAAAGTCGCCTTCGGGGCCCGGAAATCCAATCCGCAGTGGTTTTTCCAACGCGAAACTGCCGCTCATCAGTTCCCGGTAAACCGATTCCAGCGTTTGGTCGGGCAGGGGACCTTCGTTTAACGATTTGATTTTTCGCAGCACCGCTGCTTCCCGGTGCGGGGCATAAATCGGAACGTCCGATTTACGTTTGAAATGCCCCACGTCGACCACCAGTTTGGCTCGTTCGTTGATCAAATCCACCAATGCCTGATCGGTGGCTTCGATCGCGTTTTGTCGTTCGTCGTTGGAGTCAAATCGAACCGGCGTCGACTCCGGTTGGTACTTGCGATTCGGATCGTAAACCGGGTAACTACCCAGAATGTACAGGTTTTTGCAATGCGCCCGAACCTCTCCCAGGATCTCCGCCGTCGGCCCGTCATCGGCGTGACCCAGCATGTCGACGAAGAAGGTGTATTCGGTGTCGATCTGCTGGCTGGGTCGTTTTTCGATATGGCTCAAGTTGATCCCGTATCGTTTGAAAACACTCAGGATATCCACCAACGATCCCGGTCGATCATCGCAAGTGAACATCAACGAGGTTTTGTCATTGCCGGTGATCGGCGATCGTTCCCGTGACAGAATCAAAAATCGCGTCACGTTGTCAGAACTGTCTTCGATTTCGGCGGCAATGGTTTTCAGGTTGTACATTTGACCGGCTTTCGTCGACCCAATCGCTGCGATGCCGTCGGCGGCGGCCAGGTTGGCAAACTGGGCAGCTGCCGCGGTGCTCTGCGATTCAACGCGAAGCGCGTTGGGATAGTGCGTCGTCAACCAGTTGTAGCATTGCGACAATGCTTCAGCTTTGGAATGAATTTCACGGATGGCTTTCGGATCGCAGTTGCCCAACAGATTGAACGAGATCGAAGACTGAATCTCGCCGCAAATCGTCACGTGACCAAAGTATTGACTGAACGAATCCAGCGTTTCGATGATCGCCCCACCGGTGCTGTTTTCGATCGGGACCAGCCCGTATTTCACGTGGCCACGAGCAACTTCTTCGAATACGCCAGACAGAGCGCGCAGGTTTTCATAATCGACGCTGTCACCAAAATGTTGTTCGGCCGCTTGATGGCTGAAAGTCCCTTCTGGCCCCAGGTAACCGACGCGGACTCGCCGCGCCAGCGAAAACGCGGAATTCAGGATCTCCCGATAAATACCTTGTAGAGCCGAATTTGGGATCGGTCCACTGTTTTTGTCAACCGGAGTCCCCGGCATCGGGTTGCCCAAGCCGTGGCGGGTATTGAGCCCAGCCGACGTTGATTTCCCCTTTCCGCCTCCAGCACGGAGTTTTTCAATTTCCAATTCCGCCCGTTCATTGATTTGTCGAACCATCCGGCGATCGACGTCATCGATCGCGAAACGAAGTTGCTGCAAGGTCGCTTGGTCTGGCATGGTGAAAGCGGACTGGGACCGCGGAACGTTGTTTGACAAATCGGAATGGAAACGTGGGCGATGTGAACTGATGCGGTGACACGTTGATTGGACTATTCGAACAGTTTACCGATTTTCGACAAGGCCGACATTTTCTTTGATTCGAGAGCACAAACCCGCGGCGTTGGTTTTGAAGTTGCACACTTTGAACTTTTTTATCGAAAGAAGCACCAAGTAGAATCATAGGGAAAAAACCGCAGAGACGCAGAGAACGGGGAGCCTGGAGCGATCTAAAGGGAACTGTGCGAGTCCCCAGCGAACTCTGCGCCTCTGCGGTTAATCGCCCTCGCTTGGAAAATTTCTCGGAGCGAAAAGCGACACAGAGCCTCAGCGCAAGTTACCGTTACAATGAGGTTTTATCCGGCTTAATTGAACGCTTCCGACATGTCTGACTCAAACGCTGCGATCCGCCAACTGGAACCTGCCAATCTGTGGAATCACTTCGCTGACCTGAACGCCGTTCCTCGCCCCAGCAAACAGGAAGCGCGGGTGATTGAATTCGCCAAATCCTTTGGCCAGTCGCTGGGACTGGAAACGACTGTTGACGATGCCGGTAACGTCCTGATTCGCAAACCGGCGACCAGCGGCAAAGAAACCGCCACCCCGGTCGTATTGCAATCTCATCTGGACATGGTCCATCAAAAAAATGCCGATACCGATTTCGATTTTCTGACCCAGGGAATCCAGATGGAAATCGACGGCGACTGGGTCCGAGCCAAGGGCACGACGCTGGGTGCCGACAACGGGATTGGCGTGGCAGCGATCATGGCAATCCTGGCTGCCGACGATATTCCTCACCCGCCCCTGGAGGCATTGCTGACCATCGATGAAGAAACCGGAATGACGGGTGCCAAAGCGCTGCAACCCGATTTTGTGCACGGCAAAATCCT
This sequence comes from uncultured Pirellulaceae bacterium, assembly GCA_964545005.1. Taxonomy (GTDB): domain Bacteria; phylum Planctomycetota; class Planctomycetia; order Pirellulales; family Pirellulaceae; genus Mariniblastus. The sequence continues at coordinate 20,821 of CAZJEK010000061.1, forward strand.
GTTGAACCTGGATACCGAAGAAGACCACGAATTAACCATCGGTTGTGCGGGCGGAGTCGACGTGGTTGCCTCGGGAAGTTATCAACAGGAAGCGAGCGATCCAGCGGCATCGGGCTATCGGTTGACTATCAAAGGACTGACCGGTGGTCATTCAGGAATGGATATTCACAAGGGTCGTGGCAATGCCAACCATTTGATGAACCGTTTGTTGTCGCTGGCTATTAAAAACAATCAGGCTCGGATCGCGTCAATTGACGGTGGTGGCTTGCGAAACGCGATTCCCCGCGAATCGGTGGCCGTGTTCGCCACTGCTGGCGATGCCAAGTTCGATTGGCTGGACCAGGCCAGAAACGATATCAAAGCGGAATATCAGGTGACTGATCCCGATCTGGAAATTACTTGCGAATCCGTCGCTGCACCACAGCAAGTAATCCCGGATTCGCTGCAGCAGAAACTGATCCCAGCCATCTTCGGCATCACCAACGGGATTGCCCGGATGAGCCCCAGCATTCCTGACTTGGTGCAGACTTCCAATAACCTGGCCAGAGTAAAAATTGGCGACGGCCAGATTGCCATCGAATGCTTGACTCGGAGCAGTGTCGATAGCGAGCGACATGCACTTAGTGAAGCGTTGGCGGCAGTGATTGAAACCACCGGCTGCGACGTTCAGTTAACCGGCGACTACCCCGGCTGGGATCCCAAACCGGATGCCGGAATCGTACGTTTGATGAGCCAACTGTATCAGGACCTGTTTGGTGAAGAAGCCGATGTATCTGCTTGTCACGCTGGGTTGGAATGCGGCTTGATCGGCCAGCATTATCCCGAGATGGAAATGATCAGCTTTGGTCCCACCATTCGCGGCGCGCATTCTCCGGACGAAAAAGTCTGCATCAGCAGCGTGCAAAAGTTCTGGGGGTATTTGTTGGAGACGTTGAAGCAGATCGAGTAAGCAGAAACGTTGTACTTAGGCAGATCGATCTGAAAGAAACCTCACGCAGAGCCGCGGAGACGCAGAGTTAAAAGTTTTGAATTTGCACTATCGCAGTTTTTGCTTGGGAATGGAAACCCGACGCGTGAGCGAGGGCT
>CAZJEK010000062.1:0-13409 GCA_964545005.1 uncultured Pirellulaceae bacterium
CCTGCACCCCGAGGTCGACTATCTGGCCGTTCGCAATCTGCTGAACTCCAAGCCTCGCTATTTTCGCTGGGGGGGCTGTGATCTGTTTCACGTGACCAACGAAAAGGGTTTGCGGCGAGTGGTGGTGATTGAAACCAATTCTTGTCCCTCCGGTCAGAAATCGATGCCTCGAGTCAACGAGTCGCTGGAAAAAGCTGGCTATGATCGACTGTTGCGCGACTCGTTTTTGGAACAGGTTTCCCGCCGCAAGCAGGGTCCCAAAGGCGACTTGGCCGTATTGTATGACAAGAATCACATGGAGAACTCGGGCTACGCGGCAGCATTGGCGGACCTGACCGGGAAAACGGTTTGGCTGATCCCCTTCCATCAATCAGACGTCGGACGGACGGCGGAATTTGACGACAAAGGCATGCTTTACGCCCACTACAACGGCGAGCGAATTCCCATTCGAGCTGCGTTTCGATACGTCACCCAACAACCCTGGAACCGATTGCCGGTTCACAATTCGAAAACGCTGATCTACAACCCGACCTTGATCTGCTTAAGTGGCGGGCGAAACAAACTGGTTGCTTCCAAGGCTTACGATTTTTACAACGCCAAGGAAATGCGACACGGGTTGAAAATCAACACCCCGGAAACGATCTGGGATGTCTCCAAGACCGAAGTCCCGATCTGGGTCGAACGGATGGGTGGCGTGGCGGTCGTCAAAGTCCCCTACTCCAACGCCGGACAGGGCGTCTATACCATCACTTCGCCTCGAGAGCTGGAAGCTTTCATGGAGCTCGAACACAACTACGATCATTACATCGTTCAATCGCTGATCGGCAACTCGCAATGGAGTTCGCAGAGTCGATTTGGACGGCTGTTTCACGTCGGCACGATGCCGGATCGAAAGCTCAACCTGCATGCGGCAGACTTGCGGTTCATGGTTGGCGTCGGCCCGGCAGGATTTTTCCCGGTCGCCATTTACGCTCGCCGTGCCCGCAAACCGCTGACCGCGGAACTGAGCAGCGGGGATGACTCGTGGGATATGCTGGGAACCAATCTGTCGGTAAAAAATGATGACGGCAGTTTTAGTACTGAGCCAGAACGGCTGCTGTTGGTAGATAGCCGCGACTTCAATCGGCTGGGCTTCGGGCTGGACGATTTGATTGAAAGCTACCTGCAAACGGTGATGTGCATTGTCGCGATCGACCAGATGGCACAAAGCTTGATCAACACGAAAGGTCGTTTTCGTAAAAAACTATTCCAGTCAATCAACCCCGATGCCCGCTTCAATCAGGAGATTCAATTTTGAACCAGCCTTCCAAAGATGCTGCTCCCGGTAACGGCTACAACAATGTCAAAGTCGTCCAACGAGTCGATCGACTGGAAATCGAATCGTTGCCTGCTGGACAGTTTACCCGGCTGTTCATCGAAGTCTCCGAAAATGGAATCGGCCGCCCCGTGCAAGTCCCGGTCGTCGTCGCTCGCGGCAGAAAAGAAGGCCCCATTATGGGCATCACCGCGGCCTTGCACGGCAATGAGCTGAACGGGATTCCGGTGATCCATCAGCTCTTGAACAAGATCAACTTGAAAACGATGCGCGGCACGCTGGTGTGCGTGATCGCCGCGAACATGCCGGGCTTGCTGGTTGAGCGTCGCGAATTCGTCGACGGGCAGGACCTGAACCACATCATGCCCGGCAAACCCAATGGACGCATGTCGGAGGTCTACGCATTCAATCTGGTCGACCGAATCGTTCGCCATGTGGATTACCTGATTGATCTTCACACCGCCAGCGAAGGCCGAGTCAACAGCCTGTACGTCCGAGCCAACATGCGCCGCAAAATGACAGCGCAAATGGCGTACCTGTTGCGTCCCCAGATCATTGTTCACAACCCACCATCCGACTATACGCTTCGAGGAACGATCGCCGAACTGGGCAAACCAGCAATTACGGTTGAAATCTGCGACCCACAACGATTCCAACGCGACCCAATCTCGCGGACGTTGACGGGAATTCGGCGAATTCTGGCTCACGTCGGCATGGTGCCCACCCGCTCTTCGATGCGACAGACGACTCACAAGCCCCCGTTTCTGTGCCGTAGTTCCTATTGGATTCTTGCTGAACGCGGCGGCATGATGCGAGTCCAACACAAGATCACCGACCGCGTCAAAAAGGGGGAACCGATCGCCTCGCAAGTCAATATTTTCGGCGACGTGATCCGCGAATACAGCGCACCGGAAGACGGAATCGTCATCGGCCACTGCGTCAACCCACTTGGCAATACCGGTGCACGGATCATGCACCTGGGCGTGCCGATGAGTCCTGAAGATATCAAGATGTTTGAAGAAGTCAGCGGCTGCTCGCTGGACGGTACCTTTAAACAACTGAAACCGGCCGACGAACTGGAATAACTTTCGTTTCCAATGCCCCCTCGATCCGTTGGCAACGCACGGAATTTGCATGAACGTCTTCGTCTTCGTCAACGATGCCACTGGCATCGGCCCTCGCCAAACGACAGCGATGCTGATCGCGTCGCTGCTTAATCGCGGTTACCAGGTGATGCTGGCTGGTGTTGATGGATTCGAAGTTCGCAATGGAGGCTTCCCCTGCTGGATTTCGTCAACCGCGTTGACGCCAGGAACTGGATCTTCACCGCCGTGGACCAGTGAAACGGTCGCTCTACATTGCGCCCAAAGCACAGCCACACCGCAGCCGACGGCTTGTCGACCTGGTGACCTGATTTTGATCCGCACCAATCCAGGGCGGGATAACGACCGAGCGGCAATTCATCAATCATGCCTGCACTTTTGCGAGCTCGCCCAACAATTCGGCGTTCGAGTTGTCAACGATCCCGCCCACCTGGAACGATTTGCCAGCAAAGCATCGTTGGCCTTGCTTCCGGAATCTTTGCGTCCAGCGATGACCGTGTCCAGTCGCCCCGCGACGATCGCTCAATTTGTCGTCGACTCGCGCCGTCCCTGTGTCATCAAGCCACTGATTGGATCGCGTGGTGAAAGTGTCATCCGCGTCACTCCCGACGACGACGTGATCGAGTTGGCCCAGGAAGAATTCAACGGACGCCCAATGGTCGCTCAGCACTTCATCGACACCAGCGAACCGGGCGACAAGCGCGTCCTGGTGCTGGATGGTCAGATTCTGGAAGATCCTGCCTCGGGAACGCCCGCCGGAATCCGACGTACTCCGGCCTCAGGGGATTTTCGAGCCAACCTGCACGCGGGAGGACAAGCCGTCCCCCTGGAGCTGAGTCAGCGGGAACGAACAGTCGTCACCGAAGCAGCCTCACTGTTGAACCAGCAGGGAATCTGGTTGGCGGGAATCGACCTGGTCGCGGCGCAAATCATCGAGTTCAATGTTTTCAGCACCGGTGGCCTGTATTACGCTCAGCAGTTTTCGGGGCTTGATTTTGCTGGCCAGATCGTTGATCAGCTGTTGCACAAGTTCGCTTGATGTGAAACGCTGAAGGTGACCAAAACGACTCGCTGAATTCTGCCAACGGCAACCATGCACGATCTCGTAAACTTTGAACTTCGCAAACTGGGACAAACTGACCTGTTTGTCTCGCCAGTGGCCATGGGCTGCTGGCCGATTGCAGGCATGACCAGCCTCGACGTCAACGAAGCTGACTCCCTGAAAACGCTGCACGCTGCGTTGGAGTCGGGTATCAACTTTCTCGACACCGCTCACTGCTACGGTGTTGATGGTAATAGCGAACGGCTGGTGGGAAAGGCGATCCGCGACCGGCGGGACCAGGTCGTCGTCGCTACCAAAGGCGGCATCCATTGGGATCAGGAACAAGTCCGTCATTACGATGGGTCGCCTGCCAGGATCATTCAGGAATGCGAGTTAAGCCTGACCCGGATGGGAATCGATGTCATCGACTTATACTACTTGCACGCCCCCGATCCTCACGTGCCCGTGGCGGAGTCGGCAACCGCGTTTGAAAAGCTGCTTCAATCCGGAAAGATCCGGGCCGTTGGCGCCTCCAACTTTACTGCCGATCAATTGGAACAATTTCACGCGGTCTGCCCACTGACGGCCGTCCAACCTCCCTACAACATGCTGCAGACGGGGATTGAACGCGATGTACTACCGTGGTGCCTGGATCGCCAAATTTCCGTCGTCACTTACTGGCCGTTGATGAAAGGACTGTTAGCTGGAAAAATTCGGCGGGGCCATCAGTTTGACCCGCGCGACAAACGATTGACTTACGATATTTTTCAGGGAGCAAAATTTGAGCAGGCTCAGCGGTTACTGGACTTGCTTGACCAGATTGCTGCCGAAGTGGATCGCAGCGTTGCCCAGGTGGTCGTCAACTGGACCTACCATCGGCCTGGAATCCTGTCGGCATTATGTGGTGCCAAGCGAGACTGGCAGATTATCGAAACTGCCGGCGCTCTCGGGTGGTGCTTGAGCGAATCCCAAACTCGACGGATTAACGAATTTCTGAAAGGTATCGATGATCCAACTGAATGAACTTCGATTTCGTTATCCGCGGTCGGCCTTTCAGCTGGAGCTTCCCGACCTGAAGATCGAGCAAGGCGAAAAAGTTGCGGTCGTCGGCCCCAGCGGCTGCGGGAAAACGACGTTGTTGAATTTGATTGCGGGGATTAATGTGCCTGATGCCGGCAGTGTCGCGATCAATGATCAGGTTACCTCTCGATTGTCGGACGCCAAGCGACGCGATTTTCGAATCTCTCAGTTTGGTATGGTGTTTCAGCAATTCGAACTGGTCGACTATCTGGATCTGCTCAACAATATCCTGCTTCCGTTTTTGATCAACAGCTCATTGACACTGGATCGAAACGTGCGGCAACGTGCCCGCCAGTTGGCTGCCGAAATGGGGTTGGAGGACAAACTCAAACGTCGACCCGACCAATTGTCGCAAGGCGAAAAACAACGCGGGGCGATCTGTCGCGCCCTGGTGACCGAACCGCAGATCGTGTTGGCTGACGAGCCGACGGGAAATCTGGATCCACGCAACAAGCAGGTGATTCTCGACCTGATGTTTCGGCAGGTGGAAAAGAATCGGCAAACGTTGGTGGTGGTGACTCACGACATGAGCATCCTGGAGGGCATGGACCGGGTGTTGGATTTTGAATCGTTTCGAGTTGCCGTTCCCACAGTAGCGGGAGAATCGTAATGCTGGGCCCCTGGAAACTGGCATGGAAATATATCCTGCACCACTGGTTCAAGTCGCTGGTCCTGATCGCCAGTATCGTGTTGACGGCGGTGCTGCCGATCGCCGTAAAAATTCTGTTGTGGCAATTCAATGAAAAGGTCATGCAACGAGCCGACCTGACACCGGCAGTCGTGGGTCCTTTGGGCAGCGATCTGGACCTCGCGCTCAATGCGACGTATTTTCGTTACAACGCCAAATCCAGTCCGATTGAGTATTCCGAAGTCAACTGGATTCGCGAAACCGGATTGGCCCAACCCATCCCAATCCATTCCCGCTACACGGCAAGGGGCTATCGGCTGGTCGGAACGTCGCTGGATTATTTTGATTTTCGTAGTCTGTCGATTCAGCAGGGCAGCCTGTTTGCGACATTGGGCGACTGTGTCGTTGGCAGCCAGGTTGCCAGCCAACTGGGTGTCAGCGCCGGCGATCAAATCATTTCGGATCGCGAGAACGCCATTGGGTTTGGCGGGCAAACACCGTTAAAGATGAACATTGCGGGAGTGTTGAGTGAATCTCGCAGCCCGGATGATTGGGCCGTATTTGTGGATGTCAAAACGGCCTGGGTCGTAGCCGGGCTGGGGCATGGTCATGAAGACCTGAGCAATGCTGATGAAGACAGCGGCAAGATCCTGGGTCGGACCGAAACCGAAGTCATCGCCAGCGCAGGTGTCGTCTCGTTTCTGGAGATTACCGATGCCAACATTGGCTCGTTTCACTTCCACGGCAACACCGATGATTTTCCCTTGACCTCGATCATTGTGTTGCCGCAGGGAGATCAGGAAAAATCTGCGACACTGCTGGAGGGTCGTTATTTAACCAATCGTCAGACATTGCAATTCGTCCGTCCCGGCCGGGTGATGCGTGAGCTGATGGACATGGTGTTTCGGGTGAATCGCTTTTTCGATGCCAACGCTTTGCTGATCGCGCTTTCGACTGGATTGCTGTTAGTGTTGGTGGTGATGCTGTCAATGCGACTGCGAGCGAGGGAAATGGAAACCATGTTTCGCATCGGTTGCAGTCGGGGCACGATTGCGACACTGCAGATTGCCGAACTAACGATCATCTTCCTGGTTGCTGCGGCGATCATCTCCGGCGTCGTGTGGGCTGTCTGGTTAAATTCCGGCAATATTGTTGAATCGCTATTGGTGAACTGAATCGTCTCGGGAAGATTGTTGCCAAGCCCCGTTACTTGAACTTGAACCTTGCAGTCACGACATGACAATCATTACCGTTGGAGCAATCACGGGTGCCGGTGTGGTAACCGGTCTTCTTTTCGCATTCTCAAATTTCGTTATGCAAGCGTTAGCAAGGTTGCCCAATGAACAAGGAATGCAAGCGATGCAGGAAATCAACGAAAAAATCATCAACCCAATCTTCATTGTGTTCTTTTTGGGGACACCAGTTCTCTGTGCGGTAACCGGTGTGAATTCATTGATAAACCTTGATACGGAAGGTTCGGCATATTCACTTTGCGGTTCTATACTTTATCTGGTTGGCCCATTCGGAATCACGATGCTTTTCAATGTCCCGCTGAACAACAAACTTGCAAAAACTCGCGTTCTTGATGCTGATAGTGCCTGGCCAAACTACCAAGTACGTTGGCAACGCTGGAACCATGTGCGAACGTACGTCGGCATCGTTGCAATCGCGCTTCTCGCTTGCGGGCTTGCGGGGTGATCTCGTGAGTACAATCCGGACGAATCGCCTCGGCTAGGACGGGCTAATACGGGGCGGGGCGCCCCAAGGAATCCATCGGTGAAAAAAGCTTGATCGACGCCTGTTTGTTTCCTTGTTGCAGAACCTGGCTGTTGACGATGGACGCCGGAATGAAGCCGGAGAAAAACGTCTTCTGCCAAGTCAAATCCGTGGCGCTGTTCAGGAATTCGAGCATCGCAAAACGCGCACACCTGTCGTCAGAGCATTGGACCAGAGAACGTCAATTCACAGATTGACCTCCGGAATGCTGGGCTCGGTTAGTCATCGGTGTTGCGGTTAAACGTCCGATGGATCCCAAACTTAAACTTCAACTTAAACTATTCGTTGGACGCTCGCTGTTGACCGCTATGAGCAACCATGGCTGACGCTCGATTCAGTCTTCGTCTTCCAGTTTTGTCACCCTCACGGATTTGATCTGGCGGCGAGTGGCATTAAGAATGCTGAATTGGATATTGCCAACTACCAGTTCATGCCCGGAGCGGGGAATTTCATTCAACCGACTCATGATCAACCCGGAAACGGTGACGTAGTCATCATCTTCCGGCAACTCAATTCCCAATACATCATTCAAATGCTCGATGTGCACGCCGCCATTGACGTCGGCCTGTTCGGGATTGAGAATTTCGATATCGCCTTCCATGTCGGTATCGGTTTCGTCCACAATTTCGCCAACGATCTCTTCCAGGACATCCTCGATGGTCACCACCCCGGCCATCCCACCATATTCATCCTGCACGATGGCCATGTGAGTTCGGCCATGGAGAAACCGTTTCAGCATCTCGTCCAACCGCATCGAAAACGGGACCGTCAACGGCTCCCGCAATAACTTGGCCAGCGGCCGCGGTTTGCTGCGCAAGGATTCTCGCAACAGATCTTTCGCATACAACAGTCCCAGCACATGATCGGGCGTGTCGCGATAAATCGGGATTCGAGTTCGGCCAGACTGGACCACAAACTCCATCATCTCATCCCAATCGGTTGATTCTTCCAAAGCATCGACGCGAGTCCGAGGCGTCATGATGTGCGTAACGTCGTAATCGTCCAGCTCGATAATACCCTCGATCATTTCCCGGGCATTGGATTCGAGAAACCCGTCGTGCTGACCTTCCGAAACCATCGACAGGATTTCATCTTCAAACGCTTCCTCTTCCTCTTCATCGGAAGGGTCTTCGACACCGCTGGCTCGAGCGATCAAATCGCCCACTACCTCGCCCGCAGCCATCAGCGGCCAGACCAGCACGGAGACTCCCCACCAGAATCGATAGGTATGAAACAGGAACGGCACCGACGCGATTCGGGTCACCGCCCAGGGGATCCAGCTGCCAGAAAAGACCAGCGAAAATCCCAGCATCACCAGAATCCGGACGTACCCCCACCGTCCCAGCGCATCGGGATCACGACCGGCCAAGAACCAGCATACGATTCCGACCGACATCACGGCGGTGGCCACCAATTGCAGAATTCCACTGCCCAGCAACATCGAATCGCGACGTTTCAGGATCCAGCTGAAACGTTGTGGTTGGCGGCGATTCTTGCAGTACTCTTCCAACTCGTGCCACGGAATCTCATTCAGCACCAGGGCGGCGATGGCGGCAAATGTGGTCAGGGCAAACCCGCCGATGGTGAGCCAGAAAAACAATCCGCTCATTGCCGCTCCTCCCTATCAGCCGGAAGGCCAAACCCACGATGTTCAAGACCACAACGTCCAAGGTATTCGCGTTCCGCGTTCCGCATCTCCGCCGCATCCGCTTCTGACTTGTCGTCATATCCAACCAGGTGCAGCGTCCCGTGCACGACATACAACAACAGCTCATCCTGCATGGAATTGCCAAACTGTTGACCTTCCCGGACCGCGGTATCAGTGCTGACGATCAGCTGGCCAATCAGGTGATCCCGATCCTGATCCCAATCTAACACGAAACTTATCACATCCGTTTCGTAGTCGTGCTGAAGATACTGCTTGTTCAATTTCCGAATCGTAGGATCGTCAACAACAGCGACACTGATTTCTGAAGACTTCACGTCGTGGTCCGCCAGGATTTCCTCGATCACCGACAGCAGCCGGGGCGCATCAAACGATTGCGTTTGCTGATCAGCAATTTCGATTTGATGTCGCGTCGGACTCAAGCGATCAACGTCTCACAAAGGAGCAGGGAATGGTCAGGCCGATTGTTGTTCAGGATATTTTACGCGCGCGTGGTACATCGCATTCAAGGATTTTATCAGCGACTCCTGGATGGTGTGCAGTTGCTCGATCGTAATATTACACTCATCGAACTGACCATCTTCAATCTTTTTCCGAGCGATATCGTGGACCAGGTTTTCAATCCTGGCAGGAGCAGGTTCACGCAACGCGCGGCTGGCGCTTTCGACCGCATCAGCCAACATCATCACCGCTGCTTCGGGAGTCTGGGGTTTGGGCCCGGGATACCGATAGTCGGACTCATCAACCGTGGCCTCTTCATCGCCCTCCTGTTCCTGCAGCTGTTTTTCGGCGCGGCGATAAAAGTACTCTACCAGGGTGGTACCGTGATGCTGTTCGATCAGGTCAATAATTCGGGGTGGCAATCGATGCTTGCGGGCGATTTCGGCACCGTCTTTCACGTGGGCAATGATCACCAGTGTGGACATGGTCGGTACCAGGTCGTCGTGTTTGTTGACTCCACCGGCCTGGTTTTCAATGAAGTATTCGGGCTTGCGCAGCTTGCCGACATCGTGAAAATAAGCGCCAACGCGACACAACAACCCGTTGGCGCCAATCTTGTCGGCCGCCGCTTCACTGATCGACGCCACGTTGATGCTGTGGTTGTAGGTTCCCGGTGCACGCTGAACCAGCTCCTTCAATAACGGATGGTTGGCGTCACTAAGTTCCAGCAGACTGATGTCCGTCTGAATATCGAACCAACGTTCCAGGAACGGCAGCAGAGCCGTCATCACCAACCCGGCCAGCGCCGACCCCGCCGCGTACCACAGCGCGTCGGTCATCATTGCCCACCCCAGGGGTTGCCCTAACATGTAGTGCACCCCAATCGACGTCGGAAACACGATTACCGCCACCGTCAATCCAACGTTGACCAGTTTCGTCCGGCTGCGAATCCGACGGCACATCATCGCTGACGAAGATGAAGCAGCCGTGAGAATCACGAATTCGGAAAGACCATATCCGTGCGAAACGGAAAATGCGAACGACGCCAAGGCGCCCAACAACAAGGCCAATTCAATGTGGTAGGCAATCGCTATGGTCATTGAAAACAGCACGATCGGAATAATCTCCGACCGCCACTTGTCAAACATCGACAACATCCAGGCCGCCGCCAGCGTCACGGTCATCAATCCCAGCAGGATGCTGAATTGACGCAAATCGGTCAGCAGAATCGGATCGCGGAAAAACAGGTACTGGCTGAATAGCAAAAACACAGCCGCATACAGTCCGAAATAGAACACCGACCGCAACAATTTCGTTCCCACCGTTTCGCTGGCGATGGCAGCATCGTGTTCGGCACGCAACAATTGCAAATCAAATTCATTCAGCGGCAACCCGGATTCAATAATCCGCGAATCATAGGTCGAGCGATTGGATACGAGGGGATCCCCCGGTGAAATGGTCTTGGTGATGGGCTCAACGTCCTGCGCCGCCTTATCAGCTTCGGTTCGAGACCGAGATTGATTCCAGGCAAGTGTTTCGGGGAGCCGCGGATAGAGCCAGTCAAAGACTCGTTCAGCTACCAGGTCAGGTTGCGTGATCACATCGGACTGATTGGCAATCTCTTCCTGAAGTCGACTTTTTAAGTCCTCGCTGACTTCCGAAATTCTGACTTTGGAAACTCCAACCCGATCGCGATCGTTGACATTGCCCTTCGGATAAACCTCGATCTCCTCCAGGTTCCCCTGGCCAATTTCATGCTCGAGACTGACCAACAAACCGGATCGATCAATGTCGATGAAGGCTTTATTGATTGCTCCGCGGAGGTTTTCCAGTTTTTCATCTGCCGCGATTGCGTGCCGAAATTTCTGGTACGACTCGGCATTGGCATGAGGAGCCTGCCCTTGCTCCAGGGGAGGCGCATCAGGGTCGTTAGGGAAAAACTTTTCCCAGGCCCGCGCACTTTCGCCTTCCTGATAATCATTGCGAATGATTTTGAACAAGTCGTTGATTAGCGCACTGCGAACGTCTTCCAGCTTTTGCGGGTCGTTTTCGTACAGGCACAGGAAATTGCGACGGACACGATTCCGTTCTTCTTCGGTTGCCCGATAGTCGAAGTATTCGAACGTGGTGCGGGCATGCAGGTTGCGGTCTGGCACCTCGCGCAGCCGATAGGGAAAGGCAGGATTCCAGCCGAAATTGACCACGTACAAGACCGTTGCCACGAGTACGCAAAGTCCAACGCGAACCCAAACATCGGACCGTTTCAGGAAGTCGATTCCCTTCAGCCAAGGCGATTTGGGGGCAGCAGGAATCCAGCGGTTTTTATTGCTTGCCGATTGCGACATGGTTCCGTTGTTTGAGGATCCTGTTTTAAAACCGCGTTAGCGTCGACGTGTGGCGGCCGCGCTGGCAGGCTGGCCGTGGTCATAGGCGCGGACGATGGCATTGACCAGCCGGTGGCGGACGATGTCCTTGCCTGTCAACTTGACGATGCCGATACCGTCAATTCCTGACAATCGATCGACCGCATCAATCAGACCGCTTTTTGTTTTCGGTGGCAAGTCGACTTGTGTGTGATCTCCGGAAACCACGATTTTGGATGCATTGCCCAAGCGTGTCAAAAACATTTTCATCTGGGCCGTGGTGGTGTTCTGTGCTTCGTCCAGGATGATGAACGCTTCGTTCAGAGTTCGGCCACGCATGTAAGCCAATGGGCAAACCTCAATCACGTCGCGTTGGATCAACTGCTGAGCCTGATCGTAACCAATCATTTCATGGATCGCGTCCATCAGCGGTCGGAGGTAGGGGTTGATTTTGGCTTGCAAGTCGCCGGGCAAAAACCCCAGACTTTCACCAGCTTCTACCGCTGGGCGAACCAGCACGATTTTTCGCATCGCCTGCAGCTTCAACGCTTCCACCGCCATCGCGACAGCCAGGTACGTTTTCCCCGAACCAGCCGGACCGATCGCGAAGACCACGTCGTTGTTGCGAATCGCATCGACGTACGCGACTTGCCCTGGCGAACGAGGCCGGATTTCGCGGCCGACCTGTAACGTTTCGATCGATGCCGGAGCCCGTTGCGGCGGCATTTCACCCGTCACCCCGGCCACGGTTTGGTCAAACAGTGCAGGGGTCAAGTTACCACGCTGCCGCACAATCATCGCCAATTGCTTGATCGCATCGGTTGCCTGGGCGACCGCCTGTTCATCGTCACCGGAAATACGAACCTGTCCGTTCCGGTGAGTGATGTTAACTTTGAATTTATCCCGGAGTCGTCGCAGATGTTGATCTTTGGCGCCAAACAGCGGCAGCACAACTTGCTGTTCGAGGGAAGATATCGTTGCTTCAGTCATTCAATAGCGATGGAACATACATCGCACCTGAACCAGAAAAAATACAACTGGACGTGGCCGTTACAGGCCTTCCAGTTACGGTAAAGAATTATAGCTAATTGCTAAGGACAGGAAGGGGCTGGGGAGGTTCGGGTCGCACGGATTGCAACTTGTTTGCCGAAAACGGGACATGGACACTCGTGGCCAAGACCGATTACACGGTGCAGTCGACGGTTTTTGGTGTCGCTGGGCATCACGGTTGTTTGGAGATAGTTTGGAAAAACTTGGTACCGATTAAAGTTCGTGCTCGTTTTGGGGTAGTTTTTCCAGTTTTTCACGCAACTGAGCGATCGGAATCGGAACCTGATCGATCATGTCCGGTTCGTGCCAGAAGTCACGCAAGCGGGTTGGCAACAGGAACTGGTGAACTTCGTTTTCCAATTCAGCCAACCATTCGGGCAAGTCAACGCCAACCCCACTGGTGGAACGCAAAAACGCTTGAGCTTCGTGAACCAATAATTCAAATGCGCGGCTGGCCTCGCGCGTCCGCGGACGCTCCATCGAAGGCCCCACTAATGCGCGGAGCCGATCGATTTGCAACTGGTGCGCGAATCGGCCTTCGATTCTCCGGGCCACCGAGTTCATTTGAATCGAGTATTTTTTTCGCAGTTCCTGCAAGTCATCCAGGTACTCGTCAGCTTTGGGACCAATCCGTTCGGTCAGCGAACGACGCCACATGCGGGCGACTCCATTTTCCTGCTCATGAACGAGAATCCGATGAGCCCACACGACCGGCTTCAGCCGCCAGCAAACTCGATCATACCGCGACCTCAAGCGGAGGAAGTCGAGGAATGAATCCAGCTGATTGCCGTGATCCGATTGCGTTGTCGTCGTGTTGTAGTCCACGTACTCGTTGAAGTTCTCGCGCACGCTCTCCAACACGATCGTCAGAAATCGTACAGCGGTTTCACGAGGCAAGTTACTGCCCAGCTCGTCCAGCAACCGCAAGTCAGGAACGTTGGGTGC
>CAZJEK010000062.1:13419-16789 GCA_964545005.1 uncultured Pirellulaceae bacterium
CTCTCGAGGATGGCGCGGACGTTGGGCAGATAAAAAAACGACTGCGTAAATAATCCTTCGCCATAACGATGAATGAACTCGACGAACCGCTCCCAGACTTTGGGTTTACGTACTTTTTCCAGTACGCTCAAACGTAGCGTCTTGCTATGAGCCAGCCATAATGGCAACGTCGATTCGGTCAGCATTTCGACGCAGTCAAACAGAACTTTTTGGGCCTGCTTTTTAATCTCGGCAGGCTCCAGCTCGCCCTGATCGGTCAACTGCTCGCGGTACAAAGCCGTCGATCTCACCAGGCTTTGGACCATCGACGAATAAGCGACTTCGAAGATTTCGTCGAACTCAGTAACGGCTCCTCCTCCGACCGGATTGTTACGTTCCATGTCGAGGGTCGTTTTCGTAAGTTCGAAAGTCTCGCCAAATCGGCCATTGGCAGGCAACCGCTGCAGCAGCTCCAGAATGGCCGTTTGAATAACCCTGGCACTGACGATCGAAGCTGGTTTGCCGCCCTTGGAAAGCGGCACATAAAGCAACGTCTTGGAGTGCAGGTACTCCACCAGGGGACTGAAGTAATGCTCAATCAACGGTTCATTGTTCAACAGCAGTGCCGCGTAAACATTGACCACCGGCGCTGACTCTTCGACGATCGTCGCCAACGGGTCTTCGAGCGATGGGAATCGACACTGCTCGTCATCAGCAGTGTTACTGGCCGGTGGCTCAGTCAACAGGAAGTCGATCGCCTCGATCACCGCCACCAACATCCGAATCGCATTCTCGGTTTCGATGCAGGTCGTGATCGTATTTTCCAGCAACATTTCCTTGCTGACCCGTTGCTGATCGTACGCCAGCATTGAATCCCGGTCGGATCCGTTAAGCGTCAGCTTGAAAGCATTGATTTTGTCCAACAGTTTCAGTAATGATCGACGATTGGCATTCGCCTGATACGCCCAGTCGACAATAAAATCGCGACGTCGTTTGAGCTGATTGCGTTTGCTTTCGTTCAGGTCCTGATGTCGCTTGACCGGCAACGGAATCTTGGCCGCAACGTTCCAGTAAGCCGCCAGAGTATTCAAAAACTCAAGCCGCTCCAAAACCCGATCGACTTCGGAGTCGAGATCCTGATTGGGTTGATCCAACCCGCCGTCGTGAATGTCCCCTTCTACGCCGTCGTCGGTGGAGTCATTGAAGGTAACTTGTTCATAGGCTGCACGGTACAAGCCTTCATCTTCGTCACTATCGTAGACGTCTTCTTCGGGTAAAAAGTCATCCTCATCATCGAACTCGATTTCGATCTGGCTGGACGAAGACCTTGATTCAGGGGAATTGCCGGGTTGGAAATCCGGGACGGTCCAATATTCGCCAGCGTTGGCTTCGAGAAAATCATAAAACTTGCGAATACGATTCCACGTTTCCAACCTGGTTTCAATCGATACGTCGCCGTCGTTCAGCTGCATGGTTTGCTCAACGATCCAGCGGAACATCAAGTTGTGAAATGAGCTGTCGCCGTATTCCAAGGGAATCAAGTCCGATTGGCTGATCCAATGCACCAGCAACGCTGAAGCCGTCTGGTAGTCATCTCGTTGCAACAGGGCATTGATCACCAGCGAATATGCCTTGGGCGAATCCAATAGCTCGGCATGCGGTGCCCAAAACTCCATGTCACCCGCGGCAGCGCCACCCTTGTGCCACAGGTTCAACGCGACTGCGACCACGGAAGCAGCTTCGAGCAAATCTTCGGGATCAACAGCGCCAACTGAACTGACTTCGTGCGCCGCGAATTTTCGCCACCAATCGACAATCTCACGAAACAGACTCTGCAGATCGGCCAACATGAATTCATCATTGGTGGCTGCCGCTTCACTGCACAACTGAGACAGCATGGCAAACAACCTGTCCATCACATCCAGCAGATCGTAGACTCGATGATCCCGAACGGTATCTTCCAACGCTGGAAACAGGCTGTAGTTGGCATCAAACCCAATGATGTTCCAGGGGTCGACGATAGCGCCGCATTCGATTCCACGGTGCAACAGATTCATGATTTTACCGACCGCCAGGTAAGCACCATTCAGGTCACCTTCGGTAATCATGTCATTGCCGGCTGACAGCAGGCAATCGATTTGGCAAGTGATTCGAGCGGCGGCCACGGGCACAACGCTGGATTGCTTTTCTGCTGCCGCGGGATACCCCATCCGGGCAAAGATGGCGGCCAACCGACAGTTAACCAATTGCGTGGCTCGGCGTTGAGCCAAACGGGCGTTCAAATCCTGCCGCACCGCGCCCATCGGCTGATGGCGAGTGTTGATTTCCTCGAGCATCCGTTTCTGATGCGTTGGGGAAAGCGTGGGAATCAACTCCTGGTAAAACTGATCGCGATAGGCTGCGATCGTCGAGATCAACGTCGACAATGTGGTGTTGGAATCGTGCGCGGACGGACTGCAGCCGCTGATCCCAGATCCCATCAGCATCGTGCAAGCCAGGGCCGAGGCCGCTTCCAGAATCGCTTCCCCCGTGGCGATCGTCGGGTCGTCCGCTAATTCTTCGACTCGCTCCAGTAACGCATCCAGTGTTACCTGGTGAACGATGAACCGGTGATAGTACCCGTCCCCGTCGATACTGTGTTCGTCCCAGCTACCGAAATGGTGGTTGGGACGCTGGTTGATGGGATGATCGAAATCGAACGCGCGAGGATCAATTGCCAGCTCGACCAACTTGTCCGGAGCAAAATGGGCCGCTCGCAGGATATGCGGATTGGTGCGGGCAATGATTTGCAGGGTTTCAGTGATCAGCTGCTGGTACTTGCCCGCCGCAACTCCAGCCCCATCGATGAACACGGGTACCGGCCGCACAAATTCGTGAGCATAGGGCTCCAATTTCTGCGTTTCCAACGAAGCTACCGGGCGGTGTCCGATGAAGTCATTCAATCTCCCGAGAACTTGGCGGCAGAAATCATCGCGATCGACCGATTCGAAACTTGACTTGCTATCCAGCCCCTCCAGCTGAATCTGTCTCAACACCTGTTCCATGGCACGTCCAACAAAAAACGAGTTAAACAGAAACTCATTGGACTGGTGAAACAGCAGGTCACTGTGAAAACGGCGATAGCCTGGCAGCAGATCATTCAGAACGACGTCGATCACAAACCGGCATTGCACGGCGTCACGAAATGTCGAATTCGATTCTGATAATTCGGCCAGACGACGACGGCAAGCGACCAGGCAGTGGCCGGCGGTTGTATTGGCCAGTGAAGCGTCGTCCTCAGCCAGCGAGTCCTCGTCGGACTCCGTCGGTTGCAGCTGCGATCCAAACAACCGATTCAGGTTGGAGAAAAACTTGGCGTCGAACGAGCCAGACCCAAAATTCAAATAGCCCA
>CAZJEK010000062.1:16799-21890 GCA_964545005.1 uncultured Pirellulaceae bacterium
GGGTCGATCAAGGCGTTGATCTGGTTGTCCGACTTGGGTGAATTCATCAGCAAGCAAAGCGCAGGCAGGAAAGGGCAACACGACTCACGATCAGGAATATCGTAAAAATCGTTTTCTGAATGGTCTAGTTCAGATTGACCACCGGACCCGTTTTGGGCCCCAGAAATCTGAATCACGGGCATCCGTGGGCTGGATTGGAGCCGGTAATCGCCAAAGTTGAACCCGATCGTCCCCGATGTGCCGAAATCAACGCCTGATTTGCGGGCCCCGGGCAAATTTGCTGGTTAAAAAGCTGCAAAATTGTCTGGATCAATTCATGAATTGAACGATACTTGAACGGGGCGACGTGTTTATCGCGGCCGCCAATGTACGCGCGTTCCCGATCCGCAAATGGACAACCATTGCCGGTTGGGGCAAATTTGAGTGGTTATGCAACTGAGAATCATGGGGTTAGGAATGGGCATTTGGCAGTCCTGCAGAGGGTCATTCATTTCGCGACTGACCGCCTTCAGCGTGATGGCATTATTTGCCCAAGCGTCTGTCGTGATGGCTGAGAACCCGCTGGTAAATAATGCCCAACTGGAACATGCAGGCTTGACCGTCGAATGGTACTCCAATGTCGGGGGCGGTTACCGCGATCAGCTGGTCGACTGGTATTTGGCGGTTGACGAAAACGAGGCGACGACAATCTTCATTGTTTCCGGCAATGGCTACCGTGAATCATATTCGGCCGACCAGACGGGCCCTAACGGCATGCCGCTGGGCGTCGAAGGCGGTCTCGAATTCGCCAACATTCGCAAGGAAATCGTGGAAGCCGAATTGAAGGCTGCCGGGATTGAGCAACCCGAAGTCACCGTCACACAGCGTGTCGTTCCCAAGACGACTTTATATACCCAAACTTCGGGAGGACTGGTCCGCGCGTTCAATGCAGAGACTGGAGAAAAACTCTGGGAGGCCTCGCCGGGTTCTGCCCGCTTCCCATCGGCCGGCATTGGCGCCAACGATCGATTTGTGGCCGTCGCCAACGGCAGCACCATTTACTGCCTCGAAGCTGATAGCGGTAAAATCGCCTGGAGCAAGCATTGCCGATCGATTATCACCGCCCCCCCAGCCGTTGACTCCCAACACATTTACGTGCCGCTGATCAACGGAAAGCTGGAACGATTCAGCCTGGCCCGAAAAGGCTTTGCCCCCGTTGCCTTGATCAGTAAAGGCCGCGTCACGACTCGCCCGTTGATCGCACCCGCGTCTGTTTGTTGGGGAACCGACGAAGGCCGGTTTGCTGCCGCCGCTCGATACAAACCTTCGCCAACGATTGCCTATCAGCTGAACACGGATCCGATTTACTCCAATCCCGTCTACGGCAATAGCAAAGTATTCGCAACTTCAACCGACGGATTCGTCTACGCCATCGATGAACGCCGCGGTACGCTGGTCTGGGAAGTCTCAACAGGAGCCAGCATCGTCAAGTCTCCGGCCCTGTTCGGCAACTCGCTGTTCGTCATCAACGATCGGGACGAACTGATCAAGTATGACGCCAACTCGGGCAGGCTGGCCGCAAACTGGAGTCAACCCAAACCCGATGTCACCGAGTTTGTCGGAGCCAGTGCCAAGAAGATTTACACCCTCGACAAGCTGGGGCGTCTGAAAATCCTCAGCCGCGAGTCTGGCGATATTGTTGGATCCGTTGGTATCGGCAGTGTTTCCGCCGTATTGGGCAATGACAAAACGGATCGGCTGTACGTTGCCGATGATCGGGGCAACCTGCGTTGCATTCGTGAAACTGACAGCCCCTATCCAATGATGCATGCCGGCGAAATGGAACCCGAGACCGCGGAAGCGACTAATCAACCGGCTGCCGACAATCCAGAGAACATGGACTCCAACCCGTTTGGCAATAGCCAACCTGGAGACAATCCATTTGGAACCGAAGGTGACAAATCTGGTAGCGATAACCCGTTTGACCAACCTGGCGAAAAGAAGAGTGACAATCCGTTTGATCAACCGGGCGATGACAAGAAGAGTGACAATCCGTTTGATCAACCGGGCAACGATAAGCCAGCCGGCAATCCATTTGGCGATCCCGGTGGAGATGCGGGTTCTTCTTCCAGCAACAACCCGTTCGAAGACGGATAACCCGGTTGTCAAAACACCGTCGGATTGGACAATAACGGGCGTTTAATCCTGTATTGCTCCGAATCGACGGAAACTTGATGGAATCGCCCAAAATCAAACGCGCGCTGATCAGTGTCAGCAACAAACTGGGAATCGTAGACTTCGCTCAGGGACTGGCCGACGCCGGGATTGAGATCTACAGCACCGGGGGAACTCGACGGCATCTGGAAGCTTCCGGATTGCAAGTCAAAGACATCGCTGAATACACGCAGTTTCCCGAGATGATGGATGGCCGAGTCAAGACGCTACATCCCAAAATTTTCGCTGGAATCCTGTGCCGTCACAACAACGAAACCGACATGGCGTCGTTGTCCGAACATGACATCAGCACGTTTGAACTGGTCGTGGTGAATCTGTATCCCTTCGCGGCGACCATCGCCCGTCCCAACGTGTTGCAACACGAGGCCATCGAGCAAATCGACATCGGTGGCCCCAGCTTGATTCGGGCTGCCGCCAAGAACAGCGACTTCGTGACGGTTGTCTGTAGTCCTGAGCAATACAGTTGCGTGTTGGACGAAGTTCAGGATCTGGGCGCGACGACCAACGGAACGCGCCGCATGCTGATGGCCCACGCCTTTCAACATACTGCCAATTACGACAAAACGATCGCCGAATACTTCTCAGGTCAGACCGAAGGCGAGTCGTTCCCCACCACCAAACGCCTGATCCTGACGCGGAAGGAGACGTTGCGGTACGGCGAAAACTCGCACCAGAACGCGGCCTTGTACAGCATCGGAGATTGCCGTGATGCCAACCTGGTCGACGCCCGGCAACTCAATGGCAAACCGCTGTCGTACAACAACCTGCTTGACCTCGACAGCGCCCTGTCCATCGTTCGGCTGCAGGCGCAACCGGCCTGCTCGGTCATCAAGCACAACAATCCTTGTGGTGCGGCGATCGCCGAATCGCTGCCCGAAGCCTGCCGCAAAGGGTTGGCTGGCGACCCATTGAGCGCCTTTGGCAGTGTGATTGGCTTAAATCGCTGCGTCGATGAAGAGACCGCTCAGTTCCTGGCCGATGGCGACTTCTTCATCGAAGCCATCGTTGCTCCCGATTTTACTTCCGGCGCCCAGACGATTTTGACGACCCAACCAAAATGGAAGAAAAACGTTCGCTTGCTCAAAGTCGGTGAACTGGCTCCCGCCAAAACGACCTGGGAATACCGATTTCTACTGGGCGGGATGCTGATTCAGGATATCGATAATCAACCGGATGACCCAACCAGCTGGACGTTCCCGACAGAAGCCAAACCCGACGACCGATTGATGGCCGAACTCGAATTCGGCTGGTCGATGGTGCGGTACATCAAGTCCAACGCCATCTGTTTGTCCCAGGACCAAGCACTGGTTGGAGTCGGTGCTGGTCAAATGAGCCGCGTCGATTCAGTCGAAATCTCGATTCGTAAAGCAG
This sequence comes from uncultured Pirellulaceae bacterium, assembly GCA_964545005.1. GTDB lineage: Bacteria > Planctomycetota > Planctomycetia > Pirellulales > Pirellulaceae > Mariniblastus. Next base: position 20,385 of record CAZJEK010000062.1, read on the forward strand.
GCGATCGCGCTGTCGGGTCAGTTCTGGCCTCAGACGCATTTTTCCCATTTGCCGACTCGATCGAAGTCGCAGCGCAAGCCGGCATTGCTGCGATCGTTCAACCCGGGGGCAGCATGCGGGACCAGGAGGTGATCGACGCCTGCAATCAACACCAGCTGCCGATGGTGTTTACCGGAACGCGTCATTTCCGCCACTAAACTGGTCTAACTTGTAGTATTCTGTAGCGTAGGCTCTATCCCTTAATCAGGTTTTCGGGTCAGAAGATAACCCTTACTTCGTTGGTGACTCGGTAAAAACCGGGACCAGACAGTCTCACAGAGCTGGCAAAACCGACAACCGCCTAATGAAAGTCGAGAGCCTGGCACAGAACAATCTTCGGACACGCCAACCCAAACAGGAGCCGATCATGAAGCGCAGCGTGGCGGTGCAGGGTGCGACGCCGCGATTTGTTCGCTGGGCGGTTTGGTGCCCATGCCCCTTTCGTGACCAGGTCGAGCGCCGGTTTGCTGACCTGGCCTTCCGCAATCTTCGTGGCATTCGAGCCTACTCGCAGGCAGCGGTTGACGGCAGAGTCATTGACGGAGTTTGCCTGCACCCCACCACAGCCGGTGATCAGGAAAGTGTACCTGTGCGGGGCTTTCCCATGGAAGAAGTACTCGATCCATTCGGGGGTCTGGGAACTGTCTCGACCGCATGCGGTCAGTGCCCGGGAAACGTCGCCACAATCGAAGGCCAACCGGGCCTGGCAGGCTGCTACGGTTTTTTAACCAACGACGGCCTCGATCTGGAACAATTGCTGGCGGGCTATTCAGCAACTGGGAAAGAAGGCTTCGACCTTGCCCAGTTGCTCGATCGCGTTGCCAAAACACTGCCGTCGCGGCAGGCCCCACAACAGGAGATCTGGTACTGGTTATGGAGATCTGGGACGCTGCAAGGCGAACCATTGGACTGGGCGGTCGGCTTGTTTGATGCCGTTATTCAGCGAACGCAAGTTCCCGACATCGTGGTCCGGTTTGCCGAGGTATTGCATCTGGCAGCTGACCGAAAGCTGGCAATCAAGGGGCAATGCATTCCCAGTGGATATTCGGACGGTCAAGTTTGGGAATTGGCGCAGTGTTGTCCCAACTGCGGTTACCAGCCTGAGTCACCCGAGTCGTTTACTCGGTGTCCCGTGTGTCGGATGCAGGGCGAGCTCCCCCCCGGGCAGCGGTCCAAGGTATTGGGCACGCGACCGTACGTTGATCTGGAAAGAGTGCTGGGCAGATCAGCCGCCCAGGAACTGGCCACAAAGTATCGTCGTCAGCTGCGGACGTAGATATTCTCCCTCGGGTCAAATGGAGCCGAACAAACCGCAGAGACGGAGAGCACGGGGAGCAGGCAAAGTCGCAAAGTGTGGTTCGATTCCTTCACTGAGTCCTGTAATTCGCCAAGCTTCGTATTTCACAACCACTTGCCGCTTGGCACTCTTGTAAGATCTTTGCGACTTCGTGTCTTTGCGTTTCCCTG
>CAZJEK010000063.1:0-3927 GCA_964545005.1 uncultured Pirellulaceae bacterium
TAACTGGCCCAAGGATTTGGAGGCCAACGGATTCGACGCGTTGAAAGGAACTGGCGGAAGTGTTTCCGTTGCTACGGGAGAGCACGAGATTTTGCATCGAACGTTTACCTACGCCAAGCAACAACCTCAAGCCAACACCGCACCATTTGATCTGTTCGACTTCAACGTCAACAAAGAGCTGCCACTGGAAGTGCCCAGCTGGGTTCCCGAAGACGCCAACTCGGTGGTGATGGGCAACTGGGATTTCGAACGGGCACTCAAAGGTGTCGCGACCGTATTTGATGCCGTGATTGGGGAAGAGAAAGGCGACTTTGAGCGGACTCTGGATGACTTGAAACAGGACCCCAATTTGCAGCTTAATGTTCGCAAACTGGTTTCGTTAATGGAAAACCGGCTGGTGATTGTGTCGGCTTCCGAGGAACCGATTGACAAGGAAAGCGAACGAGTCGTCGCCGGGATCAGGATTAAAGGCGAAAGCCAATATGTGCTTGACAGTATCAAGCGGTCGCATCCCAATGCTCGGGTGATCAAGTTGGGTGATGCCTCGGTCGTTGAAATCGATACCACGATCGAACCCGAGTTGGATGATGAACTACCAGACGATTTCTTTGACGATGAGTTTGTCGATGACGAACCGGTTGAAGAGCAAGAGCGGTTTGAACTGTTCGAGAAACGGTATTTTGGAATTGCCAAAACCAAGGATGCTGATCAGCAGGAGGTGCTGTATGTGCTGGTTTCGAATAACAAGAATTACCTTCGTTCGGTAATTGAGCGAACCGAGACCAAGCTGCCCCAGATGCAGGACTACCAGCAAGTCAGTCAGGCCTTGGCCAAGTTGGAGTCGATGGAACAGGCGAACTGGAAAACGTTCGGACGGTTGGATCAATCGTTGCAAATTAACTACGAGACATTGCGCCGCGGAGAAATGGCCCAGTCGCAGACCGTGTTGGCTCGACTACTCAACCAGGCAGCAGCTCAGCGTCGCGCCGAACAGGCTCGGTTGGATGGTGTCGAGGTCAATCCTGACGAGGTCCGGCAGCAGAAACTCGATGGCGGTAAGTTGCCGGAAGACTACGATCAGGAAATCGCCCCGTTCCTGGGGCCAGCCGGCAGCGTGTTGGTATCCACCGATGATGGCTGGCGGGTGACTGGCTGTTTGCTGAAAAAGAAGGAAATGGACGTCGTCCAAAAGCCGGCCGAAGTCGATTCTTCCGACAATCGGTAGGTCAGGTAACGGGGCCGTGGCGGAAGGCTTTCAAATACACGCCCGACGCGCACATTTAGAAGTTGCCCATGATCGCTTTTCGCTCCGTATGACTCGGTTTGCCGGCGACCAAGATCGCTTTCAAATCGCCCCGGAGGGGCCGTCTTCCATAGCTTGGGGCGGAAGCCCCAAGAATAGCGTACCAATTCAATCACGCCCCGGAGTGGGCCGTCGTTTTAGAATGTGAGGTCGGCGATTCTAGGGTTGAAATTCAGTCACTCGAAACCGGAATGGTGAGATTTTTTTTTGGGCTACTTACGCCGGCCCCATCCGGGGCGGAATAATTCTAATTGACTTACACTCGGGTCTTCCGCCCCGAGCTATTATCGTCGGCCCCTCCGGGGCGAGTGCACCGGATCGTTCAGGTTACGGTAGTTTCGCTGCGGGCTGAATCCGGTTAAGATGTTCGTTTTGCTTGCGGTCTCGATCGCTAGCAGTTGCCACGCTAGTATTCGGGTGGCAGGTCGTCTTTCCAACCACAACAAGCAATCTCTGGGTAAATCGGTGAGCACTACTTCGTCTGAGAGCCAATCCAAGTCCAACGAGGCCAAGCTGGAAATTGATGGTCAGAGTCTGGATTTGCCTGTTATTGAAGGCACCGAACAAGAGCGCGCGATCGATATTGGTTCACTGAGAAAGACGACCGGGCTGATCACGATCGACGAAGGCTATGTCAACACGGGTTCGACAACCAGCGGCATCACGTTCCTCAATGGTGAGCAGGGGGTGCTGCGGTATCGTGGTTACCCGATTGAGGATCTGGCCAGCAATTGTGATTTTGTCGAAGTGGCTTATTTGCTGATTTACGGCGAGTTGCCCAATGCGGAGCAGTTGGAGCGATTTACGACTTCGATTCGTCGGCACACGATGCTGCACGAGGACATGCGATCGTTTTACAACGGTTTCCCCCGGGACGCGCACCCGATGGCGATCCTGTCCAGCGTTGTTGGTGCGATGTCGACGTTTTATCAGGATTCGCTGGATCCGCATGATCCCGACCAGGTTGAATCGTCCATTCACCGCTTGATGGCCAAGTTGCCGACAATCGCGGCTTACGCTCACAATAAATCGATTGGGCAACCGTTCATGTACCCGCAGAACGATTTGTCTTACTGCGAGAATTTTCTGTACATGATGTTCTCGAATCCTTGCGAACCGTATGTGGCCGACGAAACGTTTATCAGGGCGCTCAACATGTTGTTGATTGTGCATGCCGACCACGAACAGAACTGCAGCACGTCGACGGTCCGCATGGTTGGTTCGGCTGATTCCAATCTGTTTGCGTCGATTTCTGCCGGCATTTGCGCTCTTTGGGGACCGTTGCACGGTGGTGCCAACGAAGCGGTCGTGCAGATGCTGACTCAGATCCGTGAAGACAATGGCGATGTTGACAAGTACGTGGACATGGCCAAGGACAAGGAAAACGGATTCCGTCTGATGGGCTTTGGTCACCGGGTTTACAAGAACTTTGATCCTCGCGCTCGAATTATCAAAGAGGCCTGCGATCAGCTGTTGAACAAATTGAAGCTCGACGATCCGTTGTTTGAGATCGCTCAGCGGCTGGAGAAAGTTGCGTTGGAGGATGAGTATTTTGTGAAGCGCAAGCTATACCCCAACGTCGATTTCTACTCGGGCGTGATTTACCGAGCGATGGGTATTCCAGTGAAGATGTTCACGGTATTGTTTGCGATGGGCCGTTTGCCGGGTTGGATTGCTCACTGGCGTGAAATGCATCAGTCGCCGACCAAGCGAATTTGTCGTCCCCGACAGATTTACACCGGTCCCAATGAGCGTGAATTTGTGCCTTTGGAAAAGCGTTAGTCGTGGTGTGAGTTGGCGATAGCCTTTTGGCTCGCGTGACTTGGGGGTATCTTGCCGGATCCCAATCCAAACCCCACGCACGAGCGCGAGGATTTTTGCGGCGTGCTCCCGGATGATTGACTCATGAGTAAGAGCAACAGCGAAAGCCGCTCAGGACGAGGGTCGACAGCGATCATGATAGCCACGGAGTGGCGACCTGTGCTGTGCTATTGCCAGGTTGGATACGACTCAAATTTGGAATTGCTTGATTTCATAATGCGAGCTTTTGCAAAGCCCAGATTCGCTTGCTAGCCGGCTGGACGTGGAATTCGACCCCACGACGCCCCACTACGCAGCTTTTCGTTCGGAGCGATCTACCGCTGGAGTATCAGCCTCCAGCTCTCGAAAATGCACGGCATCGGGGTCCATTTGTGGTCGGCCGTGTTTGATCTGCCACAGCCGGGCCTGTTTGTTGAACGAATAGAATGCGGCGATCCACGCCGTTTGCAGTCCGGCTTTACCGTCCAGGATCGAGCCTTGCAAAATGAACTCGCGGAAGAACCGCCACATCGGCCGAATGAGCAGTTTGAAATAGCTGGTGTCTTTGCCTTGTTCGTGCCACTGTTGGGCTTGTCGCGAAGTGTAGCGATGCAGCTTGCCGTACAGTTGGTCGTAGTCCCAGACGGAATAATGGATCATGCTGGATTTCAATTGGGAAACCCTACCGCTAGCAATTTCGACCTCCCCATGATCGCTGGGCCCGACGTAGCGACCTTGGTCGCGACGAAAAAGTCGTAAGACTCCGTCCGAACGAGCGTCGCCAAATCTCAGGCGGTGACCCATGAAATGGTTGTCGCGGTTGA
>CAZJEK010000063.1:3937-21805 GCA_964545005.1 uncultured Pirellulaceae bacterium
ATAGCCGTCAAACTCAGGCTGTTCCAGCGTCTTGTGAATCTCGACAGCTAACTCTTCCGTGATCCGTTCGTCAGCGTCGACGATCAGCACCCATGGGTGTTGGGCCTGGGGAATCGCCCAGTTCTTGAAATTGCCAGAAGTGATGTATTCTCGCTGAATGATCCGAACTTTGTCGTAGCCGGCTGCCAGTTCCATTGTCTGGTCAGTCGAGCCGGAATCGGCGATCAGAATTTCGTCGGCCAGGTCGTGAAAACTTTCGATACAAGCGCGAATGTTCAGTTGTTCATTCTTGCAAGGCACGATCACCGTCAGGTTCTGTTTCATCGATCCAGGCGATTTCTGGCTAAGGCGGCGGTGGACCACCAGTGAGAGGTCGGAAAAACGGCTTAATTCTGACTGGAAAATAGAAAAGTGGCCTGTCAGTGTCAACGTAGATCTGAAAGTCTGAGCAGATATATTGGTCCTTGACCCACCCATTCGCATCAGCAATCAAGGGAGCTCGGTTCAACTACGGTGGGTCTGAGGAAAAAGCCCTCCCGAAATTGAATTATATCGGTTAGGCTACGAGGTTTGAAAAACCGCGAGCATCGCCCAGTTTGCCTGCTTGCAAAATCTTCCTTGCTGGCCCAGGTTGCCTCGTTTAGCTGGTTCGCCAGCGGTCGTTTTGCTTTTTGAATTGATTGACCGACAGGAGTCACATTGACAACCTCCACAGATTATCAGCGTCAACCTGAATCCAGGGATTGCAAGGGACGCTATTCCTTTATCAGCTTGGGTTGCCCGAAAAATACGGTCGACAGCGAACGGATGATGGGATTGTTGAAGTTGGACGGCTACCAGTTGATTGCCGATCCCGCTGACAGCGATTTTGTCGTCGTCAACACCTGTGGCTTCATTGAACAGGCGCGACAGGAGTCGTTCGGAGCGATTGACGAAATGCTGGAACTGAAACGCGCTGGCAAAATCAAGGGCGTGATTGTTTCCGGTTGTTTGGCCGAGCGGCAAAAAGAGCAACTGCTGGAAGATCGCCCTGACATTGATTCGCTGGTGGGAGTATTTGGCCGCGATGAAATCACTCAGATCGCCGATCGTCTGGTCGGAAATTTGGCCGAGCAGCGAAATGTATTTCAGCCGGCCCCGATTCGAGCCTTGCCGGACACGGATCGTTTGCAGATCACCCCCCAGCATTTCGCCTATTTGAAAATTTCTGAGGGTTGCGACCGGTTGTGTACGTTTTGCGCGATTCCCAAGATGCGTGGCAAGCATGCCACCAAACCGATGGAAGACGTGTTAGCCGAAGCCCGCCAACTGGCCGCGACTGGCGTCCGCGAACTGATCATTGTTGCTCAGGACACGACCTATTACGGCATGGACTTGTACGGTGAACCACGGTTAGCCGAACTGTTGACGCAACTGGATGAAGTCGAAGGGCTGGATTGGATTCGGTTGATGTATTTCTACCCGATGTACATCGATGAAAAACTGCTGCATGTGATTGCCGATTCCAAACGGATCCTGCCTTACATCGACATGCCGTTGCAACATGGTGACAACGTGATGCTCAAACGCATGTCGCGCCGGGTGACGGTTGAGCAAACTGATCAGCAGATCGAAAAAATGCGGCAGATTATTCCGGATCTGGTCCTGCGAACCACGTTTATTACTGGATTCCCCGGTGAAACCGAACAGCAGTTCCAGAACCTGGTGGACTTTACCGTCAAACATCGATTTGAGCGGATGGGTGTGTTTACCTATTCGTATGAACCAGATACCCCAGCAGCCCGGATGGACGACCATCTAGCTGATGACGTCAAAATGGAGCGGCGCGATCGATTGATGGCGGCGCAGCAGCAGATCATGTTCGACTACAATCAGTCGCAAGTGGGGCAAACGATTGACGTGATCATCGATGGCCCGGTTCCCGACCAGCCTGGTGCCTGGGTGGGGAGAAGTAAAGCCGATGCGCCGGACGTTGATAGCTTGGTGTTTGTCACCGAAGACGAAACCGCTTTGAGTTCCGGCAAGATCGTGCCCTGCGAAGTCGTCACGTTTTCAGGTTACGATCTGGTTGCCGTCGCCGTCGGTGAACCACGCTAATGGCTGTGGATTCAATGGAAACCCGACGCGTGAGCGAGGGCTACACCGATGCGTGTTTTTCCCTCGCTTACGCGTCGGGTTTCCAAGAACTGCAAATTCTCTGCTGGTGTGGCTTTTGCAGGTGAGCTGACAAGCGGAGTTTTAACTTAGACTGAATGGGAAACGGTTTGTTTACGGGATTGGTTGAAGAAAAAGGTAGTGTCTTGCAGATCGTGCCGGCGACGGATACGACGGGCGAGGCGATGGAAATCTCGGTCGAATCAACGCTGGTGTACGAAGATGCCGAAATTGGTGCCAGCATCGCGATCAATGGCTGTTGTCTGACGGTTGTTAAACAGGCTGGGAATCGACTGAGTTTTGAAGCCGGGTCGGAGACCCTGCTCCGGACCAATCTCGGAAAACTGGCCCCTGGCTCACCCGTCAATCTCGAACGGGCCGTGGCCGTTGGCCAGCGGATGGGGGGGCATTATGTTTCCGGGCATGTCGATGGTCTGGGAGTCGTTGACGACATTGTTCAGGATGGTCCCTGGGCCACTTACTGGTTTCGCGTTCCCACGGAATTGACTCGGCAAATGGCCTCCAAAGGTTCCGTAGCGGTCGATGGCATCTCGTTGACATTGGTGGACGTGGAGCCAGACCGATTCAGTGTCGCACTGATCCCACACACGCTGCAGGTGACCACGCTGGGCAGTCGCAACGTTGGCGACACGGTGAATATCGAAACCGATTTGTTGGCCAAGTACGTACAACGTCTTCTGGAAACGCAACCGCATGACGAAAGTTAACAAGCAGACGATCTCCTACCTCTCCAAACGGTTTGAGGAAGTCGGTCTGAATCCTAATAAACGCCACGGTCAGAACTTTCTGATCGACTTGAACCTGTTGAATCTGCTGGCTCGGACCGCCAATCTGACCGATCAGGACGTGGTGTTGGAAATCGGAACCGGGATGGGATCGTTGACCGGTCTGTTTGCCCAACAGGCGGCTCAGGTAATCACGGTAGAAATCGATCAATACCTGTTTCAGATGGCTGCTGAGGAATTGGAGCCATTCGACAACATCGAAATGTTGAAGCAGGATGCGTTGAAAAACAAAAACAAATTTGCTCCGGAAGTCATCGACGCGGTCAAACGGCACATGGCGGTCGATTCCAATCGGGTATTCAAGCTGGCGGCTAACCTGCCTTACAACGTTGCGACGCCGATTATTTCCAACTTGTTGCGTTGTGAAGTCGTGCCGGCAACGATGACCGTGACGATCCAGAAAGAGTTGGCCGAACGGTTGGTTGCCGTGCCCGGGTCCAAGGATTACGGTGCGTTAAGCGTGTGGGTGCAGAGCATCTGTGACACGGAAATCGTTCGCGTCATGTCGCCCAAGGTATTTTGGCCGCGACCAAAAGTCGAATCCGCGATCTTGCATGTTGTGCATCGTCCGGAACGGCGTGCGGCCATTGAAGACCTGGATTTCTTCTATGCCTTTGTCCGGGCAATGTTTTTTCACAGGCGAAAATTCATGCGTTCGGTGGCGGTCAGTGCCTTCAAGGGACAACTGGAAAAACCACACATCGACGAAGTCCTGCAAGGGTTGCATTATGGTCCCGATGCGCGGACCGAACAGCTCGACATTCCTGCCATCCAGCAGTTGTGCACGGCATTTCGGGAAAAGCTGGTGGAAGTTACCGGTGATCCGAAACCCAAGCTGGCTAATCAGAGTTGAGGCGGGAGGCTGGAGATGGGGGCGGGAGGCTGGAGATTTGAAATTTCAGATTTTCATCCAAACTCTCAAGTTCGCGTCGTATCATCGAAGCGCGGCAGGTCAGGATCTTCCTCGGTATCTCGGTTGAGCGGGTTGATCTCTTCCAGCTCTGAATCGTCAGACCGTTCGCCGTCGGGAACGTTCTGGTCAATCGTTTCTGGTTGTGGGTTTAGATTCGAATCAGCGCCGGCACCGTTGTAGCCGGCCAAGGGGTCGGAAAAAATCGAACCGACTCGACCGTAGCGGGGATCAACTCGCTCGTGTGATCCGCCGTAAGTTGGGTAATCATAGTCGTGCGTGCCGCAGCACATGCTACAACCGGTTCCCAGCCAGGGGAGGATGGCAATCAGTGTCAGTAGGTACAAGCGATTCATGATCTGGCCTCTGCAAAAAACTCATGGTCCAGGAGAATGATGTTGAGCCCGGTCCAAAGTTGGCTGGATGAAGTTAGTTGTAACTCGTCAGTTTACTAGTTGGTTTTGATTCGAGCGGTTGTCTTGGCTGGTTGAGATTGAGGCTTGCTCAGCCCCAATTTTTCCCATTGCAAGTTGGATGCAACTGGAGCCTGGACTGCTGTGTTGGCCGATGTTGCCGAACCAGCTGTCGGAGTTTTAGCTTTCAAACGTTGGACGGGCTGATCGGCATGGTCACGCTTCGGCTCGCTGGGCTGGATCGATGTTGAAACCGATGGCCGAGACGATTTTGGAGCTGGTTCCGCTTGGATTCGGATTGCAACTGGTTCCACAGTGCGTGCCGGTGTCGCCGCGTTGTTTGGTGCGGCAACGGGTTCGTGGTAAGCCACCTGTTGAATTGCGGCCTCCGAAGTTTGGTTGGCGGCAGAATGATAGTTCGCTGGATCCGCCAGTGTGGGTTGGTCGATCATCGGTGAAGCATGCGATTCGATGTAGGGCATCCTTTCGACTGGACCTTGCATCGGGATGTTCTGGGGTGGCATTTCGTAAGGCCCCGTCATCACAGGTGAATCCGAGATGATTGGGTTGCCACTGGCCGGGATCTGATAGGCTGGTGCGACCTGGCCGGTGTTGGTGGCCGGTGCATAGTCTTCGCCGCGGCTGATGACCTGAGGGCGAGTCCAACCGTAGTTGATTTGACGGCTGGCGGATCGGCGTCGAGCATGTTCTTCGGCATCGATATAAGCTTTGCCAGGCCATGGGCCTTCGCCGAATTGAATCCCACTGTAGGCCAGGATGGTTCCTTTACGCCGATGCATCAAGGCGATGCATTTGTTGTACTCGACCAGGGCGGTGTAGAACGCGATCTCTGCTTGAGCCCGTCGACGTTGAGAATCAAGGTTGATGTTCAACGCTTCCAGCCCGGCTTCCTTGACTCGTTCCCAGTGGGTCACTTCCTTGTCGGTGGCAATCCAGCTGTTGAACGCCGATTGCATGACGTACTGGTTGGCTGCCAGGGCTCGGAAGGTTTCGGACAGTTCTTTATTGACGTCCAGTTCCAGGTCTTCACCGCGTCCAATTTCACGGGCAAGTTTCAGTTCGGCATTGCGGACGTTAGCTTCTTCGCGGCGGAATCCAATTGGCATCGCGAAGGTACCGCCGAATGCCAGTTCCTGGTAGTCGCCGCCCAGCAATTCGTTCAAGGCGCCGCTGTTGACATCGGGGAAAGGTTGGTCGTCACCGGCGGAGACACCGTACTTGTTACCCAGACCCAGCCAGCGGTAGACCAGCGACAGGTTGAGTTCTGGCAGCAGACCGTTTTTGGAGTACTGCAAAGCCAATTCACGTTTCTTGATCTCCCATCGTTGCCGACGAATGCTGGGACGATAGGTCAGTGCTTCGCACATCGTCGTGCACCAGTCGAACTCGATTGGGGTGGTGACCGGTTCGTCGATCGGACGCAGCATACGACCATCGGTGGCAGCCCAACCCAGCAGGAAACGAAGTTGGCCTTCGGCGTTCAACAGGCTGTTGTAGGCCGTGATGACCTGGCGGTCGAAAAACTGGTACTGGTCGATCGCCTGGTTGTATTTTTGGATGTCGACTTCTTCTTTTTCATATTGTTGTTTGACGATCCGGTACGTTTCCAAAGCAGCTTTCAAACCTCGCTTGGAAGCGTCGAAGTTGCGATAGGCCAGGTACAGGTCCCAGTAACGGATCTCGACATTGGTCACCATGTTCTGCAAATTGGCTTCGACGACCGTCAGCTCCTGGTCGGTGCTGATCCGAGAGATCACGACTGGCATTCGCTGAATGAAGGCACCGCGGCCGCGTAACAGGGGCTGGCGAATCTCGGCTTCCATGCTGGTGCGGTAAAAACTGTCCAGGATTTGGATGCCACCGGCAGCCACCAGCGGATTGTTGTTTTCGGTGTATTGATTGATGTTGCGGAAGAACAGCTGAGTACCATTGGCTGACTTCTTGGAAAACTCGTTTTGCCAGCTGAACTGGGTTTGTGTGAAAACTTCGCTATTTAGAATGCTTGTCCCGTTGCGAGGCTCGTCGCTGGTCGCCAGGTTGAAGCTGCTGGTGTACTGAGCATCGAAATCGGCCAGAGCGGCTTCCACCCCCTGGTTGGTGTCCAGGGCCGTGTTGGTCAAGATGTTGGAAGGTGAACCAATGGCTCCTGGCTGAGAGATGAACCCCGGTTCGGATTCCCGGATGGCGACGTCCCAGGTCGTCGCAGCGGCATTGGGATTGATGGTCAGGTTGTCCTGTCCAGGGTTGACTCGCGTATCCTGCAATCCCGGTGTTCCATAGCCGCGGATCAGCTTGGAATTCAGCAGTGCTTTGTGCACGGCACTTTCGAGCGTGATATCTTCAAAGCTGGTGAAGTCCGGATCGATCACCGTCATTGGCTGGTGGGCTTGGGTGACTTCGTCCAGCGAGGGGATTTCCGCGTCGGGGTAATCCACCTGAGTGGCCTGGTCCAGGTAATAGGACAATCCGGCTGGTTCGTTGAAATAAATCGGCTTATTCGGTGAGCATCCAGCTGCCATGACAAGCAAAGAGCAGGTGGAGATGATCAGCAAAGCGAAGGGGATTTGTTTCATCGGACTTCATCCTGAAGTGTGATAAAAAACGCTTCGTGGCTCGCAGCAAGCCACGAATGCGTTTTGACAGGCGTCAACCCTGTCACTTGAACCCCCCGGTTCGTGCGGTTTTTGCGAAGCATTCAACGAAAGCCCGCGCATCGATCGCACTGACAATGTTCCTATCGACCCAGCAGCCGGCAAACTTTGGCTAATCCTCAAAATTTACCAGGCTGGGTGCTAGCAGGCTGGCGTTTTGTTCCGCGAGAGTTACGTAGCATGGCCGATTCGGCCGTGATCGCAGAAGAATACATAATGTTGGTGAAAACCCTGCCGACTCGGGCCAATGGCCCAAGCTACCTCTCACGATCGTGTCCAGCGGTTTTGACGCTAGCCACCGACATTCCGAAGTTTGCTCCGTGAACTCTGCAACTTGCGGTTGTAAGATTCAACTTGTGACTTGTGGAAATCAACATCGTTTCGTTTACATCTTTCCCGGGATAAAAATGAGCCGTTCGATCCGATTAGGATTTTCTCTGCTGTGCCTGTGTTTGTCGTCCCTGACGCTGGAATCGGCAGCTGGCCAGATCTCGCTCAGTCAGGCCAAACGTGCGATCAAGCAACTCCGGGGTTTGGATGATGAATTGCCGGAGGTTCGGCCAGGTGACTGGTTGGCCAATCATGAAGAAGCGGGCCAGACATTTGCCCAATATGTCCGGATTCGGCCCAATGCGCTGACTCGCCAACGAAAAACCCTGTACGTGCAGCCGCTGGGGAAACTGACGGAAACGGAAGCCGAAATTGTCACCGCGACCAGCGAATACTTGGCAGCGTTTTTTCAGTGCCCTGTGGAATCGCTGGCTGCAATTACCGATCCCGTGTTGCCTGAGTCGGCACGTCGGGATCGTGGTGACGGCACCGAACAGTGGTTGGCCCCCTATGTGTTGGAAAAAACCCTGGCTCCGGATCTACCTCGCGATGCGTTTGCTACGATCGGGTTGACCAACCAAGACCTCTGGCCGGGGGAAGGCTGGAATTTCGTGTTTGGATACGCTTCATATCGTGACCGAGTCGGAGTCTGGTCGCTAAATCGATTCGGTGATCCGGCAAAAAGTGAGCGGGACTATCGCGCCTGTTTGCAACGGACCATTCATCTGGCCGCTCATGAAACCGGTCACATGTTTTCGATTTTGCATTGCACCCACGCGCGGTGTTGCATGCAAGGCAGTAATTCGTTGGTCGAATCGGATTCTCAGCCGATGCATCTGTGTTCACAATGCGTTGCCAAAATCTGTTGGGCGACTGGCAGCGAGCCGTCGGAACGATACCAAAAACTGCTGGAACTTTGCCGAAAACACGGTTTCAAAGAGGAAGCAGAGTTTTATTCCACGGCGATCGAGCGGTTAAAAAAATGATCCCGGTGGTTGCTGGGAGTGACATTGGTCGAATCCGCAAACTGATGGCTGGTGGGTGGTGAAAGCGGTGGCGGGTTGGTTTAGAATGAAAGTCGGCGGGAAGGTAACTTGCTGCCCAACGACTTCCAACCCCAGAAGTTGCACCAGCATAACTTGGAAATCAAACGCCGGCGTTCAGGCGGACAAACTCAGCTGCGATGTTATTCTCGTGAGCGAGTGGGGTTTCCAACCGGGTGCAACCACTCAACTTCCACCTCAGGCGACACGAGATATGCGATTTCGAATTTCGACCGGCAAGTTTGGTTTTGGAGCCCTCTGCGGCACGATGATGCTATTGGCCAGCTGTTTTCTGGTTGCGCCCACCGCATCGGCCCAGTCGGCATTGCAACTTAAACCTGACGATCACATTTGCTATATCGGCAACACGCTGGCCGATCGGATGCAGCATTACCCGTGGCTGGAAACCTACATTCACGCCTTGCATCCTGACCACAAATTGACGTTTCGCAACCTGGGGTTCGCGGCCGACGAAGTGGCACAGCGTCCCAGGAGCGATAACTTTGGCTCGCCGGATCAATGGCTAACCAAATGCGAAGCCGACGTTGTGTTCTGTTTTTTCGGATACAACGAAGCGTTACGAGGCGAGGCCGGTCTGGAAAAGTTTGAGCAGGACCTGGATCAGATGCTCGAGCAAATGAAAGCCCAGCAGTACAACGGTGAATCGGCACCGCGACTGGTTGTGTTTTCTCCCATCGCTCACGAGAACCTGAAATCGCCTAACTTGCCCGATGGCGGTGAAAACAACGCCAAGCTGGAAATTTACACCGCGGCAATGGAAAAAATATGTGCCGCTCAAAACGTCACGTTCGTTGATTTGTTCAAGCTGACGGCCCAGTTGTATCGGCAATCCGAGCAGCCGTTAACCATGAACGGAGTTCACTTGAACGATTACGGCAACCAGGTGCTGGCCCAGGCTTTGGTTCCCCAGCTGTTTCCGGGACAAGCCGTTCCGGCTGACGATGCAATCGCAAAATTGCATAAAGCGGTAGAGGAAAAAAACTATTACTGGTTTAGTCGTTACCGAGTCGTGGATGGTTACAACGTGTTCGGTGGTCGATCCAAATTGGAGTGGTTTGGCCAAACCAATGCCGACGTGATGAAGCGCGAAATGGAGATTTTCGACGTGATGACGGCTAATCGTGACCGGCGAGTTTGGGCGGTCGCGGCTGGCGGTGACCTGGAAGTTAAAGACGACAACATTCCCGAAGAACTGACCGTTAAACGCAATAAGCAGGGGCCCTTGGAGGACGGAGGGTTCCCATACCTGGGGCCGGAAGAAGCCATTTCCCGCATGACGATTCACGAAGACCTGCAAGTCAACGTGTTCGCTTCGGAAGAGATGTTTCCTCGGCTGGTTAACCCGGTGCAGATGGCGGTCGATCCGGACAGTCGGTTGTGGGTGGCTTGCAGGGAGTCGTATCCGCACTGGAATCCGACTCGGCAGCGAAAAGACTGCATCATGATCCTGCCTGATGAGGATGGCGACGGCGTGGCTGATGAGGCGAAAATCTTTGCCGACGAATTGAACAGCGTGACGGGTTTCGAATTTTGGGGGGGCGGCATTCTGGTCGCCGCACCGCCGGAAATCTGGTTCCTGAAGGATACCGACGGCGACGATAAAGCCGACGTCAAGATTCGGATGTTGCAGGGTATCTCTTCCGCCGATACCCACCACTCGGCCAACGCATTATTGGTTGGCACCGATGGCTGGCTTCATTTCTCGCGCGGAATCTTCAACGTTGCCAACTTTGAAACTCCGACTCAAACCTATCGCAGCCGGGTCTCGGGGGTTCACCGGTTTAATCCGCGGACATTTGAGGTCGATTTCCATTTCCCGATCGGCCCCAACCCGCATGGCGATGTGGTTGACCGCTGGGGTTACCAGTTTGCCAATGACGGAACATCGGGAACGGGAAGCTACATCAATATTGGCAAAGGCGTCGGCAACAAGCAGTGGTTTACCAAGCGTGTTCGCCCTGTGCCGGCCAACGGAATCATTTCCAGTAGTCACTTCCCGCCGGAAATGAACAACAACTTTTTGATCTTGAATGTGATCGGATTCCTGGGAGTCCTGCAACACGAGGTTCAATACAACGGTGCCGACATTACCTGCACCGAAATTGACCCCATTGTTCATTCCTCCGATCCGAACTTCCGTCCCAGCGATTTTGAGATTGGTGGCGACGGCGCGATGTATATTTGCGATTGGCACAACGCGTTGATTGGCCACATGCAGCACAACATGCGTGACCCCAACCGCGACCATTCCCATGGTCGCGTGTACCGGATTACGCACCAGCATCGGCCCTTGGTCAAACCTGCCAAAATGGTGGGCAAACCGATCGCAGAGGTGCTGGAAAACTTTTTCGCTTATGAAAATGGAACGCGTTATCGCGCTCGCTTGGAATTAAGCGGTCGGCCGACTCGAGAAGTCGTCGATGCGGTCACCAAGTTTTCCAGCCAACTGGACCCTTCAAAATCCAATGCTGATCGGGACGAAGCTCAGGCGTTACTCGAGTGTCTGTGGGTTCACGAAGAACATCGAGTTCCCAATTTTCCGCTGATCGAAAAAACGTTCCAGGCTCAGGAGCCTCGTGTTCGCGCCGCAGCGATCCGTACGCTCGGTCACTGGGCTGGCAAAGTCGAAGGCTGGCAAGCATTGTTGCTGCAAGCCGCTCGGGATCCCGAGGCATTGGTTCGAGCCGAAGCCGTCAAGGCGGCGGTCGGATTTGACGACAGCGCCGCCTTCGAGGCCGTCTTTGAAGCGGGTGTGCGGGAACTCGATCCAGAGATGAAGACGGTGCTCAAATATGCAGAAAAAGAAATGAAGATCGGCTCTCGTCTGGCGGGGCTGCTCGCAGACGGACAGCCTTCGGCGGCAGCTCGAGCGTATACGCTGGTCAATGGTTCCCCAGCTGACATTCTCAAGCTGAAACCAGCCGAAGATGTTTATCGAACCGTGTTGGCAAGAACCGACGCGACGGTTGCTCAGCTGGATCAGGCGTTGCAGGGATTGTCCAAACTGACCAATCAACCGCCCGTGCAATTATTGCTGGAAACGATCAACGCCCAAACCGATGCTCAATCAGCCAACCTGGCAGGCTTGGGGCAGCTATTGGCGAAACAGCCGATGTCCAGCTTAAAGGACTATCAACAGCAAGTCAAAACACTGGCGACCGAAGGTGCGACCAGTGACTTGCGGCAAGTCGGTTTCGCCAACTGGATCTCAATCGCTGGTCCGGACGATCCGTTCCTGGCGGCGACTCAAAATAAGGATCGACTGAAAGAGTTCCTGCTGGCAGTGCCACAGGTGGATGTCAAGGTCCGCGGCCAGGTGTATTCCAAAGTTGAGCCCTTGATTTTTGACCTGCCCAGCTCGATGGAGGAAGCACCCCATCAACCGGGACAGCAAAACGGAATCCAGGCCAGCTACTTCACTCCGCATACCAAGACCGCGGACAGCGAAACGATTGATCAGCGTGAGGTCCTGGAATCTCGCATTGTCGACAAGTTTCAGTTGATGGTTCCAGAGGGTCAGACGCGAGACCAGTTCGTCAATATTTTCCGATCGAACCTGGTCATTTCCAAAGCTGGCAATTACCAGTTTTTCCTCGCCTCCGATGATGGCTCCAGGCTGTACATTGATGGCAATGTTGTCGTTAACAATGATGGCGACCACGGCATGAAAGAAGCCACTGGTACGGTTCGATTAACCGAGGGCCAGCACTCGATTCGTGTGAACTACTTTAACTCGTCCGGTGGCAATGGCTTGAAGGTGGCCTGGAAGGGGCCTGGATTCAAGCGGCAGCCGATTCCTGTCGAACGGCTGGTGGTTGGTTCTGGAGAAAATATCCACGACATTGCGGTGCGAGCGTTATCGACGGTGCCGGGAAATGAACTTGCCAAGTTCAAAGCGTTGTCATCCCTGGTGGCACTGGGACGTAATCAGGCGTCAGCCATTACGGCGCTCAGCAAGATTGATCCTGCCAACTGGAACGCGTCCGATGTAGGAACCCTGTTAAATAATACCGTCGGTTACCTCAGTGCCATGCCGGCCCGGTACCGTACCAGCCCTCCGGCGATGGATGCCATGAATTTGGCCAAGGCATTGGCGGGAACACTGGACGACACCGACGAACAGGCAGTGTTGGATCGGCTGAAGAATTTGGATGTGCGGGTGATTGCGATCGGAACCGTCCCGCACCGAATGATTTTTGACAAGGAAGTCCTGGTCGTTGAAGCTGGCGGTACGGTTGAATTTCGATTCTCAAACGTCGATTCCATGCCGCATAACTTTGCGATTGCCCAACCTGGGGCGATGGCTGAAGTCGGCGAATTGGCAGAGGCAACCGCGAAAGATGAAGATGCTGCGACCCGCGGCTACATTCCGGTCAGCGATAAAATCTTGCTGGGCAGTAAACTGTTGCAGCCCGGTCAGGAACAGGCGATCACGTTCGATGTGCCAGAACAGCCTGGCGTTTATCCCTATGTCTGCACCTACCCGGGGCACTGGCGGAGGATGCACGGTGCACTGTATGTCGTACCCAGTTTCGAATCCTATCAGGCTGATCCCGAAGGCTACCTGGCGACGTTGGATTTGCCGATCAAGGATGAGCTGCTGGAGCAAAACTCCCGCGGTCAACAATGGACTTATGACGATCTGATTGAAGACGTGAAGATGCCAATGGGACGATCGTTTGAAGTTGGTAAAGCGTCCTTCAAGGCGGCCAACTGTATCGCCTGCCATCAATTTGGCGGTGAAGGAGTCAACTTTGGACCTGATCTTGCCAAGCTCGAGGGCGACAAAAAAACGGCCGCACACATCCTTCGGTCGATTATTGAGCCTTCGGCCAAGATTGACGAAAAGTACGCTTCGCGGCAGATTCTGCTGTTTAGCGGCGAAGTGATTACCGGCACCATCACCGAAGAAAACGATGATCAAATCAAATTGATTGTCGATCCATTGGCGAAAGACAAGGAAACCGTGATCAACAAAGACGATATTGATTTGATCAAGGTTTCCGACGTCTCGCAGATGCCCGAAGGAATGGTCGACAAGTTATCTCGAGAAGAGATCATTGATTTGATGGCCTACATCCTTTCCGGAGCCGATCCCAAATCGAAACTGTTCGGACATGATCACATGCATCATTAAATCGCGCCGAGGGAAAACCAGTTGTCCGGTTCTCATCTCACTTCCGACCAGCTTCGTGACTGGCTGAATTTTTCCAGCCCGCCAGAGTCCCGGTTGGGGATTGAGAGTCATCTGGAGCAATGTCAACAATGTGCTTCATTACTGGAATCGTTGGGGCCAGATGACCTGCCCTGTATGAAACGGCTGCAAAATCTGGCTACTTTCCGGAGTGCTACCCAAACGTTAGTCGACGAACGGGTGGTTGTACCAAAGCGGGAAGAACGGGTTTTGCCGGGTAGCACCGGCACGGATCGATGGCGATTAAAATCGCTGTTGCGGCTCGGCGGAATCGGCGAAATCTGGCTGGCTCGCGATCAGTTGTTGGGGCGTGACGTGGCCGTGAAACGGTTGCGCCCGAAGACCTGTCATTTGGATATGGTTCAACAGCGATTTATCTACGAAGCTCGGGTAACGGCTCAACTCAATCACCCCTCGATCGTACATATTCTGGACCTGGTCGAGGACGGACCGCGAAGTTATTACGCGATGTCCTTGGTGCTGGGAAAAACCCTGACCGAACTGATTCACGAGTTGCACTACTCCATTCACGCCGGGCACGATCGAGGTGACCGATTTGAATTGGTAAGGGTTTGGGTCAGCGTGGCGCAGGCGATTGCATTCGCTCATTCCCAGCATGTCCTGCATCGTGATATTAAAAGCGACAATGTAATTGTCGGTATTTATGGGCAAGTGACGGTCGTCGATTGGGGATTGGCCAAGCGGTATGGAGAACCCAATCTCGCGTCGTTGCGTGGGGAGTCGGTATTTGGCCAAGCGGAACAGGAAACTGGCGTGGACGTGACCCGACGGACGCGGGATGGCGTGCGGTTGGGAACGCCAGCTTTCATGGCACCCGAACAGGCGCGGGGTGATGTCGATGCGATCGATCAACGGACCGATACCTACGCGTTGGCGGCCATGCTGTTTGAGATCCTGACGTGCCGTACCCCGTATGTGGCCGAAGACGCCGAAAGCATGATGGAATCGGTACGAAGTGGAAAACTGATTGGTCCCAAAGAATTGAATCCAGCTGTACCCGACGAACTCAACCGGATTTGCCTGAAAGGATTGTCCAAAGACAAGAGACGCCGTTTTCAATCGGCGCGAGAATTCGCCAGTGCCGTTGAAAACTGGTTGAATGAAACGACCGCTCAACGCCAAATCGACTTGGCGCGACAGAAATTGTTTGAGCTGTCTTCTGATTTGATGGTTGTGTTTAACCGCACCCCGGCCATCGAATGGGCCAACTCGACTTGGAGCAAACTTCTGGGGTGGGCCGCTGATGAATTGGTCGGAACGAATCCGGGCCACCTGGTTCATCCTGATGATAAAGGTGACAATCAATCAGTTCTTGATCTTTTGAAACGAGGCCAATCGGTCAACGGCAAGGAACTGCGTGTCCGTGCGCAGGACGGAAGCTATCGCTGGTTCTCCTGGTCGGCAACTCCTCTGCTGGACGAAGGAACGATGGTTGCGATCGGCAGAGACATTGACGTTTTAGTACGACGCAGAAATGAGTTTCAAAATCTGTTGGAAGCGACACCGGAAGCGATTGTGGTTGTCAATCTTGATCGGACCATCCACCGGGTCAATCAGAAAGCCTGTCAATTGTTTGGCTGGGCTGAGTCAGATCTGATTGGGCAACTGATCGATGTATTGATTCCGAAACGGTACCACCGGCCCCTGGCTCATTTCTTCGCAACGTTCCGTCAAAACCCACTGGCAAAGCCTCTGTTGATTCGCGACAAATTGATGGGGCGTCGCCAAGACGGAACTCAATTCAAGCTGGGGATTCGGCTGAGCCCTGTTGCCACCGACAACAGTATTCGGATTGTCAGTACCATTCGAGCCAGCGAAGTGACCGACGTCGAGGCTCGAGCACCCGAGAGCGATCCGGAGTGATCACGGGGCAACCTCCAACAGTCCACTGCCAACATCTTTCAGCCAACGGAGGATCCGATGCTGTTGGACTCGAATGGCTCCAGTCGACAGGGAATAGCGTTGTGCGAGGACCTCGATGGAGACCTGATCCAATACCAACTGTCGAAACAGTTGAACGCGTTCGGGGGTAAATTTTTTTTCAGCCTGTTTGAGTAATTCATCCAGCAGGAATCGATCGTGTTCGCGTTGGAATTCAACTGACACCACCGTGTGCTCGTCTTCCAGTTGATCTGCAAGCAAGTCCAATTGGAAAATTTCTTTGCTGGAAGCACGTTTGCGGTGCGATTCGCGGATTCGATTGGCGAGAATTTTCTTCAGCCAATTTCGGAACGCACCGGGATTTCCACTGTGTTTAAAGCCAGGCAATTCCCGCATCACCACCATGATCGTTTCCTGCTGGATGTCATCGGCATCAGCAGCTGGGACCTGTCTCGAGACCAGCCAACGTCGTAGTAAATTGCCGTATGCGGCAAAGAATTCGTTCCAACGGTCACTGCTGTAGGTAGCTTTGAGTTAATCCAGAAGCGTTAAACGAGTGGGTTGGCTCACGGTCAGGCCCTTAGCTGGGCGCTGGAATCCTCGGTCGCGATTCGCAGCCATGTCGATGGTCAGAAAAATCTGAAAAAAAGCCGGAAGTCCGTAATTACCGGCCGGTGAACTGCCTATTCTAGTGGCAGCCCAAACGGCTTGCTGGACGACACTGATTTAATCCTATTCAGATTCGGGCACAATGAATTTCCATAAAAAAAGCTTTGAGCAGGCCGCTGTCTCCCCTGGAATGGGGGTTTTTTCTGCTCCCTCCTTTCGTTTTTCGAATAATTCCCAATCGATCGTGACGTACGTCAGTCCGTCGGTCGAAATCGTCCTGGGCTACAAGCCGAACCAGATCGTGGGTCGTTACTACACGGAATTTCTGGATGCCGCGAGTCCACAAAACAAAGACGTTCAGGACTGGGCCGAACGACGGTTCAATGGGGACGGTCAACATGAGCATATTCGGATGGTTCATGACCGCAACCGCAACATCCGCGTCCTGCGAATTGTCACCTATGGCGAGACAGACGAGAACGGCAGGGTGATTGCGAATCATGGGGTCGCGCACGACATCACTGATTTGTACGTCGCTCAACAGGAGTCACGCAACCGACTCGAGTATCTTAACGAACTGTCCAGTCGGCTAACTGAGCGAGAAGGTTATGTTGTCGAACGCGTTCTTGACGGTCGGCTTAACAAGTCGATTGCCAAGGAACTGCACATCTCAGAACGCGCCGTCGAACGCATTCGGGCTCGGGTGATAAAAAAGTTTGAAGCGGAAAACACAGCGCAATTGATCTCTCTGGTAACCGAAAAGCGTGTCCTGTCGAAGCTGGTTTGGTTGAAACAATAGACCAGTTGAGTTCTGGATCAAGATGCTTCGGGAAACCGACACCGGCATCACTTGATTGAATGGCGGTACAGAGATACCGTTAGTCAGGCTGGCACGTTGAGCGGTTCCAGTTCGCGTCGCTGCGATTGAGCATTCCACCGGGATGATTTTCCGACCAACATCAGGTTGCGATAAATCCTTGAAAGGAGTTGCCTGAACTGACGTCGATCAGTTAGCCACGCTTTTTCGCGGCCTTGGCGAGTCGTTTGGCGTTGGTAGTAAAGATTACCAAGGCCAGGGCTGTCTTCAATGCGTTGGAACGCAAATTGAGATTTAGCAGATGGGCGGATCGAGGCGAGGCGGAAATAATTACAGCGCTAGTCCGAATCAGAACGACCCTTTTATCGAACCAGCGGATGTCAAACGTGTGTCCCACGGTAACTATGATTGATCGGATGGGACCGATAGCGACCAGCAAGTAAACAGGTACAGGCAAGATGAACGATATTTCACGGCCAAGAAATTTTGATGGCAATCTGCAGTTTGCGAACTCCTCCAATTTGCAGCAGCCCGAAGGTGGTAGAGCGATGAACGGGGTCAACTCAGATCAGGCACGAGGTCGCAAAATCGTCCTGATCGTCGACGACGACTACGGTTTTTGCCAAGCCGTGGCCGACTCATTCGACCACGCCGAGTTTGAAGTCTTGACAGCGTACGATGGCAATGCCGGCTTGGCTTTGGCGTTGGTCAAGCAGCCCGATCTCATCTTGCTCGACACCCGAATGCCTCGTCGCAGCGGCTACCTGGTCGTGGAACATCTTCGCTACGCGAGTGATCTCCAGTGCCCCATCATCATGATGAGTGAGCATGAAGGTGGTCGACACCGAGAGTACGCGAAAATGCTGGGCGTCAAGGAGTTTCTGGAAAAACCAATTCAACCAGAAAAGCTGGTTTCGTTGGCGTTAACCGTCTTGCACCAGCACGAGAGTGCCTGATTGCCGTTCACGGGAAAGCGGTCTTGTATTGCGATCGGGCA
>CAZJEK010000064.1:0-9368 GCA_964545005.1 uncultured Pirellulaceae bacterium
GCCCAGCAGTTTTCCAATCCCCCTTACAGCTGGCCTCGATTCCGCAACAGCATTTCCAGGTAACTGGTACGAGTTGCGTCGGTCAACTTCAGTTCCTCGGCCAGCTGTTGTAACGCTTGTTTGGCCGCAGACATGGCTTGCAGATCAGCCACAACCAACTCCAGTTCAACGAACTGCCCAACTTCGGCGACATCATCCAGACAGACTTGCACGACGTACCCTTGCCACTCCAGTGTTAGCTTTTCCCGTTGCTTGGCTACCACCGCAACCGAAAAAAAACCGATCCCCAGGAAAGTCGCGCGGATTTGATCGGCCGTTTGCTGATCCTGCAAGTCGGTTTCAATTTCGGTGCGAATTTTTGCCGTAGGATCCAGATTGGGGCCCTTGAAGGTCAAACCGTATCGGCCATCGACCTGTCGAATCCGTAAGGCCTTGTCTTGTTTGGCAAAATCTCGCACGGGATCATTCAAATATTCATCGGACTGCTCGACCTTCCCGATCACCTGCCCCCCCAGCGCAATCACCTCGGTTCGAGTCTGGGCAAGATCGGTCACAGGAAACTTGAATTCAACTTCAATCGGTTGGGTTTGCATTGGTCGCCAACGGGTTTCGTTTTTTGATATGCTGTTCGTCTAACAAACTGTATCCGAAGGGATGAGAATCAAAATGGCAACTCGCGGTTTTTTGGGCATTGATGTTGGAACGCAAGGCCTTTCCGTCGTTCTGACGGATGAATCGATGAAGGTCCTGGCGACTGGTGAAGCGGGATACGAAATGTGCCCGGACCTGGAGGAAGGATGCTACGAACAACGCCCAGCGGATTGGATTGACGCATTGATTGCGGCTGTCAAACAACTTCATTCCCGGCTGGATTCCACCCCAGAGGTTGCGTCCATCGGAATCTCCGGTCAGATGCATGGCGAAGTGTTGATTGACAAAGACAACCAACCGTTGCAGCCAGCCAGGTTGTGGTGCGATGCCAGAAACGACGAACAGGGCCAGCAGCTGACCGACCTGCTGGGTACGAAAATGCCCAAACGAATCACTGCCGCTCGCTGGCTGTGGACGTTGCAACATCGGCCCGAGGTTGCCGCCCAGACCAGCCGTATCACCACGCCCGGTGGTTGGATTGCGTACTACCTGACGGGGACCTATCACCTCGGGATCGGTGACGCGTCGGGAATGTTTCCTATCGACCAACAGACGTTGGGCTATGATGCCCAGCGGATGAAACAGTTTGACGCGTTGGCCAGTGAACTGGGAGCGACCTGTTCGCTGAAAGAACTGTTACCCGAAGTCCGCGTGGCCGGCGATGATGCGGGACAACTTACCGAGACAGCTGCCCAGGCACTGGGTTTACAGGCTGGTATTCCGGTGGCACCCGCCGAAGGCGACCAACCAGCGTCATTGGCTGGATCGTTGATTGGCGGTGCAGGCATGGTCTCGGTCAGCTTTGGGACATCGGTTTGCGCGAACTCGGTTGGCGACCGCGGCTTCGCAGGAGTCAGCGATGCGGTGGATCATTTCTGCGCGCCCGATGGCAAGCCGATCAATATGGTCTGGCTTCGCAATGGCACGACTTACATGAATACCGTCGTCGAGATGTTCGGGCAGGCGTTGCCTGGCGAAACAGCGGACGCGTTCGGTTCGATCATGCCGCAGGTCGTTCAAGCGGATCCTGATTGTGGTGGGATGTTGGCCCTGCCTTTTATGGATGACGAACCGGGACTGGGGGTTACTTCCGGCGGCAAAGCGTTACTGTTCGGCATCAACTCTTCCAATGCGAAACCGGGGAACGCCGTCAAAGCCGCGTTGCTGGCTACGATGTTCAATCTTCGCAAAGGCAGTGAAGTGCTTGATCAACAGGGTTATCCTCGGACTGAACTGGTGCTCTCGGGTGGATTGACCAGGACGCCTGAACTGGGGCAGGTCCTGGCCGATGTATTTGACACGCCTGTCAGGTTATTGGCGGACGCGGATGAAGGTTGTGCGTGGGGTGCGGCACTGTTGGCCAAATACCGCACGTTGGACCACCGCCCCGCCTGGGATGAATTCCTCCAACAACATGATGATGGCAATGCGACTCGATTCGTCCCCCAGCCTGACGCGGTCAAGGTTTACCAGCAAAGCTATCAGCGCTACCTGGAGTTGATGGGGCAAGTTGTGGGGTGATGATTCGGCCTGCCTGGACTACTTGAGGATGTCATGCAATCTAGCGTGAAGCCCCAACCGCTGAGACGCAGAGTTCTCTGCGACTCTGCGGTTTTTCTCTTTTTAGTCGTTCATTTGATGGCAGCTCAGAACGGTCTTTTCCCAAATTTGCCAACCTGACATAATTGCCCGGTCAACCAAATCATGACAGGGATGTCAGATGCGTATCTTTTTCTCGGTCGGTGAACCGAGCGGCGATCTTCATGGAGCGAACCTGATTCGCAACCTCAAGTCTCAGACCGACGTCACGTGCGTTGGTTTTGGCGGCCCCAAAATGCGCGAGGCCGGTTGTGAGTTGCATTTTGAACTGACAACCATGGCCGTGATGTTCATCGGTGCGGTTCTGAAAAACCTGCGATTCTTCTTTAGATTGATTGGTCAAGCCGACCAATACTTTGCCAGCCACCCGGTCGATGCGGTGGTCCTGATTGACTATCCAGGCTTCAACTGGTGGATCGCCCGCAAAGCCAAGCGACATGGGATTCCGGTGTTCTATTACGGCGTTCCGCAGGTCTGGGCCTGGGCCCCCTGGCGGGTGCGCAAAATCCGCAGGCTGGTTGACCACGTTTTGTGCAAGCTTCCATTTGAAGTCGAATGGTTCGGTGAACGGAATTGCCACGCAACTTATGTTGGGCACCCTTATTTCGATCAACTGGCCCAGCAAACCTATGACGACCGATACCTGCAATCGTTGTTGGCGACAGGCGAAGATGGTCGAAGACAACCAAGAGTGACCCTGTTGCCCGGTTCGCGTGATTCGGAAGTTGAATCGGTACTGCCCATTCTGTTGTCGGTCGCCCGCGAGGTTCGCCAGCGAGTCCCCGAATGCCAGATCGCCGTGGCGACTTACAACGTCAAGCAACAGGCCTTTGCGCAGGACCAAAACCAGGATCCCGCGATCGCCATCGAAGTGGATCGCACCCCTGAGTTGATGCGAGCGGCCGACGTTTGTGTCGCCTGCAGCGGATCGGTTTCCATGGAACTGCTACATCATCGCAAACCGACCGTGATCGTGTTCAAAATCAAACGCTGGGCCATGTGGCTCCAGGCGATCCTGTTACGAGCCAAGTACATCACCCTGGTTAACCTGATCGCGACGCCGGATATCCGTAAACGAACGTGGGGCCCTTACGACCCTGATGCCGCCGACGCCGAACCGATTCCAATGCCCGAATATTTGACAACGGGCGATCCGTCGGGCGCCATCGCCGACCGGGTCGTGAAATGGTTGACCGACCAGCATGCCCGCCAGCAAAACCAGCAGCAACTGGACGCGCTCGCCCAAAAGTATGCCCAACCCGGGGCGACTCAACGCGCCGCTGGTTACATTTTGGCAGCCCTTGCCGGGGTACAGCAGGTTCCATTTGATTCGCCGGTTAATGAGCAACAACGTCGCAGTGCCTGAACTTGGCCTCCGCAAAAGTTATGTAGCATGGCCGATTCGGCCGTGATCGCAGAGGAATACCCAATGTTGGTGAAACCTTGCGGACTCGGGCCAATGCCCAAGCTACTTTTGGCGATGACAACAAATGTCAGCCTCTTCGATGAACGCTACAATCTAGTGGTTTGTCAGGATTGGTTTTTAGGGTTGGCAAATCGATTGGAACTGCAATTTCGAAGTCGGCCGATTTCCCCACCCCTGCATTGAACCGTGACAGACCACTGGATTGCCATCTGTTGCCGAACCCGCTTGGAGTTCAACTGTGTTGCTTAGCGAACCTCGACGAACCGACTACGACATCAACTTTTCCCTGTTCGGATTCCCGGTCCGAGTTCATCCGCTGTTTTTTGTGCTACCGATTTTGCTGGGTCGAGGAATGGCGGCCGGGTTTGATAATCCCGGGGTCGGATACTTGATCGTGGTCGCTTTATTCTTCGTTTCGGTGCTCATCCACGAACTGGGACACTCGTTGGCGTTCCAACTGTTTAAGCAACCATCGCGAATCGTTCTTTACTGGATGGGTGGCTTGGCGATCCCCGATACAGGCGCATGGTCCCAGCGATCGGCGTCCCTGACCCAGAACCAGCGAATGTTCATTTCGTTTGCAGGGCCGTTGGCCGGTTTATTGTTGGCCGGCGTGTTTGTTTTGATCGGACTGGCGATGGGCGGCAAGATCTTTTTGGGCTGGATCTTCATTCCCATTCCATTGATTGACTTTCGCGAAACCATTTGGGCCGACAACCAGTCCATCCGGGCCCTGTTTTTCGGGGGCATCCTGCTGAACATCTTCTTGAATCTGTTCAATCTACTGCCCGTGTATCCGCTCGATGGTGGCCAAATCGCCGGGCAATTCATGAGCAAAATGGATCCCCGGGACGGGTTTCGGAATTCGTTAATCCTGTCGATGGCCGTGGCTGGCATGATCGCGGTGTTTGCGTTGCTCAAAAGCGAACCATTTCTGGCGCTGTTTTTCGGCTACATCGCTTACACCAACTTCCAGCGAATCCAACCAACCGGCCCGTCCTGGTAATTCGTTTTCAACATTCACCAACCAACGTTGCGACGACAGGTTTGACATTGCGGACCTCTCCAGCGCGATTAGTTAACAGGTGCGACGAGAGTTGCGAAACGAACTTTTTGTGTTCCCACGGCAGTTTAGCGGCAACTTTTTTTGAAATTCCGAATTTTTTTTTCGCAACTCGAAACAGACGTTTCACACGCGCGGCGCCGGTGAGTCAACGGCACCAACCTGTCACGTTTTTTTTATCAGCAACTTGTCACCGGGGCGTTTTTTTCGCATCACTCACGAGCAGTCAACGTCAGCTTGTTCGAAGCTGCCTTCCCAACGCCGCCCGAGCAGTTTTCAGAATTGTGTTGCCAACCGCGACGAGTAACGAAACAGGAAACTTGTTTTCCGTTTTTTCCTTGAAAAAACCGTTACAAAAGCGCAACCACAAGACAACAACGTCCTGTCCATGGCAGCCGTCAATGGATCGAGTCAACTTGATTGAGCGCACTGGCAAAACGCTGAATCAAAGCGCATCAATCAACAATCTTCATTGCGGGGACCAAGACCGTTAACAACTTGTTGCAGACAAATCAAAACCCGTGTTCGATGAAGTGCAGGTTTGTGTTTGCAAAGGGGCATCGAAGTCGCCGACGCGCGCAAAAACAGACTCATCCGAATTCAAAAAAAGTCCGAAAAGTTTTAAAACTATATTGAAAAGTTTACCCCGTTTTTTAAAACTAATTCCCACAACAGTCAGGAGGACTGGTGTTTAACGAACGCAAGCCTGCAACAGAATGCAAACTTGATTGGTTGATCGCCATCCAACATCCGGTCACTGAAGACTGCGAGGCTGTTTTAAACATTCGAACCATCACCTTTACATGGTTTATTTTCGAATGGTGAGTTTACTTTGTTACCAACAAACGGATGTTGGGGAGGAAACTTGCCACGGTCTATTAACGGAGGACGTCCTGTGGCCAAAAAGAAGAAAGCGACGAAGAAGAAAGCTACTAAAAAGAAGGTAGCTAAGAAGAAGACAACCAAGAAAAAGGCTACCAAGAAAAAAGCCACCAAAAAGAAAGCGACCAAAAAGAAGGCTGCTAAAAAGAAAGTAGCCAAGAAGAAAAAGGCTACTAAAAAGAAAGCCACCAAAAAGAAGGCTACCAAGAAAAAAGCCACCAAGAAAAAGGCTACTCGCAAGAAAGCCAAGCGTAAAAAGTAGTCCCTGAGACTGCGATTGAAACAACGAGAAAGGGTCGGATGTTTTTCATCTCGACCCTCTTTTTATGCGCCACCCCGCCACCAACAGGCGGCGAGCCACCGTTTTTCAGGCCTTTCCACGGCAACGCGGAGGAACGGGTGAAATCAACACCTTGCCGTTGCCGCAGGTTATGTAAACACTATGTGGGTTGAAAACTGACCAACTTCGCATCCAGAACAATCAAATACCGATATGACAGCCAACGATTTGGAAACCGCCATTCAAACGGCCTTGAAACAGGTCCAAGACCCGGAAACAGGCCGGAAGCTGAACCAGCAGATTCACGGTGTCCGCGTCGACGACAACCGCAACGCCGAGGTGTTCATTGGCTTGACTTCGTTTGCCTGGCCGATCCGCGACGAGTTTCGCGAAGCCGTCACCAGCCAATTGACCGCCGCACTGGGCGAACAACTGAACCAGCTGAATGTTGTCATTGAACAACATGAACGCCCTGCTTCGCCAGTCGGCAGCGTCGGGTTGACAGCCAAGGCGACGATCGCTGTCGCCGCAGGCAAAGGGGGAGTCGGCAAAAGCACGGTCGCAACCAACTTGGCCCTGGCATTGAAGCGCGCTGGTTGCAAAACCGGGATCCTGGACGCCGATGTGTATGGCCCGAGCGTACCGCACCTGACCGGGGCTCGCGGACAAGTTGCGAAAGTCGACGACAAGATTCAACCGAAACTCGTTGATGGTATTCCGGTGATTAGCATTGGCTTCATGGTCCCACCCGAAAAAGCAGTGATCTGGCGCGGCCCGATGTTGCACTCGGCAGTCACGACCATGATCCGCGATACCGCTTGGGGAGATCTTGATTACCTGATCATCGACATGCCACCTGGAACCGGCGATGTTGCGCTAAGCCTTTCGCAAATGATTCCTTTAACGGGCGCAGTGATCGTCTGCACGCCACAGGAAGTCGCATTGATCGATGCGATCAAAGCGGTCGGCATGTTTCGTCAAGTGAAAATCCCTGTCCTCGGAGTGGTAGAAAACATGAGCAGTTTTCTCTGCCCCGACAACGGCAAGGAGTACGATATTTTCGGCAAAGGAGGAGCCAAACAGTATGCCGAAGAACAAGGGCTACCGTTTCTGGGTGAGATCCCAATCAACAGGGAGATGCGACAGCGTGGAGATGAAGGCCAAACCAGTGCCAACCTGGATGATCCGCAACTGGCACCTTATCTCGAAGCTATCGCCAAGAACCTCTGCCGTACATTGGTCGATCGAGCCCGCGAAAATCCAGTACAAGCGCAGCTGCCAGTGCTGGGCTAAGCCCTGTGAAGTTGCCATGTCGACACCCTCCTGCGGGAGGGTCGAGCCAAAGCGAGGGGAGGGTTGAAAAAAGTCGAATGAGTTGCCCTTCGAAGAGAGGCAATGGAATTCCATCAGCAACTGAGCAAGGATCACTCCTGCGAGCCGGGTTTACTACGTCGGATTTGCAAGATTTACAACTTGAAAAGTTACCCCCAGGGTAAATTCAACCAGATCTTCTGCTCCAGGCTTAAACGGGGTTCCCGAGCGTGCCGGAAATGTCGTTCCGCGATTTGTCTTAACCTGGTTACGCGCCAGGAATCCTCCAGAACTTCAGCGACCCCAGCTTGGATCAACTGGTGCCGAAACGGCACCGACACCTGGGCCGTGACGGCGATCCAGGTTTGCTGATTGTTGTGATCGACGATTGCGCGCAAGCACTGCTCCCATTCGCGATCCGATCCGGTCGCCGAGATTTCGACAATCACCAACGCCTGCTGGAATTCGACTCCCGACCATTGGCTCTGCTCCCAGCCCGACAACCAGTTCAACCTGGGCGCTGTCGGTGCGGGCGAAACCGGAAACGCGCGTTCCAACGCTGCGATCCACTCCTCAGACCACGCCTGCGCCAACACAACTCGCGGCACCGTTGCCGCCTGATTGGCCAAGCGAACGTCATGCTGCTGCGATTGAGCTCCCCAGCGACTCATTCAATCAACTCCTCAAAGGCAGAAGAATCAACCTGATCGGAATCCTTGTCCGCTACCTTCTGAAGATATTGCTCCAGCCCCAACTGTTCCAGTCGCCGCAACAGCTTGGGACGACTGATGTTCAGGTCGCGCGCGGCCTGTGTCTTGTTTCCCTGACAGTTTCTCATCGCTCGATCGATCAGTTCCTTTTCGATCGATGCCAGATACTGATTCAAGTCGATAGAAATCCGTGTCGGCTGACCAATCCGAAATGCCCGAATCGCTTGCCGAAAACTTTCCGGCAGATCGTCGATATCGATCGTTCTCCCACCGGCCCGTGCCGCCGCCTGCTGGACGACCTCCAACAACTGATTCATATTCTCTGGCCAATCATATTCGACCAGCAACTGCAGCGCTGGATCACTGAAGCCCGCCAACTGCTTTTCACGGGAACCGTTGTCTCGCTCCAGCAATGCCTGCGCGAGTAAGGGAATGTCCTCGCGCCGGTGTTTCAACGGCAACAACTCAATCGCCAACGATCCGATGCGATAGGCTAACTGGCTGGAAAAAGCTCCCTGCTGTGCCAATTCCAGTAACGGTACTTCTGAAGTCGCCAACGACTGAATTTGCATGCCGGGCAATTCCAGAAACCCCAACAGTTCCGCCTGGGCATCAACCGGCAACTTGTCGACATCGAGCAACAGCAGCACCAGCAGCTGATCTCGATCGTTGTCGGCAGCCTGGCGAGCTTCCGCAATCCGTTGCTGAATCAACTGGGGATCCGCGATGGGACAGTGGATCGGAGCCAGGGCCACCGGCCGCCCTTGTGCTTCACTGTGCGACTCGATGGATTGGTGAATCGCTCGCGCCAAGTGTTCTTTGCCGCAACCGACCGGACCATACATCAGCACATCGCCACGAGAACGGCTGGCGATATCTACCTGCCTACGTAATCGTTGGGCAAAGGGCGACTGACCCACCAGGCTTTCGATCGCGAAGCGTGGCTTGATCTCTTCCCGGACGCGGGCCAGCAAGGCATGCAATTGAGCTGCCGGTGCCCGGCCTTGATATTCCGCTTCGGGCAATTGAGCGACGGTGGAGCCGGCATCAGCCACGACCAGAATGCCGTTCATTCCTGACTGGCTATTGATTCGAATGGCGCAGGCCTGGCAGAATTCCAACGAGGAACTGGAGTCCGGTTTGCGGAAGACCCAGAACGCCTCGTGCAGGTCAGCTCCGGCCTGTAACAACCCAGGCGGAGGACACAGACCATGCCAGGGCATCGCTGGCTGAGCGCTCGGAGCAGAAGCGTATTCCAGTTTGGCCGCCTTCAGCTGTTCGACGGGCACCCCCACCCAGTCGGCGGTTGCCTGATTGCCGGCCAGGACTTCGCATTCATCGCTGACCAGATAAATCAACGACTCGGAGCGATCGAAAATTTGCGACAAAGTTCGCAAAGTCGGGTTGGACTTGGCCATCAATCAAAACAATCGTGAAGGAGCGACG
>CAZJEK010000064.1:9378-21780 GCA_964545005.1 uncultured Pirellulaceae bacterium
TTACCGGAAGGCCCGGGCACTGTTCGGGTTCAATTATAGTCGGTTGCGGCTGGCCCGCAGTTTTCGCCTTCACTGGAATTTGGCGGATCTGGTATACTTTGGTGCGCTCCCCGCAGTGATCGCCGCCGGCCCTGCCTGTTTCCGGCTATGCTCAGGGACTCAGAAACTGGCAATGGAGTGAATTTCGAAGTGACTCGCGAGAAAATCCTGACATCGGCCCCGCAGCCAGAAGACGATGATCCCAAATTGCGTCCCTCGCGATTGGCAGAAATGGTGGGGCAACGGGAAGTCATCGAGCGATTGCTGGTGGCCATCAACGCCGCCAAGCAACGGGACGAAGTACTGGGGCACGTTTTGTTTGA
The DNA here is from genome assembly GCA_964545005.1 of uncultured Pirellulaceae bacterium. Lineage (GTDB taxonomy): Bacteria > Planctomycetota > Planctomycetia > Pirellulales > Pirellulaceae > Mariniblastus. The sequence continues at coordinate 9,741 of CAZJEK010000064.1, forward strand.
TGGACCGCCGGGCCTGGGCAAAACGACGTTTGCTCACTGCATTCCCAACGAACTGGGAGTCACGGTTGAGTTCCTGTCTGGTCCCAGCCTGAAAGCCCCCAAAGACCTGGTCCCCAGCTTGACCAACCTGCGGCCTCGGCAAGTTTTGTTTATCGATGAAATCCATCGGATCCCGCGGGCGGTCGAAGAGTACCTGTATACCGCGATGGAGGACTTTCGCATCGACATGATTTTGGGGGAAGGCATCAACGCACGAACTCACAACTTCAAGCTGCGTCCGTTTACGTTGATCGGTGCGACCACGCGATCGGGAATGCTGACGGGACCGCTGCGAGATCGATTTCAGATCCGGGAACATCTGGAGTTCTATTCACTTGAAGACCTGACTCAGATCGTGGTCGGCAATGCTCGTAAACTGAAGGTCGAAATCGAACCTGATGCGGCTCGTGAAATTGCCAATCGCAGCCGTAGTACGCCGCGTGTCGCCAACAACCGCCTACGGTGGGTGCGCGACTACGCTCAATCCAAAGCCGCAGGAGTAATCACGCTGGAGGTCGCCGACAAGGCACTTGAGATGGCCGAAATCGATTCGCTGGGATTGGATCGACAGGACCGCCGTTACCTGGATACGTTAATCCGGGTTTGCCTGGGTGGACCGACGGGTATCAACACCATTGCCGCCACCATGAACACCGTCACCGATACGCTGGAAGACGAGGTCGAACCCTTCCTGTTGCGCAGTGAACTAATTCTGAGGACACCTCGTGGTCGAGTCGCGACGGCCAAAGCGTACCAACATTTGAATTTCGAGCCTCCGACAGCGACAGGTGACCAGCGAACCTTGTTTGACTGATCCCAGCCGCGACACGGTTCGTTCGGTTGACACTTTTGCGCACGGTTCGTACATTTCGGGCTGGTTTTCATTCGGCAATTTGCCAAACAACTGATTCAACCCGAACGTCTACTGTGAGCAAGACAGCCTTTTTGTTTCCCGGCCAAGGCGCCCAAACTGTCGGCATGGGCCGCGAATTGTACGATACCCTCCCGGCTGCCAAGGCATTGTTTGACCAGGCTGGCGAGATTCTCGGTTACGACCTGGCCGATGTCTGTTTCAATGGTCCGGAAGAGAAATTGAACTCGACCGTGATCAGCCAACCGGCGTTGTATGTGACCAGTATGGCCGCGTTGGAAAAACTGAAAGCCGATTCGCCGGATGTTTATGAATCGTGCCAGGGTGCTGCCGGACTAAGTCTGGGCGAGTATACGGCGATCGCGTTTGCCGGTGCCCTCAGTTTTGAAGACGGATTAAAACTGGTTCAGCAACGTGGCCAGGCAATGCAGGCCGCCGCCGACGAAACGCCCAGTTCAATGGTCAGCGTATTGGGGTTGGATCGCGACCAGACGCAAACCGTTTGCGACAACGCCCGAGTCGATGGTGAAGTTTTGCAAATTGCCAACTTGCTGTGCAAAGGTAATATCGCCGTCTCCGGCCATCAAGCCAGCTGTGACCGGGTAGCCGATGTCGCTGGAGAAGCTGGTGCGATGAAGTCCATTCCGCTGGCTGTCGCCGGTGCCTTCCATACCCCGATCATGGAATCGGCCGTTCCCAAATTGTCTGCGGCATTGGAACAAGTCGACTTGCAGAAAAGCCGATTGCCAGTCTATTCCAATGTCGACGCGCAACCGCACCAGTCTCCTGACGAGTTTCGGGAATTGCTGGTCAAACAGGTCTGCGGGCCCGTGCTATGGCAAGACTCGATCGAAAACATGCTGTCCGATGGCTACGATACGTTTTACGAAGTCGGCGTTGGCCGAGTGCTGCGAGGATTGCTGAAACGTATCAACCGAAAAATTCCTTGCCACGGTGTCCTGGACGCCTAGCGATGTTTATCAGCCAAGCATTTTAAACCCAAACCTATCGCCTTTCGCTCCGCGAGAGTTTTATTCGTTGACCCGATTCGTAAACTCAGGGATCGACCACCAGTAAGCATCTTGTCAATCTTGTTGATCTTGAACATCCTGTTAAACTTTCAGGTAAATCTTGTCGGACGCTGTCCATGCTGAGCAAAGGCCCGAAAAAAGTGACAGGATGGACAAGATGTACATGATCAACAAGATGCGGTTTGCAGAAAACGAGTTAAGCGACAAATCAATCTGAGCGCCAACCAGTCCAATTGGACTAAAAATGCCTGCCTCCCCGCGAAAGCCCCGAACAGCCAACTTTCGCGGAGCGAAAAGCGACCTTCCCCCAACAACATTCTCGGGATTTTCCAATGAGCCTTGAATCCATGAAAGTCGACCTGTCGGGTCAGAACGCAATTGTCACTGGCGCCTCACAGGGTCTGGGCCGTCACATGGCCGTTGCCCTGGCTGCCAACGGTGCCAAAGTTGCGCTCGTGGCCCGCAACGAAGAAAAGCTGCAACAAACGGCAGCCCTGATTGCGGAAGCTGGTGGCCAATGCGAAGTCATGGCGGCCGATGTCAGCCAAAAAGAAGCGATCGAAAAAATTGTTGACACCGTTGCCGAAGACTGGGGGGGATTGCACATTCTGGTCAACAACGCCGGCATTACCCGCGACACACTGATGCCGGCAATGACCGACGAGCAGTGGGACGACGTGATCAACGTCAACCTGCGCGGCACATTTCTGTTCTCACGAGCGGCTGTTCAGCGGATGATGCGAAAACGATACGGCCGGATCATCAACATCTCCAGCGTGTCGGGATTGATTGGCAATGCCGGACAAACGAATTACTCAGCCTCCAAAGCGGGCGTGATCGGCATGACCCGTTCGCTGGCCAAGGAACTGGCAAAACGGAAAGTCACCGTTAACGCCGTGGCCCCAGGATTTATTGAATCCGACATGACCGAAAAACTGGGCGACGCGATGTTGAAAGAAATCACCAACAATATTCCCGCCAAACGGATGGGAACGCCCGATGACGTTTCGGCATGCGTCCTGTTTCTGGCCAGTCCGGCGGCAGCGTATGTGACGGGTCAAGTCTTGACCGTCGATGGTGGAATGACGGCCTGAGCAAGCTTTGATGAGCACGGATCGGGTTGCCTTGACCGGCCGAGATTCCCCGGTTCGGCTGGAAATGCTTACCCGAAGCGATTTTCGTCAAAAACCGGGCAATTTTCTCAATTTCGCAGCAAAAAATAGTCGGGATTTGGAATTGTCTGCCTTGACCATTTCCGATCCAATCATCTATTCTTTGGTGCTTGCCAGAGGTGACAAAATCACCCGCTGACTGGTATTATCAAGTAACTGATTTCGTCGAAGATTTTTGCAAAAGGAGGCCGATCTATGTCGTCGGTCGAAGAACAAGTCATCAACATCGTCGCCGAGCAACTGGGCGTCGAGAAAAAAAACATCAAACGTGAGTCAAACTTCGTCAATGACCTCGGTGCTGATTCGCTCGATACCGTGGAATTGGTCATGGAACTGGAAGAAGAATTCGACATCAGCATTCCCGAAGATGCTGCCGAGAAAATCCAGACTGTCGGCGAAGCCATCGATCACATCGAAAAATCTCGCGCCGGCGCATAGATGTTGGACGGTATTTCAGTGCGTCAACACGGACTGATCTATCGACGCCTTTGCTGTCTTGGCAATCTGCCGGATATCAATCCAGCCCCGGTCTGTCGCTGACAGCTTATCGAAACCAATCAAACCCGCAGGATGGCAAACGTTGTCCTGCGGTTTTGCTTTAATTGCGGTTTTGCTTCAGTTGTAGTCAATCGAGTTTGTTCCAGGACATTCCATGAAACGTCGAGTGGTCATCACCGGATGGGGTTTGGTTACGTCACTTAGCTGCGACGTCAACGATTGTTGGCAACGGATCCTTGCCGGTGAAAGTGGCGTCCACGAAGTCCGCTTGTTCGATTGCTCCGAAATCAAAGTCAAAATGGGCGGGGACATCTGGGATTGGGATCCCTCTGAGGTTCTGAATTCCAAGGAAGCCAACAAAATGGACCGCTATTCGCAGTTTGCGATGGTGGCCGCTGACCAGGCTCTCAAGTTCGCCAACTTTGACCCTCGCCAACACGAGGCCCAGGCACCGCGGTACGGATGTGTGATCGGTTCGGGTATCGGCGGCATGACCACCATTTCCGAACAGATGTTTCGGCTGTTTCAAAAGGGACCGGGACGCGTCTCGCCGATGACGATCCCCAAACTGATGCTCAACGCGGGTGGTGGCAACATCGCCATCAACTATGGTTTACGGGGGCCCAATTACAGCGTGGCGACTGCTTGCGCAAGTGCGACCAATGCGATGGGCAATGCCCTGGCCCTGATCCAATCCGGCATCTGCGACCTGATGGTCACCGGCGGAACCGAGGCCGCGATGAGTCCGCTGGCCCAGGCCGCGTTTGCCAACATGAAAGCACTTTCGCCCGACAAGGAAGATCCGACCAAAGCCAGTCGCCCCTTTGATGCCGATCGCGATGGGTTTGTGTTTTCCGAAGGCGCCGGAATTCTGCTGTTCGAAGATCTGGAACACGCCCAAGCTCGTGGCGCGAACATTCTGGCCGAGGTCGTCGGATTTGGCACGACCTGCGACGCGGGCCATATCACGTCTCCGGATGAACACGGGACCGGGGCCGCAGCCGCCATGCAAGCAGCGCTGGACGACGCTGGCGTGGATGCCAATGTGGTCGATTACATCAACGCTCATGGCACCAGCACACCGCTGGGCGACAAGGCCGAAACGCAAGCCATCAAACGTGTCTTCGGCGACCATGCAACAACGCTCAGCATCAGCAGCACCAAAAGCCAACTGGGCCATTCGCTGGGCGCCAGCGGCGGCATTGAACTGGTGCTGACCACCAAAGCGATCCTGGAATCGACCGTCCCTCCAACCATTAACCTGGAAACTCCAGATCCGGATTGCGATCTCGACTATACGCCCAACTCACCCAAACAACGCGAAATCGAATACGCGATGAGCAACAGTTTTGGATTCGGCGGCCACAACGCTTCTATTCTGATCAAAAAGTTCCGCTAGGAATCCCGACGCGTGAGTTTAGAAATTGCACATGGTTGATTCACCAGATTTCTGCAAAACGCATTTTGTTGATCATGTAAATCTTGTCCATCCTGTCCTGTTTTTCGGCCCTTCGCTCAGAATGGACAGCGTAAGACAAGATTCACTTAGTGCCGCGTCAAGTATTGATTTTGGGGTTGGCACTTCAATTTAGCGATTGGTTTTTCGAGCAAGATTGACTCGCCAACCCCAATTTTTAAGTTAGACGCTGCACTAGAAGTTTGCAGGATGTTCAGGATCTACAAGTTTGACGACATGCTCCGCGAACGTCTGCGCCGACAACCCCAGCGGTTTTGGCGCTAGCCACCCTTGTTCCAAAGTTTACGCTTCAACCATCTTTCGTCCGGGGTTAGCGCCCAAATCGGCTGGACAAAAAATGTCAGCCTCTCGGTGGTGGTAAACCCTATTCCTTCGAATCTCCCTGGTCTTCCAACCCCAGCGCCAACCCGACTCCGATCAGCGTCACCAGCACGCCGCCTCCCAACACCAGCAACGCCGTTGTAATCGACTGGCCTTCTTCCGCATAAGCCAATCTTAACTGCTTGGTCGACTCAGGCTCTTCGAGCATCCCAAAGGCCTCGGGATTCTGATTTTCAAAACGCTGCATCAGTTGTTGCTGATAACTTGCAAACGTCATCCACCAGGCCAACCCGAGAAACAAGGCAGCGATCGTCAGCCCTGTCACAACCCAACGGGACCAGCCCAAGATCTGCACCCCGGCCAGCAAATACACGGCAAGTCGGACGAACATCACGAAGATGGCAATGATCAACAACGCCATCACCACCGTCAGGCACCAACCGACCGACAACATCAACATCCGATTGGTTCCTTCGACCGCATTGGAATCGAAAAAGCCCAGGTAGAGGCCGTTCAAAGGCTTCGCAATCCAGCCAAACGGAGTCTCCGCCAGCACGGAAAACCGCGCCACTGACGCCAAGGTTGCCACCGAAAAACCGACCACCAAAGCCATGACCGCCGCCAGTGTCCCCAACAGGGGAGCGATTGACTTTTGATCTCCCGGCGATACCGAATTCGCCGCCGGATTTGCTTGATCCGGCATCGATTGGCGGGTCGAAACCGTTCTTCGCGGTTCAGCCACTGGCGGCTGATTGGACCTGCCGCTGCGAGCAGGTCTTTGTTTCGGAGCGTTCAACGGTTCTCGGCTGGTACCCAATGGTCGCTGATCGGCACCGGCAGCCAGGATCGAGTCCAGATCCGCAAACGTATCGTCGATCAGCGGCGCCTGCTCGTCTTCGGTTCGAGTGACTTCTGTCGCGTGGGTCGTTTCAACCGGATGAGACTTGGCTTTGGTGGGCGGGTCGGTGTGAACGCTGGCCGGGTGCAACGGAGCGGCTTCCGGCTTGGGTTTGGCATCGGTGTGTGGCGTCGGATGCGACTTCAATCGGGAGCGCCCGGGCGCGGGAGGCCGTGGCGACTGCCGCTGTCCGGTACGTCGGCTACGCGCTGCTTCTGGCTGCTGCGATGGCTTCGATCTTGCCCGCCGGGCCGATTGGGAAGTTGAATCCGATTGTGAATGCTGACGCTGCACCGATCGTTTTCGATCCGCATCGCGATCATCCAGTGTAACGATCTCGCCACAGGGACAATGCGCTTGCTGGCCGCGCAGTGAGTCGTCCAGTTCTGGAAAAGTGTGTCCGCAAGATTGGCAGGAAACCGAAAAGCTCATGAACAGCCGTAAGGTTAAATCCGAATGAAGCTGGAGTCGTTCATTATATCAGCCATCGGTCGCCAACGCGCGCAACAGTTCAAACGAGTAGATCCCGGAACTATGGCCGTCCGAAAACCGAATCTTGTAACCGTAGTTGCCGGCCGGCTCCATTTTGACGATATCCAACGGCTGGGTTTCCGCCATCGATAACACCGGCAAGGGGTTGGACAGTTTGGCGGTTCCATCCGCCGCGGTCGAATCACGCTCTTTGTGTTTTTCGAGACAATGGGCGCACTGACAACCGTTCCGCAATGCCCGAAACGAGACCGTCTGCTGAACGCCATCCTGCCAGCGAATGATCAGTTTTCGATCGTCGGTTTTTTCCAGACCAATGGGGACCAATGGCACTTGCTTATCGTTCATTCGTCGTTCAGCTCGCAATTATTTTATTCAGCGTTTCGATCAGCCGCGCGATCTCGGCTGGAGTGTTGTAGTGGACCAGGCCAATTCGAACCATGCCTTCTGGTTCAAATCCTAGCCGCTGGCTGAATTCCAACGCGTAATAGTTTCCACTCCAAACGCAGATCCCGGCCTGGGCCAGACGATCGGCCAATTCAGCCGGAGCGATCTGGTCGTGCCGAATGGAAAAGGTGGGAAACCGCTGGCTGACACGTTCTGGTTCGGTCAACCCAATCACCTGCAACCCGGGCACCGTCTTCAAACCGGCCATCAAGTCCAACGACAAGCGTTGTTCATAGGCTTGAATCGCTTCGAATGCCAACTTCAATGCCTTCCGCCGGGTCAATTTTGCGTTGGCTCCGGCCAGCTGTCGGCCCAAGTCGGCCAGGTAGTCAATGCACTCTCGACCGCCGACAATGGACTCGTGAGATTGAGTCCCGGTCATCCATTTGCCGGGCAACTGGTTCTTGGCAGGTCGAACTTTGTATGCCTCCAGCTGCTCCAACAAGTCGCGACGCCCCCACATCACTCCCAGGTGGGGACCAAAAAATTTGTAATCGGAACAAGCCAGCACATCGCAGCCCCAGTCTTTTACATCGACTAACGCGTGAGGTCCGTAGTGAACGGCATCCAGAAACGCCAAGGCCCCGACTTGGTGGGCCATCGAAGTGACTTCCTTGACCGGATTGATCGTTCCCGTCGCATTGGAAGCACAGCCAACGGCAACCAACCTGGTTCGCTCATTCAGCCGTGAGGCCAACTCATCGAGATCCAGCGTCCAATCATCAGGCCGATAACCGATGACGTGCATTTTGACGCCGGCATCGCGTGCTGCCAGTGCCCAAGGAGTCAAATTGGCATCGTGGTCGAGTGCCGTAACGATGATTTCGTCGCCGGCTTGCCAGGTTTTTGCCAGCGCTCGTGAGAACGCAAACGTCAGCGACGTCATATTCTGACCGAAGATGATTTCGTCGCCATCGTCACCACCGACGAAGTCAGCGTGGGCGCGGTGTGATTCTTCCAGCATCGCATCCGTTTCGCGACTGGTTGCAAACGGACCACCATGATTGGCGTTATGGTGCAGCAAGTAGTCGCTCATCGCGTCGGCCACGCGGCGCGGTACTTGCGTCCCCGCTGGTCCGTCAAAAAAGACCACCGGCTGTCCGTTTTCAGTCCGCGACAATGCCGGAAACTGCTGACGGCAAACCTGCACAAGTTCATCGGTCAAGGTCGCATCTTCCATGGTATGGTTTCCTGGTGTTCGCTAGAGGGTCTGTATTCAGTTTTCGTGTCGGCGATCAACAAATCGCTGACCTTTGGCTTCAAATCGTGGCAGCGAGCCGGGTTCCACATTGGTGACCTCCACCCGGAACCCCAATCGAATCTGCAGCTCCTGCTCGATGCGGCCGACATCGCCAGCTCGATCTTCGACATCGATTTTCAGCTGATCCATCGCACCTTGTCGATAGGCAGTCATTCGAAACTCATCAATCTCAGGGAAGCCTCGCAAGATTTTTTCAACTGAGGTGGGGAACACATTGACGCCGCGAATGATCATCATGTCATCGGCGCGTCCCAACACACCGCCATCGAGCAACACGAATCGACAGGGCTGATCTTTCCCCGGCCATACCGGTCGCACCAGGTCTCCGGTCCGGTAGCGGATCACCGGGCTGCCGACTCGTCCCAACGATGTCAACAATAATTCGTAGGTTTGACCAGGTTCGATTTGATCCTGACGCAGCGATGGGACCTCACCATCGACCTCGGCCCCAACAGGTATGAACTCGGCAATGAACTCGGCTTCATTCACGTGCACGCCGCGCTGGCGATGATCAGCAAATCCCCAGGGGCCAACCTCACTGGCACCACTGTGATCAATCACCTTGGCCTGCCAGGCGGACTCGATTCTGTCGCGAACCTGGGGAAGCGATCCGCCCGGTTCACCGGCGACCACAATTCGGGAAACCTTGGAGGATGTCAGATCAAGGTTGTTGTCCCGGGCCACTTCCGCCAGATGCAGGGCATAACTGGGCGTGCAAAACAACGCCGTGGCTTGCATTGACTGCGCCAGTTCCAAGCGAGCCAGGGAACTCATTGCTCCCGTGGGAATCACCAACGCTCGACGCCGAATGGCGGCATCAAAGGCACTCCAGAATCCGATGAACGGACCGAAACTGAACGCCATCAAAACGCGATCGTCTGGTTTTAAGGCCGCCGAATCCAGCACATATTGCCACGACTCCATCCACCAGTCCCAATCCTGTTCAGTGTCCAACACCACCAGGGGACGGCCCCGCGTACCGGAGGTGCGATGAAATCGAGAGTACTGATCAACTGGAAACGTCAAGTTGGCAGCCAGTCCGGCATCGGCTGCTCCAGCAACCAATTCCTGTTTGGTCGTCACCGGAAGCGTTACCAGCTGATCGAGATGGTCCAAGGAAAGCGGCGAGTTGGCTTGGAATTTCTCAGCATAAAATCGATTGTCCGGCAAAATTGTCGCCAGCAAATGGTTGAGCTTTTCCAGCTGGAAAGACTGCAACGCTTCGCCAGCCAACTGCATTCGTGCGACCCGTTGCTGGAACTCGGTAGGCTGGGAAATTGTATTGGACATGCGTCGATGATAGGCTCTGTTACTCAAATCGTTAATCTTCCCAACTGGGAACACTCAAACTCACTCATTCAGTTTAACAGGGGATCATGATTCAATCTGCCATTACCGTCAGCTTGGTGCCAGAAGCCAAGGGAGGTCCATTCGTGTTCTGGGATGGTCTGGAAGATGCGTTTGACCATGCCGCTCGGCTGGGCTTTGACGCGGTTGAAATTTTTGCTCCCGGCCCTGAAACCATCGATCGCCAGCTATTGAAATCGCTGGTGGAACAATCAGGCTGCCAGGTGGCGGCTTTCGGAACGGGTGCAGGAATGGTCAAACATGGCCTCAGCCTGACCGACCCCGATCAATCCAGGCGACAGCAGGCGATTGAGTTTATTCAGCAAATGATCCGGCTGGGGGCTGAATTTGATGCTCCGGCTATCATTGGCTCCATGCAAGGCCGCTGGGGCGGAACGGTCGATCGTCCGACCGCGCTGGGATATCTCGGCCAGGCGCTGGAGACACTTGATCAAACCGCCGGTGACGCCGGAGTGACATTGATCTACGAACCACTCAATCGCTACGAATCAAACCTGCTGAACACGATTGCCGCTACCGTCGAGTTTCTGGAAACCTTGTCGGTCCCGAATGTGAAAATCCTCGCCGATCTGTTTCATATGAACATCGAAGAAGCCAATTTGGCCGCTGCGATTCGAACCGGTGGCAACTGGATTAACCACATTCACTTTGTCGACTCCAACCGCTGGCCAGCTGGATCGGGGCATACCGATTTTGGGGCCGTGGCTGAGGCCCTGCAGGAAATTGGATTTGATGGTGTCGTCTGTGCTGAAGCGTTTCCGCTTCCCGATTCCCATTCAGCCGCAGCAGCAACGATTGCAGCATTCAATCGGTATTTTCGCTAACAACCTGAAACCAAGCTGCCCCAGTCGGGTATCTGATATATGATCTTCCGTATTCCCAACAGATTCCTTTGCTTGAGTATTCCCCATGTCAAGTCACGCTGATTCCTGGCCCATCCACCGCACTTCCCGATTCGTTACCAGCTTCGCTTTGAGTGTGTGTCTGTTGACAACCGTTGGCTCGGCGAATGCTCAAACCGATTGGCGTCAATTCCGCGGACCGGACTTCAACCCAACCGCCGAAAATGAGCAATTGCCCGACAGCTGGTCAACCGAAAAGAACATTGAATGGGCGGTGGAACTGGACGGCCGAGGTTGGTCGTCTCCCATCGTGGTCGGCAATAAGGTTTTCGTCACAACGGCAGTCTCGGAAGGGGAAATCAAGCCGGTCCAGGCGGGTACGAATTACAGCAACGAATTCGTCGCCGAATTGGTCAAGCAAGGCTTGTCCGAGGAAGAAGTCGAAAAGAAAGTCATGGAACGCGATTTTCAATTGCCCGAAGACACTACGCTGGAGTATTTCCTGATTTGTCTGGACCTGGAATCCGGAAAGGAACTGTGGCGGAAAAACTTTTTCACTGGACATCCGCCGGGAGGGATTCATCGCAAGAGCAGTTTTGCTTCGGAAACGCCAACTTCCGATGGTAAACGTGTTTTTGCGTATGTCGGCAACTTGGGAATCTTTGCCTATGACCTGGAAGGAGAACTGCTTTGGAAGCAGGAGATGGAAGCTCTGCCGATGTACATGGAATTTGGCACGGGTACATCCCCAGTCGTGGTTGACGATCAGTTGTTGATCCAGCATGACAATGAACAGCAGGGATTCCTGGCTTCCTACGATACCGCCACCGGCAAGCTGCGTTGGAAAACGGAACGGGACGTGACTCCCAAGCCGCCGATGATGTCCAAATCCAGTTGGAGCACACCTTACATCTGGAAAAACGAATTGCGTACCGAAATTGTTACCATGCAGCCAGGTGCCGCGATCAGCTATGATCTCAACGGCAAGGAACTGTGGCGACTGGACGGCTGTTCGATCGCCCCCTGCTCCAGCTCATTCGCCTACCAGGGCAATCTGTTTGTTAACGGTGGTCGTGGCCGTCCATTTGTGGTCATCAAACCTGGAGCGGCCGGGAAACTGGCAGCCGATCCGTCGGCCAGCGACCCCGAAGACGCTGGCGCCGAAGCCGACGACGATGCTGCTGAAAGCGATGCCAATGCCGAATTGATCGTCTGGAACCGTCCCCGAACAGGCACCTATATTCCGACACCGGTGATTTACCAGGATGGTCTGTACATTGTTCACGACAACGGCATCATGCAGCGTTTGGAAACGGCGTCGGGCAA